>NZ_CP029185.2:2074642-2382857 GCF_003096015.2 Limnobaculum parvum | reverse complement strand
TGGGCCCCTTCCAATTCAATAATCGGAATAGCGTGCTGATTTGCCGCCCGTATCACCTGATAATCAATGCCATACTCTCCTTGCAAGCCAAACTGCTGAGCCTGAGTATTTTGTAATACCAGTGCCGCCTGCCAGCCAGATTCGGTTGCGATATGCTTTATGTCGAGTTTGAGCTGCTGGCTAATGTTAGTCAGCGCCAGATATTCTGGTTCACTTAACCGTTCAGCGAGAGGGGGATAGTCACGACGACCACTAAAGCTAACGGGTTTGGAAATATCGACTTCAACAATGATTCCATCCGCCTGTTTGAGTTGCTCCATCAGAGAGCTAGGAAGGGGAGACATCGCTTTAGTTCCCATATGAATACTGCCTACCAGATGTAACTGACTGCCGTTAGGCATCACCAGATCATAAGCTGGATAAGCGCAAGCCAATGGAGGCGCTAAACCCAAAACAATAGCCAGTTTTCGCAGAGTGTTAATCATGAGAATCTCAGTGTGAACGCTGTGTTGGCTTATTAAGCACTAGCCGTGGGAAGGGATCAAGGAATGTGTTATTTCTTGAGGTGAAAACAAATTCAGGTGTCTTAATGTTGTTAGTACGCAACCAGCGAATATGACCCATGATTTTTAATGGGTATCTACAATTTTAATCAAAAAATAACCGCTGTTTATTCAGATTGATGGTCAGTATTTGAATCGGTAAATCATTGCCTATTATGGCACGCGCTGTTCACCTTACATCCTTACTGAAATATGACTTGCCACTAAAACGGGTATCTTTGACAGGTAGAAAAATAATACATACGTCTCACATAATATCCTGTCTTATAAGTAAAAAAACAATAATCACCTATTGTAATCATACAATGGCTACAGTGTAATAAGCCGCTTCTTAAGCTTTACCGCTAGCCCCTTATAACGGATAAATGACCACGGACAGGGTATGCCTTTTAAAACCAATTCTAGTTTCGCTCATCGGAAGCGAGTTTTCCCGCCTGTTTGGCGTACAGCTTTGTTGCTGTCATTTGCTTTCTCGGCCCATTCAGCGCCGGAGTTGAACCGCATCAATGACCAGCAAATCATTAATCAGCAAGAGCGTCAAAAAGCACTGGAAGACCAACTCGCGCCGGAGCAGCCTGACGTGCGTATGGAACTGCCTGCGGGCAGCTCGGTCATCACGCAATTCCCCGAAGAACAGAGTTGCTTTAGCATCCAACAGGTGACGTTAAGCGGCAGTGACTACTTAACCAACTGGCTCTTGTTGCAGCGGGTAGCCGACCAAGCTAAAGGGCAGTGTATCGGCGGTCAAGGCATTAACTTGTTGATGAGCGCCATTCAAAATCGGTTAGTGGACCGGGGCTATATCACCTCTCGGGTACTGGCTCCGCCGCAGGATTTGAACAGCGGTGAGCTGAAGCTGCAAATTTTAGAAGGCAACGTCAGCCATATCCGGTTTACGCCGGAAAGCGACAGTTATATTCAGTCGTTCAATACGCTGCCGGTCTCTGAAGGGGATTTACTCAACCTGCGTGATATTGAGCAAGGGATAGAGAACCTGCGTCGCGTTCCCACCGCGCAGGCGGACATCAATATGTTGCCCGGTCATGAACCGGGAGAAACCGATTTAGCCATTAGCTGGAAGCAGAGCCGCCACTGGCGACTGGGGGCTTCGCTGGACGATTCGGGCACCACCAGCACCGGTCGCTATCAGGGGGGATTAACCCTGTATGTGGATAACCCGCTTTCCCTCAACGATACCTTCTATATTTCTGGCGGTCATGACCTGCAATGGAAAAACGACCGGGGCAGCCATAACTACACCGCGAACTATTCCGTGCCTTACGGCTATTGGGGGCTGAACGTCACCACCAGCGCCTACAGCTACAACCAGAAGGTGGCCGGCCTGATTGAGAACTATGACTACAGCGGCGACAGCAACAACCTGACTTTTGGGCTGAGTCGTTTGCTGCATCGGGATGCCTCACAGAAAACCACCCTGACTTACGATGTGTTGATGAAATCGACCCGTAACTACGTGAATGACACCGAAGTTGAGGTTCAGCGCCGCAATACCTCCGCTTGGCGGTTAGGGTTACAGCATCGCCATTACATCTATGCCGCCACGCTGGATGCGGGGGTGAGCTATCAACAGGGAACCCGCTGGTTTGGCGCACAGCCTGCCCCGGAGGAGTACAGCGGTCTGGCGACGGCGCTGAGTAAAATCACCCAGCTTTCCGCTAATTTGGACGTGCCGTTCAGTCTGTTTGAACAGAAATTTAGCTTTCGCAGCCAGTACCAGCGCCAGCTCCCATCCTCAACCCCGCTGACCTCACAGGACCGCTTCTCCATTGGTGGTCGCTACACGGTGCGGGGCTATGACGGCGAACTGAGCCTGTCGGCTGACCGAGGGTGGTTTACCCGCAATGAACTGGCGTGGCAAACGCCGATGCCGTCGCAGGAACTCTATGTCGGGTTGGACTACGGCGAAGTGGGCGGTGGGGGAAGTGAATACCTGCTGGGGAAACATCTGGCGGGGGCGGCGCTGGGGCTAAGAGGCCATGTCCTGAATACCAGCTATGACCTGTTTGCCGGTATTCCCACCTCAAAACCGGATGGTTTTAAGACGGACCCGGTGACGCTGGGGTTCAATTTGAACTGGCAGTATTAATCAGGCCGCAGGAATACGGAAGGTGTCTGATTTCAATTGAAAATGAAGACAGGTTCCCGATAACGGGAAGAAAAATATGAACCATCAGAAACAACAAACAAAAACAACAATCAACAACAATCAAAAACAATACAAAAAGACGTAAAAGGATTTTACCGATGAACAAGAATTTATACCGCGTAATTTTTAACCAAGCGCGTGGTCAGTTAATGGTGGTACCGGAGATTGCCGGTGCCCACACTGCGGGGGGAACGCCTCGCGCGTCGTCTGGCGGCAGACATCCCTTAAGCCAACTGATTGCCGGTCTTAAACCGCTGACGCTGTTGACCAGCCTAGCGTTAGGCCTGATGACCATTAGCCTGCCCGCTCAGGCGGATATCGTGGCGGACCACAGCGCGCCGGGCAACCAGCAGCCCACGGTTATCAGCAGCGCGAACGGCACGCCGCAGGTCAATATTCAGACTCCCAGCGCCGCAGGCGTATCGCGCAATACCTACAGCCAGTTCGATGTGGATAACCGTGGCGCTATCCTCAATAACTCAGCCGCGCCGGTACAAACCCAACTGGGCGGCTATGTTGACGGTAACCCGCAGGTGATACGCGGCGGGGCCAAAATCATTCTTAACGAAGTCAATTCCCGCGACCCAAGTCAGCTTAACGGTTATGTGGAAGTGGCGGGGCAAAAAGCGCAGGTGGTCATCGCCAACCCGTCAGGCATTACCTGTGACGGCTGTGGTTTTATTAACGCCAACCGCGCCACGCTGACTACCGGTACGCCGAATCTGGTCAATGGTCAACTGGAGGGCTACAACGTCCAACAGGGCAATGTGACCATTCAGGGCCGAGGCATGGACAGCAGCCAGCAAAGCTATACCGATATTATTGCCCGCTCAGTGCGTGTGAATGCGGGCGTCTGGGCCAATGAGCTTAACGTCGTCACCGGTAAGAACAAGGTCAGTGCCGATACCAGCCAGATTGAAAAACAGGGCGGCAATGAGGCGGGCAGCCCTCAATTTTCCGTGGATGTGGCGGTGCTAGGCGGCATGTACGCCAACAGCATTCGCATGGTGGGTACCGAAAACGGGGTGGGGGTTCACAACGCGGGGCATATTGGTACGCAGGCCGGGTCGGTGGTGGTGACAACCGACGGGCGGATTGAGAACAGCGGAACGATGAGCAGCGCCCAAGACCTGACCCTCTCTACGCCGGAAAGCCTGACCAACAGCGGAACGCTATTTGGTAAAAATACGGTTCAGATTAATGCGCAGGGGGATATCGTTAACACCGCCGCTGGGCAAATGGGGACTAACGGACAGCTTGACGTCACCACGCAGGGTAGCCTGACCACGCAAGGCGTGATGGCGGCGGATGGCAACACCACGGTGAGCAGCCGTCGCGGCCTGAATAACGGCGGAACTGTCTCTGCCGGTCAGACACTCCGGGTCTCGGGCGCCAGCATTGATAACAGCGGGACGTTGCAGGGCAAAGGGCGCACTGCCATCAGCACACCGGGGTACATCAACCAGACCGCCAGCGGAAAAATCAGCAGCACGGGCTTTTTAAGCCTCGACAGCGGCGACTGGATGACCAGCTACGGCAGTATTTACTCGGCGGACGCGGCTTCGATTTCAGTTCAAAATGCCCTGTTTAACGGGGGAACTCTGGATACCGGATTGGGGCTGACCCTGTCGGCCAGCCATATCAACAACGCCGGGGCGATGTATGGCGGTAGCGATGTTCAGGCGCAAAGCCGCAGTGACCTGCTTAACAGTGGTACCCTCGGCTCTGACCAGAATATCACCCTGAATGCAGCGGGTGAGTTCTCCAGTAACAATACGATTTATGCTAAAGGCAATGCCCGGATAACGGCGGGTAATACAGTGAGTAATAACGGTACGCTGGCCGCGGATGGGTTGCTGAGCCTGACTACGCCGGGCGCGCTGAACAATAACGGCACGCTGTACAGTAAAGGCAACCTGACCTTAAGCGCGGACCAGTCGGTGACCAGCTATGGTGGCATCGGTGCTGACGGCGAACTGAGTCTGAGCACCTACGGAACGCTGTTTAATAACCAAATGCTGTACGGCAAAGGCCAGACTACCCTGAAAACCGGTGGCGATGTCACCAACCTCGGGGTGATAGGCTCGGATAGCCGATTGTCCCTGACCACCCCGGGCAACCTGCTGAATACCGGCACCCTGTACAGCGGTGGCCCGATGACGGTCACGGCCAACGGTCGCATCACCAACGGCGGCACCGTCAACAGCGGCAGTGATTTAACCCTGACCGGCCAAAATTCCCTGTATAACGGCAACACGATTTACGCCAAAGGCCATGCGAACCTCAATATTAGCGGCGCGGTCACCAATGACGGCACCATCGGCGCTGACCGTAACCTGATGCTCAAGGCCGGTGAGGACATCCTCAATAACGGCACGTTGTACAGTCAGGGCGCGGGGAAATACCTCACCGAGGGCAGCTTTACCAACAACCGCCTGCTGCGCAGCGAAGATACACTGTCGGTGGAGGTGGGCGGCAGTCTCCTCAATGACGCGGATATCTATGCTTTTGCCGGGCTTGATTTCAGTGCCGGACAGCGCATGGATAACCATGCTCAGATATACAGCGGCGGGGCACTGAACCTGCACGCCATCGGGGATATCAGCAACACCTCGGTGCTGGCGGCATTCAGCGATATGACGCTGTCGACCACCCACTTTAGCAATGGCAGCAATGCGCTGTTGGCCTCCGGTGTACAAAGCAACGGTCAACGGGTCAATACCGGTGATATCACCCTTGTCAGCGCACAGCCTGCGGATTTACAGGGCCAGATCTTGGCCTCTGGCACCTTTAACGTGGATGCGAACGGCATCAATCTGGCTGACGGACTGGTGAGCGCGGGCGCGATGAATTTACAGGGGCACGGGGGTGAGATAAACACCGACCGGGCTCAACTTTACGTGAACAATGTGTTCACCGCACAAACCACCGGTCACTGGAGCAACCTTGGCGGTCAGTTGTACGCCGGTGATATGCAGCTCAAAGCGGGGTCGTTGACCAACGATGCGGCGGGGATTATCAGCGCGCAGTCCACCAACCTCACCCTGAATGGCCTGTTAAGTAACCGGGGGCTGATTGACGGGCTATTGACCCGTTTACAGGCCAGTCAAATCGACAACTACGGCACCGGTCGCATCTACGGAACCTGGCTGGGTTTACAGGCGGATGTTATCAACAACCGGGAAGAAGGCAGCACGGCCGCCACTATCGCCGGTCGTGAAACGCTGGATATGGGCGCAGGAACCTTAAACAACTATACCCATTCGCTGATATTCAGCGGCGGTAATATGTCCATCGGCCGATTGTTGGATGACAACGGCAACGCCACCGGTATGGGTGGAACGTTGAATAACCACAGTGCGACCATAGAAGCATTAGGGGATTTACGGTTGTCGGTGGGGCAGGTGAATAACGTTAATGACCACTTTAGCACCGAAGTACGTGAAATTTCGCGCGAAAGCCGGTTTGAGTTCAGCGTTGTTGGCGACACCACCCGCTACCCAAAAGAAATGGTCACCTATGATTATGATGAGTTGGTCAGGCGTATTCGAATTGCGGGTATCCCTAACCGATACTTCGAAACGCATTATGAGTATGTTTATGACTATATCATCAGCGAAAGCGTTATCACGGAAACAGACCCGGCCAAAATTTTAGCCGGTAATAATTTGCTGATGACTGCGGATACGGTGAATAACGATAAAAGCCAGATTGTCGCGGGTAATGTCCTGAGTATTGAGGCCAACACCTTGAATAATGTGGAGGTCACCGGTCAGCGCTACATTGATGAAATTGGTCGCGTGTGGAAGTACACCCGACATGTAAAGCGTCAGAAAGAAGATACACAGGATATAGACAAAAACCCATATCATCCTGCCACCGTGGTGCAGGACATCACGCTACATCCGTCTGAAATCTTGAATCACACCCAGCCTGATGGCAGTGGAAGAACATCAATTGATGGTCGTCAGGAAGGCATTGCCCCCAATAGCGGTATTAACGGTATCAATATTGAACGGGTAAACATTCAACTGCCGGGTGAGAACGGTATGAAGGACGTCAGCGTGGTAACCCGTCCACCGAGCCTGAATCTGATATTACCCAATGCCAGTCTGTATAAAATCAATCCGGCGGTAGGTAGTCGCTATTTAATCGAAACCGACCCTCAATATACCCAACTTAAGCGCTGGCTGGGTTCGGACTATATGACCAGCCGCTTACAGGCTGACCCGAACAATATGCATAAACGTCTGGGGGATGGTTACTATGAGCAGCGGCTGATTAGCGACCAGATAATTAACCTAACCGGACAGCGCTTTTTAAACGGCTACGCCAATGACGAAGAGCAATATATGGCGCTGATGAACAGCGGCGTGGAGTTTGCTCAGAAGTATCCTCTGTCATTAGGTATCGCGCTGACGCCAGAGCAGATGGCTAACCTGACTTCAGACATCGTCTGGCTGGTCAGCCGTGACGTGACCTTACCGGATGGCAGTATCCAAACGGTTCTGGTGCCGCAGGTGTATGCCATGATTAGGCCGCAGGATATTGACGGCAGCGGTGCGCTTTTGGCCGGTAAGCAGGTCAATTTGCAACTGACCGGTGATTTGGTCAATCAGGGGCGTATTCTGGCGGGGGATAAGCTGAATGTGCTGGCGCAGAATATTCAAAATATGGGCGGTAGCATCAGCGGCAATAATGTGATGTTGCTGGCGAATAACGATATTAATAATATCGGTGGGTTGATGCAGGGCTTTGACAGCCTGAGGCTTCAGGCCGGGCATGATATTAACCTCATCACCACCACCACGCAGGGAGAAAAGGCGGGTCGCAATGGCTCTTCCCATACGGCTATCAATCAGGTGGCAGCCCTTGCGGTTAATCACGACAACGGCACATTACAGCTTTCGGCGGGTCACGATATTAATCTGACGGCGGCGCTGCTGAGCAACGCGGGTCAGAACAGTGATACGAGCATTGCGGCGGGTCACGACCTGAATCTGAATACGGTGACAGTAGCGAAACAGACGGAGTTTTATAAAGACAAAAACAACTACCGTCGGGAATCGACTTCGTCAGAGGTGGGCAGTCAAATGACCGGCAGCGGCGATATCACCCTGTCAGCGAAAAATGACATCAATGCCCGAGCAGCGCAGGTGGAGGCCGGTGGTCAACTCGGGGTCATTGCGGGAAATAATCTGTCGATTACCAGCGGTGAGTCAACGGAAGACCTGAGCGAACATTCAAAGTACAGTAGCCGGGGAAGTTTTGGCAAAAAACTTACGTCAGAAAGCCATGATGAGCTGCATGCTGTTTCGGGGGTCAGCAGCAACTTTAGCGGTGACTCAGTGGTGATGAAGGCCGGAAACGACCTGTTGGTTCACGGAAGTCAGGTTACTGGAATTCATGATGTTTCGCTCAGTGCCGGAAATGACCTGACTATCGATACCGCCGCGGAAAAACGGGATGAGATGCATCTGTCCCGCACCACCAAATCGGGCCTGATGGGCACCGGGGGTATTGGCTTTACCGTTGGCAAAATAGATGAAAAATCCACCAACACGACGCACGGTATTGGCAATCTTGGCAGTATTGTCGGCAGCACCGAAGGCAACGTCACCTTAAGCGCGGGCAATCATCTCGCGGTCAAAGGCTCAGACGTTGTCGCCCAGCAAGACATCAGCCTGACGGGTAAAAACGTCACCGTTGAGTCAGTGGAAAACCAGACCCACATTCAGGACAAGTACGAACGTACCCAGTCGGGCGTGACCGTTGCGCTGTCTGGTGCGGTGGGTGGTGCACTGAATGCGGCGGTGACCGAAGCGAAACAGGCGCAGGAAACTCACGACAGCAAAATCAAGGCGCTACAGGAAATCAAAGCGGCGCTGTCGGCGGTGCAGGCCGTACAGGCCGGGATGATGGACTTGCCCAAAGACAGCGAAGGGTTTGTGGGTATCAGTATTTCGGGCGGTGCTCAACGTACTGAATCCACCACTGACACCAATATACGGGCGGCGCAGGGTTCAACCATTGCGGCGGGGAATAATCTGTCGATTACCGCCACCGGTAACGGTGAGAAAGGGGTGGATGGCGATATCACCCTTAAAGGCTCCGCCATCAATGCGGGGAATAATATGCTGCTTGACGCCAACCGGGACGTTAACCTGCTGGCGGCGGCGAACACCCAGAAAACCGACAGTGAGAACAAGAGCTACGGCGGTAACGCCGGGGTCAGTTTTGGTATTGGCGGGGGTAAAAACGGCCTGCGCTTCTTTGCGGATGCGAACTTCTCACAAGGGAATATGCATGCAGACGGCCTGTACTGGAGCGAGAGTCAGCTAGAGGCCGGTAATAACCTGACCATCATCAGCGGTCGGGATACCAATTTGATTGGTGCACTGGCGAAAGGGGATTCCGTCACGATGGACGTGGGTCGTGACCTGACCGTTCGTTCATTGCAGGACACCGATGACTACAGCTACGAGCAATACTCACTGAATATTGCCGGCAGCTACGGCACCGGTTTCGACGGCAGTCTGGGCTTCACGATGGACAAGATGGACAGCACGTGGGCCAGCGTCAATGAACAGAGCGGGATTTACGCCGGTAAGGGCGGTTATGACATTACCGTCGGTAAGCACACCCAGTTAGACGGGGCGGTGATTGCGTCGGAAGCGACGCCAGAGCTGAACAGTCTGGACACCGGCACGTTGGGTTGGAGCGATATCAAGAACAAGGCAGATTATGACGTCAGCCATGTGTCGATGAGTATCGGCTCGGGCGGTGGTGCCCCGTTTGGGTTCCCAGGCGTACCGGGTACGCCTATCGTGGTGGCCTATGGTGACAGCGCCAGTAGCACGACTCATGCGGCGATAGCGGATGGCAATATCACTATTCGCTACCAAAACAATCAACAGCAGGATATTGCGAAGCTCAGCAATGACACGGCTAACGCAGCCAATCCGCTGGATAAGATTTTTGATGCCGATGAGCAGATGCGTAATCTGGAGGCAATTGGTCTGGCGGGGCAGATAGTGTCGCAGGTGACAACCATTGCGACCAATATTGGGGTGATGAACGCACAGGATCAAGCCCGTGCCGAAGCAGATGCCAATAAGGATGCCGCTTCTAAAGATCCGGCTATCATCGCGCAGGCGAGAGCTGATTTAGCTAAAGCCGGTAATGAGAACCCAACGCAGGAAGATTTAAACAAAGCGACCTACGCGGTTATCTATCAGGCTTCTTATGACAAATTCTACGAAAAGGAAATGGAGTTCTACGGCACCGGCAGCAATGTTGGCCGAGCGATACAGGCAGCCGGTGCAGCGCTGACGGTAGCGATGGGCGGTGGTAGTGCGGGGAACGCCGCCGCGGCGGCTTCGGCCCCGTTACTGGCTCAGGGCGTGAAGAAACTGGCGGATACGAATTTCCCGATAGACGAGGAACATCCGAACAATGCGAACCTGTTCGCGAAAGTGATAGGTCATGCGATTGTTGGTCTGGCGGTAGCTGAGGGTTCGGGTAATAATGGCCTGTCTGGTGCGTTAGGTGCGGCCAGCGGTGAGCTGATAGC
Organism: Limnobaculum parvum; assembly: GCF_003096015.2. Classification (NCBI taxonomy): domain Bacteria; kingdom Pseudomonadati; phylum Pseudomonadota; class Gammaproteobacteria; order Enterobacterales; family Budviciaceae; genus Limnobaculum; species Limnobaculum parvum. Next base: position 2,372,554 of record NZ_CP029185.2, on the reverse strand, counting down.
GAAGACGATAGCGGAAGATCTGTATCATAAGAAGGCTGATGACCTGACCGAAGCCGAACGTCAGTTTATTGCCAATATGACCTCAATCGCCACCGGCGTGGCGGCGGGTTTAGTGGCTGATAATACCGCAGATGCGGGAACGGCTGCGGCGGCTGCGTATAATTCTGCGGTCAATAACTATCTGAGCAAAGGTGAACCAGAATTACTGGCTGATATGATGAAATCCTGTCTGTCCGGTGGCGGTAGTCAGGCATCTTGTCAGCAGCAGGTTCAGAAAGAGGCCATTCAGCGGTCTAATGCCAATCTGGAAGAGTTAGGCCAAGCGATGGCTTCAAATGATGCTGCTAAGGCTGAAGCATTATTTGATGGAAGAGCCAACACAGAAGAATACGCTTATCTGAAAGCGATGGGGGTTGATCCGGATCTGGTAAATACACTAGATGGAACCAGTGCTGTTGCAGCAGAATGGATAGGTACCTGCATGGGTATGAGCTGGGGCGAGTGTGCCAGTGCCAAAGGCCATGAGCAGATTGGTTCTGGTCTGGGTTGGCTGGGGCTGGGTGGTGCAGAGAAGATAACGGTTAAACCGGGTGAGGTGGGAACCAAAGCTGGAACATCATCGACAAGAGGAACGACAGAACCTTCTTATAACTGGAAAGCTGGTGAGGGTGAATTTAGTATAAAAGCAAATGGGAAAGTTACTGATGTTGACTATCATATTAGTAAATATGATGCTAATTCGTTCCTTTATGATAAACCATTACCTAAAATAGATTATGTTGATATTCTCTCTTCGGAAACCAAAATGCATACGCTTTATGGCGATAAGCCAGGTAGTGGTGGGCATTTATTTCCAGGACAACCAGGAAAGACCTTTTTCCCTAATAACTGGCCCCCTGAAAGAGTTGTTAGTAATGTAGGTGATATAGTTACTTCCCCTAGCACCCAATGGTTTGCTCAATCGGGAGCAGGGGGTATATATACTAATGCTGGTAAAGCAGCAAGATGGGTTGCTTGGGAGGTTAGGGATGGGGTACGTGTTCGAGTGGTATATGAGCCAGCGAATGGTAAAATCGTAACGGCATTCCCAGATGATAAACCAATTCCACCTGCGTTAAAGCCAATTAAGTAAAGAGAAAAAATATCATGGATATAAGTAAGCAAATTAATTTATTAGGTAACGGATTAAAAAATCGACTGGATCCTACGCTTATTGACTTTGCGCTTGAATATATCGAATTCTCAGAAGTTGTATTAGCATTTGAGACGTTATGTGACCATATTGCTGATTATGATGTTGTGATTAGTAAAGATGAATATAGCCAGATAATTAAAATAGCAAATGAACTTGGCTTAGAAATAGATGATAGGTATACGTATATCAATCCCGAAAAATGAAATATATATAACTAAATTAGTCATAGTTTATTACTAAGAAGCTCCCAGTTAAATTTGGGAGCTTTGTATTAACCATCAAATATGAGTCAGTTTAATAATTTGTGTAAGTACCTGTTATTTAATCCCGGTCACTTTAAACTCTGGCCGGGAATTTAGTTTTAACGTCAGACATTAACTACAGCCACAATCACCATCCTCCTCCGTTCAGTGGTAACCCCTCAAAGCTTCCAGCCATTTACCGCTGATTTTAAGCTGTGGGCTGGGTTGCGTGTGGCATATTTTGTTTACCTGTTTCGCGCCTATTAATATAAAAATCCCTAAATCTAAAAATAAAACCCCACCCGATAAAAGTATTGCCTCTATACCTGCTCTTTGACGTTCAGTTACCACACCCCACGCAAAATTGCATTTTGCCTGATTGTCATTCTATTTCAGTGAGTTAGTTTGCAAAGAAAGTTTTCAAATAAAAATAAAGATGAAATCAGAGTCAAAACAGAGTCGTCACCGAGTCGGTTTAGAGTTGCTTGGGAGTAGGTTTAGAGTCTTGTATTTATAATCAGTAGGTTAGATGTGAATGACTCTATATAGAGTCGGCTATGTTGTCACAATTAACTCTAATAAGACTCTATTATTTTGTTGTTTTACCCGGCGATAGGCTTTGTTTTTTGGCTGATTATTGAGCGGCACTTATGCTAAAAAATACCGGTGATTATCTGTGATGCTGTATTGAAAAATATCAGTGAACGGGCTGAGGGGAAACAATATTAATAGGATGAAAAATACTATCTCTCAGTAATAAAGGCGTTGGCTAATGCTTCAATCAGGATACCAATAATTCATTCTGATATACACAATAAATCCCGGCCAGTGTTTAAATTGACCGGGATTTAAGGGTTAATCGTCAGCGGTTAATGACAGTCATAAGCGGTGACGCTTTCCTTCATTCGCTGTCGATTAAACAGCACAATCACACCCGTATCACAGAGCATATCAATATCACTGGCCTGAGTGATACCAATCTCCGTTAGCCAGTCACCGGCTAAATAGAGTTCGCCGTTGTCCCGAATAACGTCCAGCCCCAATTCTGCATCAGAACAGTGGCACAGCGTTAACCAAGAGCTTTCATCGTCCACGGGAATGACCCACAGCGCACCCTGTTTGAGCAGCAGTTTAATCGGTGTCTCCGGTGTAAAACCGTGCTGTGCCAAAGCTTCAGGGCCGCTAATAATCACTTCAGGCAGGGTTTGGTCAGCGGAAAAAGCTATCTTCATTGCGCCACCTCCGTCACCATCAATCCACCGGGATAACCGTTCAGCCAGTTGAGAGCGGCGTTAGCATCAAACGGCTGAATGCTTAAGCCCTCCAGACAACTCCACAGTTCACGGGTGTTCTGAACGGTGAGCACAATACAGTCGGGCATCACCCGTACTTTTAGCGGCATACCGTGAGTAAACCCCGCCTCAGCCAGCCAGCGGCCCTGTAGTGAAACCCCGTTGCGATTGACCCGGATATAGCGTTCAGCTTGGGAAATCCGGTGTATTGCTTTATGATTGCGTTTAGCCATGATAACTACCTCGTTTAGTTGCTGTGGTTAGCGGGGCTGGAATGTTGCAAGCACTTCAGCTCCGCGACTGTTAACTACTCTGTTTTGCCAATTACGTTATCTAAAATCTCTGACACCAATTTTTGTTTTGCTCTGGGTAATTGGGCAATAACATCTATCTGTTGTTCCAGCCGTGAAGCTGGCCCTCTTTTAGCTGTCTGGTGTGTACTGGGTAGCCCCAATAATTCATCAATGGACAGATTGAGTATCTCTGCCAACAAAGGCAGCAGTGAGACTGAAACTTTCAGTTTTGCCCCTTCGTAATGCGCCATTGTCTGCTGTGCAATACCCAGTTTTTCAGCTAATTGTGTTTGTGTTAACTGCTTTTCTTTACGGGCTTGGGCTATTCGTGAGCCAAGAGCTTTAAAGAACTGCTCATCTTTTGTATTCATGGCTTGTAAAATTCTGGTTGTTGACGTTGCCATGATGATACCCCCTGTTTTAAATAACTCAGTTGACAATACCCTATAATAGAGTACTCTGCAACAGAGTTATTTTTATCAAAACCCTATTGACAGGTTTTTACAGGAGTTGAGTTATGCCCCGCATCCCCGAACACGAAATCAATGAACTGAAACAGTCATTAAGCCTGCTATCAGTGGCCGAGTCACAGGGGCATAAGTTCAAAAAGCGCGGTCAGGATAGCTACACCTGCCTGTGTCCGTTCCATCAGGAGAAAACCCCTTCGTTAGTGGTTACCCCGTCCAAAAACCTGTTTCACTGCTTCGGCTGTGGGGCGTCGGGTTCGGCGCTGGACTGGCTAATGAAAACCGAACACCTGACCTTCCTGAATGGTCTGGTGCGGCTGCGAGAGCTGGGAAAATCGGCCGGGCTGCTTAGCCAGCCAGTACTATCAGAACAAGAGGCTAGCACCGTGTCCCGGACAAAACTTATCGACCTGAATGATGACGGGCAGGCGCTGCTGAATCAGGTAGTCGACTTCTATCACCAAAAATTACTGGAATCGCCGGAGGCACAGGAATGGTTAATCCGTCGTGGCCTCAATCATCCTGAACTGATAAGCCACTTCCGCTTAGGCTATGCCGGGTTGCAGGGTGTGACAGAGGTATTACCCTCCCGGTTAAGCCATAAAGGAAAAGCTCAGCGTGACCGTCTGGTTGAACTCGGCGTTCTGCGTCAGCTTACGCGCCATGACCACTTCAAGGCTGCGGTGGTGATACCGGTGGTGGGCTGGTCTGAGTCGGCCAACGTGGCGCACCGTGGGCGGGTGTTACAGCTCTACGGTCGTAAAACACAGGCTGACTATAAAGAAACCAAAGGCAATCCAAGGCACCTTTACTTATCTTCTCCGCTGGCCGGAGTGTGGAATGAAGCGGCGATGCAGGCCAGCACTGACATTATCCTGTGTGAAGCACTTATCGATGCCATGACGTTCTGGTGTGCCGGCTTCAGAAATGTCATTGCGGCCTATGGCTGTAACGGCTTTACGGCTGACCATCTGGTGGCGTTGCAGCATCACGGGGTGAAGCGAGTGTTCATTGCCTACGACCGTGATGAGGCCGGAGATAAAGGGGCTGAATCGGTGGCGGCTGAACTGCTGGAAGTGGGAATAGAGGCGTGGCGGGTACGGTTCTCGCTGGGGATGGATGCCAACGAGTTCGCGGTTAAAAGCGGTGCGCCTGAAAAGGCTCTGGGTCTGGTGCTGCAACAGGCTGCATGGATGGGGCACAGTACCGGGCCGATGGCGGTGTTACAAACCACGCCGAATAATGATGAACGACAGGAAGAAAAACCTTCTTCTTTAGCCGCCCCGGCCTCACCGGCTACTCAGTCCGTTGAGGAAATTATACCCTGCGAACAAACGGCAACAGGTGAGTTGTTGCTACGCTGTGGCCCTCGCGTGTGGCGGGTGCGGGGCTGGCAGAAAAATACCGTTGCGGAAGTGATGAAGGTCAGCATACAGGTGCGTGACGAAACCAGTGGCGTGTTCCACGTTGATACTCTGGATATGTACAGCTCACGCCACCGGCAGGGGTATATCAATACGGCAGCGGAAGAGCTGGAATGCGAACCTTCGGTTATCAAACGCGAATGTGGCCGGGTGTTGTTGATGCTGGAACAAAAGCAGGACGAACAGCGGGAGGCACAGCAGGCGCGTGAGGTGGTTGCGATAACCATGTCGGCAGAGGATGAAGCGGCGGCGCTTGAACTGCTGAAATCCCCTGACCTGGCTGAGCGGGTGGTGAATGACCTGGCTTCGTGCGGTGTGGTGGGAGAGAGCAGCAATCTGCTGACCGGTTATCTGGCGGCGACTTCACGCAAGTTAGATAAGCCATTGGCCGTACTGATACAAAGCAGTTCGGCAGCCGGTAAAAGTAGTCTGATGGATGCGGTTCTCGGCCTGATGCCGGAAGAAGAGCGTATCCAGTACTCGGCCATGACCGGTCAGAGCCTTTACTATCTGGGTGAAACCAGCCTTCAGCACAAGATACTGGCGATAGCGGAGGAAGAGGGTGTTCGGCAGGCTGCTTATGCGCTGAAGCTGCTACAGTCAGACGGTGAGCTGAAGATAGCCTCAACTGGCAAGAATGAGCAAAGCGGCGAACTGGTGACGCGGGAGTACAAGGTGCAGGGGCCGGTCATGCTAATGCTTACCACCACGGCCATCGACGTGGACGAAGAACTGTTAAACCGCTGTCTTGTGCTGACGGTGAACGAGAGCCGGGAACAAACTCAGGCTATCCACGCGCTTCAGCGTCATAACCAAACCCTTGAAGGGCTGCTGGCTGAAAGTGAAAAAGGCTGGCTGACTAAACTGCATCAAAACGCCCAACGGCTACTACGACCGCTGAAGGTGGTCAATCCGTTCGCCCATCAACTGACCTTCCTGTCAGACAAAACCCGCACCCGCAGAGACCATATGAAGTATCTGACACTGATACAAAGCATCGCGTTGCTGCATCAGTACCAGCGGAAAGTTAAGCGGGTGGAGCATCGTGGTCAGTGGCTGGACTACATCGAGGTGGAAAAAAGCGATATCGAACTGGCTAATAAGCTGGCCCATGAAGTGCTGGGGCGAACGCTGGACGAAATGCCGCCGCAAACCCGCCGGTTACTGGTGCTGTTAAAGGGCTGGGTAGGAGAAACGGCAGTACATCAGGCGCTGAAGGCCGAAGAGGTTCGCTTCAGCCGCCGTGATGTACGGGCCGCGTTAGGCTGGGGCGATACGCAACTCAAGATACATCTGGCCCGGCTGCTGGAAATGGAATATCTGCTGCTGTACCGGCGCGGACTGACCTATGAATACACACTGTTATGGGATGGGGAAGATAACAACGGCACCCATCTGTGTGGGTTGCTGGATACGGGGAATGATAACCGGTCGGGGTGTGAGCCTGACCGGTCGAATGTTGGTGGAACTCAGTCGGCCTCCGGTCGGCATGTGGTCGGTGGTCAGTCGGAGAGTGAAAAAGGGGCTTCAGGTCAGGCAGCGCAAGGCCTAAAGGGCAAAGCGGTCGGGTCTGGCAAAAAAAGAATAATAAAGGAGAAAAAAGGAATGTCTCAGTCAGTAGAGCCAGCTATCAATCAAAAGGTGACGGGCAGGAAGAGCCGGTCGGGGTCTGAGTCTGACCGGTCGGTTAGTGATGAGGCTCAGTCGGTTCAAGGTCGGGGTGTGGTCGGCGGTCAGTCGGAGGGTGATAAAGGGGCATCGGGCCAGATGGCGCAAGGGGTTGAGGCTAAAGTGGTCGGGTCTGAGCAAAACACAGTAATAAGAAAGAAAAAGAAAAGTGCTTCTTCCGCTGTGGTGAACGATCGGGAGGTGACACATGGTTAAGCGCCGCACCCGTGTTGATAGCCTGCTGACGGTGGATCAGGTGTACCGAACACCGGTTGGCCCAATCGATCACCCGAAAAGCCTGTACACGCTGCTGCTGAAGTTCATTATCTGGCGCAGAGAACGCAACTGGTCAGAAACCACGCTGAAGGTGCAAACCCACCATCTGTATCACTTCATCCTGTGGGCGAATGAACACGGCCTGCACTATGCCGGTGATATTACCCGGCCGGTGCTTGAGCGCTATCAACGCCATCTGTATCAGTATCGTAAGGCCAACGGAGAACCGCTGAGCAGCCGGACGCAGCGTACTGCGTTAGATCCGCTGAAGGGCTGGTTCAGTTGGATGGCGAGAGGCAATCTGATACTGGCTAACCCGGCAGCAGACCTTGAGTTACCACGGGCAGAAAAACACCTGCCGCGCCACATCATGAGTGTGGAAGAGATAGAGCGGGTGCTGGCGCAGGCTGATGTCAGTACACCGTTAGGCCTGCGGGATCGTGCGCTGATGGAAGTACTGTGGTCTACGGGGATCCGGCGTGGGGAAGTGGCGATGCTGGATATGTACAGCGTGAATGCCGACAGACGCACCTTGATAGTCCGGCAGGGCAAAGGGAAAAAGGACCGTATCATCCCGATAGGCGAACGTGCGTTAAAGTGGGTGGAACAGTACAAATATAAGGTCCGCTCGGAGCTGGTTATCAACCCGGAAGTTAACGAGCTGTTCGTGGCGGCGGATGGTATGGCGGGACTGGGGGTTAATGGAATCACCAACGCCATCGGTCACTATATCCGGGCGGCGGAAATAAGCCAGTGGGGAAGCTGTCACCTGTTCCGTCATGCGATGGCAACCCAGATGCTGGAGAACGGTGCCGATCTGCGCTGGATACAGGCGATGTTAGGTCATGCGGATGTGAGCAGCACGCAGATCTATACTCAGGTATCGATCAAGGCGCTTCAGTCGGTGCATACCTCTACGCACCCGGCAGAGTGTGGAGACGTAAGGAAAGGCAACCTGCGGGTAGTGCCAAATATCAGTGATACACCGGCGTTGCCGGAGAGTCAAAAAGAGCAAAGTTAGCTGGCTCTCTGTGAGCCTGCTGAGTCCGAGTTGGCAGACCGCGCACATCCTTGTGCACGGACTGCCCCCTACCATCAGTGTCAGCGGCGGTACGTGGTGGCTGTCCGGGACTTGGCCAAGTTCTACTCTGCAACACCTGTTCCCGGCCATCCCCCACTCAACATAATGTGGCATTAACCGTACCAGCCCATAACGGTCTGGTACGGTTAACACACATTATGTCAGCGCCGTTCAGCTCAGGGCGCTTCGCGTCTTACAGGGCTTCACAGTGCGGCTTGCCGCCGCTCATTGGCATCGTGGTGCTGAGTGGCGCGCCGGTTCCCGCCGCTGTTGGCTGCATCACCCACGCCCACCACCGCAGTCGCCAACGTCCTGTTGGCTCCAAGGGCCAAGTTCAACAACGCTAAAGGCATGTCGGCCGTTGGCCTCCGCAGCTTATTACCCCCGGCCCACCCAGCTACGTCTGGTTAAACAGGCTCGCACTGCGTTGCTCGTTCCCTGTTTAACCAGCCTTCGCCCCATCCGGCCCCCACGGGGGCCTCCCTGTTAAAGCTTTATAAGCGGGGTCTACCACCCCGCGCCCCGGTCAACCGGCGCCAGTCCCGCAGCAAGCTGCGAAACCGTCACCGGTTCTGGTCTGGCAGGTTACGGGGGAGGTTCAGCAAAAAAGGTCAAAACCGGTAATGGCAGCGGCTAACGCCGCTGTTATGATGTGGCGTTGGTTGCTCTTTAACAGTTCCGGGGTGGTGCCTTATCGGGCCAAAAAAGCGCGTCTGGGCTTGAGTGTTCGGGTATCAAAATGCACTGGCAAAAAGTGGTTGTAACTAGCTGACTAAACAGGGAAAAGTGGTGTTCGAAGAGTAAGTTCATGTCGGGATGAGTTGTTGCGGTCAATAACTATCTGAGCAAAGGTGAACCAGAATTACTGGCTGATATGATGAAATCCTGTCTGTCCGGTGGCGGTAGTCAGGCATCTTGTCAGCAGCAGGTTCAGAAAGAGGCCATTCAGCGGTCTAATGCCAATCTGGAAGAGTTAGGCCAAGCGATGGCTTCAAATGATGCTGCTAAGGCTGAAGCATTATTTGATGGAAGAGCCAACACAGAAGAATACGCTTATCTGAAAGCGATGGGGGTTGATCCGGATCTGGTAAATACACTAGATGGAACCAGTGCTGTTGCAGCAGAATGGATAGGTACCTGCATGGGTATGAGCTGGGGCGAGTGTGCCAGTGCCAAAGGCCATGAGCAGATTGGTTCTGGTCTGGGTTGGCTGGGGCTGGGTGGTGCAGAGAAGATAACGGTTAAACCGGGTGAGGTGGGAACCAAAGCTGGAACATCATCGACAAGAGGAACGACAGAACCTTCTTATAACTGGAAAGCTGGTGAGGGTGAATTTAGTATAAAAGCAAATGGGAAAGTTACTGATGTTGACTATCATATTAGTAAATATGATGCTAATTCGTTCCTTTATGATAAACCATTACCTAAAATAGATTATGTTGATATTCTCTCTTCGGAAACCAAAATGCATACGCTTTATGGCGATAAGCCAGGTAGTGGTGGGCATTTATTTCCAGGACAACCAGGAAAGACCTTTTTCCCTAATAACTGGCCCCCTGAAAGAGTTGTTAGTAATGTAGGTGATATAGTTACTTCCCCTAGCACCCAATGGTTTGCTCAATCGGGAGCAGGGGGTATATATACTAATGCTGGTAAAGCAGCAAGATGGGTTGCTTGGGAGGTTAGGGATGGGGTACGTGTTCGAGTGGTATATGAGCCAGCGAATGGTAAAATCGTAACGGCATTCCCAGATGATAAACCAATTCCACCTGCGTTAAAGCCAATTAAGTAAAGAGAAAAAATATCATGGATATAAGTAAGCAAATTAATTTATTAGGTAACGGATTAAAAAATCGACTGGATCCTACGCTTATTGACTTTGCGCTTGAATATATCGAATTCTCAGAAGTTGTATTAGCATTTGAGACGTTATGTGACCATATTGCTGATTATGATGTTGTGATTAGTAAAGATGAATATAGCCAGATAATTAAAATAGCAAATGAACTTGGCTTAGAAATAGATGATAGGTATACGTATATCAATCCCGAAAAATGAAATATATATAACTAAATTAGTCATAGTTTATTACTAAGAAGCTCCCAGTTAAATTTGGGAGCTTTGTATTAACCATCAAATATGAGTCAGTTTAATAATTTGTGTAAGTACCTGTTATTTAATCCCGGTCACTTTAAACTCTGGCCGGGAATTTAGTTTTAACGTCAGACATTAACTACAGCCACAATCACCATCCTCCTCCGTTCAGTGGTAACCCCTCAAAGCTTCCAGCCATTTACCGCTGATTTTAAGCTGTGGGCTGGGTTGCGTGTGGCATATTTTGTTTACCTGTTTCGCGCCTATTAATATAAAAATCCCTAAATCTAAAAATAAAACCCCACCCGATAAAAGTATTGCCTCTATACCTGCTCTTTGACGTTCAGTTACCACACCCCACGCAAAATTGCATTTTGCCTGATTGTCATTCTATTTCAGTGAGTTAGTTTGCAAAGAAAGTTTTCAAATAAAAATAAAGATGAAATCAGAGTCAAAACAGAGTCGTCACCGAGTCGGTTTAGAGTTGCTTGGGAGTAGGTTTAGAGTCTTGTATTTATAATCAGTAGGTTAGATGTGAATGACTCTATATAGAGTCGGCTATGTTGTCACAATTAACTCTAATAAGACTCTATTATTTTGTTGTTTTACCCGGCGATAGGCTTTGTTTTTTGGCTGATTATTGAGCGGCACTTATGCTAAAAAATACCGGTGATTATCTGTGATGCTGTATTGAAAAATATCAGTGAACGGGCTGAGGGGAAACAATATTAATAGGATGAAAAATACTATCTCTCAGTAATAAAGGCGTTGGCTAATGCTTCAATCAGGATACCAATAATTCATTCTGATATACACAATAAATCCCGGCCAGTGTTTAAATTGACCGGGATTTAAGGGTTAATCGTCAGCGGTTAATGACAGTCATAAGCGGTGACGCTTTCCTTCATTCGCTGTCGATTAAACAGCACAATCACACCCGTATCACAGAGCATATCAATATCACTGGCCTGAGTGATACCAATCTCCGTTAGCCAGTCACCGGCTAAATAGAGTTCGCCGTTGTCCCGAATAACGTCCAGCCCCAATTCTGCATCAGAACAGTGGCACAGCGTTAACCAAGAGCTTTCATCGTCCACGGGAATGACCCACAGCGCACCCTGTTTGAGCAGCAGTTTAATCGGTGTCTCCGGTGTAAAACCGTGCTGTGCCAAAGCTTCAGGGCCGCTAATAATCACTTCAGGCAGGGTTTGGTCAGCGGAAAAAGCTATCTTCATTGCGCCACCTCCGTCACCATCAATCCACCGGGATAACCGTTCAGCCAGTTGAGAGCGGCGTTAGCATCAAACGGCTGAATGCTTAAGCCCTCCAGACAACTCCACAGTTCACGGGTGTTCTGAACGGTGAGCACAATACAGTCGGGCATCACCCGTACTTTTAGCGGCATACCGTGAGTAAACCCCGCCTCAGCCAGCCAGCGGCCCTGTAGTGAAACCCCGTTGCGATTGACCCGGATATAGCGTTCAGCTTGGGAAATCCGGTGTATTGCTTTATGATTGCGTTTAGCCATGATAACTACCTCGTTTAGTTGCTGTGGTTAGCGGGGCTGGAATGTTGCAAGCACTTCAGCTCCGCGACTGTTAACTACTCTGTTTTGCCAATTACGTTATCTAAAATCTCTGACACCAATTTTTGTTTTGCTCTGGGTAATTGGGCAATAACATCTATCTGTTGTTCCAGCCGTGAAGCTGGCCCTCTTTTAGCTGTCTGGTGTGTACTGGGTAGCCCCAATAATTCATCAATGGACAGATTGAGTATCTCTGCCAACAAAGGCAGCAGTGAGACTGAAACTTTCAGTTTTGCCCCTTCGTAATGCGCCATTGTCTGCTGTGCAATACCCAGTTTTTCAGCTAATTGTGTTTGTGTTAACTGCTTTTCTTTACGGGCTTGGGCTATTCGTGAGCCAAGAGCTTTAAAGAACTGCTCATCTTTTGTATTCATGGCTTGTAAAATTCTGGTTGTTGACGTTGCCATGATGATACCCCCTGTTTTAAATAACTCAGTTGACAATACCCTATAATAGAGTACTCTGCAACAGAGTTATTTTTATCAAAACCCTATTGACAGGTTTTTACAGGAGTTGAGTTATGCCCCGCATCCCCGAACACGAAATCAATGAACTGAAACAGTCATTAAGCCTGCTATCAGTGGCCGAGTCACAGGGGCATAAGTTCAAAAAGCGCGGTCAGGATAGCTACACCTGCCTGTGTCCGTTCCATCAGGAGAAAACCCCTTCGTTAGTGGTTACCCCGTCCAAAAACCTGTTTCACTGCTTCGGCTGTGGGGCGTCGGGTTCGGCGCTGGACTGGCTAATGAAAACCGAACACCTGACCTTCCTGAATGGTCTGGTGCGGCTGCGAGAGCTGGGAAAATCGGCCGGGCTGCTTAGCCAGCCAGTACTATCAGAACAAGAGGCTAGCACCGTGTCCCGGACAAAACTTATCGACCTGAATGATGACGGGCAGGCGCTGCTGAATCAGGTAGTCGACTTCTATCACCAAAAATTACTGGAATCGCCGGAGGCACAGGAATGGTTAATCCGTCGTGGCCTCAATCATCCTGAACTGATAAGCCACTTCCGCTTAGGCTATGCCGGGTTGCAGGGTGTGACAGAGGTATTACCCTCCCGGTTAAGCCATAAAGGAAAAGCTCAGCGTGACCGTCTGGTTGAACTCGGCGTTCTGCGTCAGCTTACGCGCCATGACCACTTCAAGGCTGCGGTGGTGATACCGGTGGTGGGCTGGTCTGAGTCGGCCAACGTGGCGCACCGTGGGCGGGTGTTACAGCTCTACGGTCGTAAAACACAGGCTGACTATAAAGAAACCAAAGGCAATCCAAGGCACCTTTACTTATCTTCTCCGCTGGCCGGAGTGTGGAATGAAGCGGCGATGCAGGCCAGCACTGACATTATCCTGTGTGAAGCACTTATCGATGCCATGACGTTCTGGTGTGCCGGCTTCAGAAATGTCATTGCGGCCTATGGCTGTAACGGCTTTACGGCTGACCATCTGGTGGCGTTGCAGCATCACGGGGTGAAGCGAGTGTTCATTGCCTACGACCGTGATGAGGCCGGAGATAAAGGGGCTGAATCGGTGGCGGCTGAACTGCTGGAAGTGGGAATAGAGGCGTGGCGGGTACGGTTCTCGCTGGGGATGGATGCCAACGAGTTCGCGGTTAAAAGCGGTGCGCCTGAAAAGGCTCTGGGTCTGGTGCTGCAACAGGCTGCATGGATGGGGCACAGTACCGGGCCGATGGCGGTGTTACAAACCACGCCGAATAATGATGAACGACAGGAAGAAAAACCTTCTTCTTTAGCCGCCCCGGCCTCACCGGCTACTCAGTCCGTTGAGGAAATTATACCCTGCGAACAAACGGCAACAGGTGAGTTGTTGCTACGCTGTGGCCCTCGCGTGTGGCGGGTGCGGGGCTGGCAGAAAAATACCGTTGCGGAAGTGATGAAGGTCAGCATACAGGTGCGTGACGAAACCAGTGGCGTGTTCCACGTTGATACTCTGGATATGTACAGCTCACGCCACCGGCAGGGGTATATCAATACGGCAGCGGAAGAGCTGGAATGCGAACCTTCGGTTATCAAACGCGAATGTGGCCGGGTGTTGTTGATGCTGGAACAAAAGCAGGACGAACAGCGGGAGGCACAGCAGGCGCGTGAGGTGGTTGCGATAACCATGTCGGCAGAGGATGAAGCGGCGGCGCTTGAACTGCTGAAATCCCCTGACCTGGCTGAGCGGGTGGTGAATGACCTGGCTTCGTGCGGTGTGGTGGGAGAGAGCAGCAATCTGCTGACCGGTTATCTGGCGGCGACTTCACGCAAGTTAGATAAGCCATTGGCCGTACTGATACAAAGCAGTTCGGCAGCCGGTAAAAGTAGTCTGATGGATGCGGTTCTCGGCCTGATGCCGGAAGAAGAGCGTATCCAGTACTCGGCCATGACCGGTCAGAGCCTTTACTATCTGGGTGAAACCAGCCTTCAGCACAAGATACTGGCGATAGCGGAGGAAGAGGGTGTTCGGCAGGCTGCTTATGCGCTGAAGCTGCTACAGTCAGACGGTGAGCTGAAGATAGCCTCAACTGGCAAGAATGAGCAAAGCGGCGAACTGGTGACGCGGGAGTACAAGGTGCAGGGGCCGGTCATGCTAATGCTTACCACCACGGCCATCGACGTGGACGAAGAACTGTTAAACCGCTGTCTTGTGCTGACGGTGAACGAGAGCCGGGAACAAACTCAGGCTATCCACGCGCTTCAGCGTCATAACCAAACCCTTGAAGGGCTGCTGGCTGAAAGTGAAAAAGGCTGGCTGACTAAACTGCATCAAAACGCCCAACGGCTACTACGACCGCTGAAGGTGGTCAATCCGTTCGCCCATCAACTGACCTTCCTGTCAGACAAAACCCGCACCCGCAGAGACCATATGAAGTATCTGACACTGATACAAAGCATCGCGTTGCTGCATCAGTACCAGCGGAAAGTTAAGCGGGTGGAGCATCGTGGTCAGTGGCTGGACTACATCGAGGTGGAAAAAAGCGATATCGAACTGGCTAATAAGCTGGCCCATGAAGTGCTGGGGCGAACGCTGGACGAAATGCCGCCGCAAACCCGCCGGTTACTGGTGCTGTTAAAGGGCTGGGTAGGAGAAACGGCAGTACATCAGGCGCTGAAGGCCGAAGAGGTTCGCTTCAGCCGCCGTGATGTACGGGCCGCGTTAGGCTGGGGCGATACGCAACTCAAGATACATCTGGCCCGGCTGCTGGAAATGGAATATCTGCTGCTGTACCGGCGCGGACTGACCTATGAATACACACTGTTATGGGATGGGGAAGATAACAACGGCACCCATCTGTGTGGGTTGCTGGATACGGGGAATGATAACCGGTCGGGGTGTGAGCCTGACCGGTCGAATGTTGGTGGAACTCAGTCGGCCTCCGGTCGGCATGTGGTCGGTGGTCAGTCGGAGAGTGAAAAAGGGGCTTCAGGTCAGGCAGCGCAAGGCCTAAAGGGCAAAGCGGTCGGGTCTGGCAAAAAAAGAATAATAAAGGAGAAAAAAGGAATGTCTCAGTCAGTAGAGCCAGCTATCAATCAAAAGGTGACGGGCAGGAAGAGCCGGTCGGGGTCTGAGTCTGACCGGTCGGTTAGTGATGAGGCTCAGTCGGTTCAAGGTCGGGGTGTGGTCGGCGGTCAGTCGGAGGGTGATAAAGGGGCATCGGGCCAGATGGCGCAAGGGGTTGAGGCTAAAGTGGTCGGGTCTGAGCAAAACACAGTAATAAGAAAGAAAAAGAAAAGTGCTTCTTCCGCTGTGGTGAACGATCGGGAGGTGACACATGGTTAAGCGCCGCACCCGTGTTGATAGCCTGCTGACGGTGGATCAGGTGTACCGAACACCGGTTGGCCCAATCGATCACCCGAAAAGCCTGTACACGCTGCTGCTGAAGTTCATTATCTGGCGCAGAGAACGCAACTGGTCAGAAACCACGCTGAAGGTGCAAACCCACCATCTGTATCACTTCATCCTGTGGGCGAATGAACACGGCCTGCACTATGCCGGTGATATTACCCGGCCGGTGCTTGAGCGCTATCAACGCCATCTGTATCAGTATCGTAAGGCCAACGGAGAACCGCTGAGCAGCCGGACGCAGCGTACTGCGTTAGATCCGCTGAAGGGCTGGTTCAGTTGGATGGCGAGAGGCAATCTGATACTGGCTAACCCGGCAGCAGACCTTGAGTTACCACGGGCAGAAAAACACCTGCCGCGCCACATCATGAGTGTGGAAGAGATAGAGCGGGTGCTGGCGCAGGCTGATGTCAGTACACCGTTAGGCCTGCGGGATCGTGCGCTGATGGAAGTACTGTGGTCTACGGGGATCCGGCGTGGGGAAGTGGCGATGCTGGATATGTACAGCGTGAATGCCGACAGACGCACCTTGATAGTCCGGCAGGGCAAAGGGAAAAAGGACCGTATCATCCCGATAGGCGAACGTGCGTTAAAGTGGGTGGAACAGTACAAATATAAGGTCCGCTCGGAGCTGGTTATCAACCCGGAAGTTAACGAGCTGTTCGTGGCGGCGGATGGTATGGCGGGACTGGGGGTTAATGGAATCACCAACGCCATCGGTCACTATATCCGGGCGGCGGAAATAAGCCAGTGGGGAAGCTGTCACCTGTTCCGTCATGCGATGGCAACCCAGATGCTGGAGAACGGTGCCGATCTGCGCTGGATACAGGCGATGTTAGGTCATGCGGATGTGAGCAGCACGCAGATCTATACTCAGGTATCGATCAAGGCGCTTCAGTCGGTGCATACCTCTACGCACCCGGCAGAGTGTGGAGACGTAAGGAAAGGCAACCTGCGGGTAGTGCCAAATATCAGTGATACACCGGCGTTGCCGGAGAGTCAAAAAGAGCAAAGTTAGCTGGCTCTCTGTGAGCCTGCTGAGTCCGAGTTGGCAGACCGCGCACATCCTTGTGCACGGACTGCCCCCTACCATCAGTGTCAGCGGCGGTACGTGGTGGCTGTCCGGGACTTGGCCAAGTTCTACTCTGCAACACCTGTTCCCGGCCATCCCCCACTCAACATAATGTGGCATTAACCGTACCAGCCCATAACGGTCTGGTACGGTTAACACACATTATGTCAGCGCCGTTCAGCTCAGGGCGCTTCGCGTCTTACAGGGCTTCACAGTGCGGCTTGCCGCCGCTCATTGGCATCGTGGTGCTGAGTGGCGCGCCGGTTCCCGCCGCTGTTGGCTGCATCACCCACGCCCACCACCGCAGTCGCCAACGTCCTGTTGGCTCCAAGGGCCAAGTTCAACAACGCTAAAGGCATGTCGGCCGTTGGCCTCCGCAGCTTATTACCCCCGGCCCACCCAGCTACGTCTGGTTAAACAGGCTCGCACTGCGTTGCTCGTTCCCTGTTTAACCAGCCTTCGCCCCATCCGGCCCCCACGGGGGCCTCCCTGTTAAAGCTTTATAAGCGGGGTCTACCACCCCGCGCCCCGGTCAACCGGCGCCAGTCCCGCAGCAAGCTGCGAAACCGTCACCGGTTCTGGTCTGGCAGGTTACGGGGGAGGTTCAGCAAAAAAGGTCAAAACCGGTAATGGCAGCGGCTAACGCCGCTGTTATGATGTGGCGTTGGTTGCTCTTTAACAGTTCCGGGGTGGTGCCTTATCGGGCCAAAAAAGCGCGTCTGGGCTTGAGTGTTCGGGTATCAAAATGCACTGGCAAAAAGTGGTTGTAACTAGCTGACTAAACAGGGAAAAGTGGTGTTCGAAGAGTAAGTTCATGTCGGGATGAGTTGTTTCGGTGAATAACTATCTGAGCGATAAGCAGATGGATGACATGACCCGTGAAATCCAAAGCTGCAAGACAGAAGGCTGTGTTCAGCAGGTTCAGGATAAATACCAAAAGATCGATAAACAGCAAAGTGCTGAATTAGAAGCGGCTTGTAGTGCTAACCCCGCTTCAGCCTCTTGCCAGAGTCATTTAGCGAAGGCCAGAGACGGGGACATGTATCTGTATACTCAGTCCGATCTGGCGAAGTTAGGGATGGATTTTGGGCAGTACGGCGTGGGAGAAGTGTGTAAAGCGGCACCGGCTAACTGTATAGCGGTGCTGTCTGCGCAAGATAAATCGAATGCGGTTGATGCTGACCGTAATCTGAATAATCCAGAACTGGTAAAAGCAGCCGCAGATCGTAATAGAGCCGTCTTTAAGTCACTTGGTTTTGATATGGATGGCATGTCAGACCAAGAAGTGAACAATACGATGTCAAGCATGGCGATGGGGGCCGTGGGGATTATTGGAAGTAAGGCTAAAGGTGGTTCTGGGAAGGGGAGTGCGCTACCAACTCCAATACCAACGACTGCTTCAAATGGCTTGAGTTATAAATCAAATCCCAAGCATACACCAGGACAACAAGGTTATAGCTATAGAGCTGGTACTGAACCTAAGGATTCTATAGAACTATTTGGGGCGTCTGTTGTAAGTGGGAAAAAGAGATATGCAAAAGATGCTGAAGGAAATGTTCATCAGTTTACGAATACGAATGATGGGACTTGGCATTGGTCTGGTAGTACCGGAGATAAGTCAGTTCAACTAGATAAAAATATGATTCCAGCTGATGTTAAGAAACAATTAAATTTACCTAAAAAGGGATGGTGATTATGGTTTTTGGTGATCCAAATAATTTCGCAATATTGATGGAATTAGTACCTCCTTGGAGTCTAGAGGATAACTATAAAAACGGATTATTTCATTTTATTATTGATGGAAAGTTATTCCCTGATTCTGCTGGAGTAGCTACTTTGAGTGGTGATGTGAGTTGTCTCTCAGAAGATAACGCCTTACTTTCTCCACTGGAAGATAGCATTTTATTTAGTCTGGATAAAATAGAAGCATTTTCGACAATGCTAAGAGCTATGTTACCCACACTGTTGGATCCAAATGTGGATGTACCCGATGATTTTGAAACAAATTATAGCTATCAAGCTTCTACATATAACTTAGAAGATAACGCTTGTTATGTATTCGCTGTTAGCTCCGGCGATGAAATAAGAATCTTGGGAGCTAAAACAAGTTATTTATCAGGTAATGATATTGATGGTTATAAATGGATAAACTGTGAGCATTTAGATGTTGCAGAAGTAATTTTGCAAAAAGAGGAAGTACATAAAATAGTTAATGAAATTAAGATGCAATTTACTTTGATAAATAAACTATGACCATAAATAAACTGCATCCTAGATCGAATATCTAATGTATAAGGATGCAGTTTATAAATTATCAAGAGATTTGCTTTAACCGTCAGAGAGTAATATCCGCCTCAATCACCATCCGTCCCCGTTCGGTGGTCACAGTGACTGGCTGCCCGGAGGTGAATCCCAACGCTTCCAGCCATTTACCGCTGATTTTAATCTGCGGGCTGGGCTGGGTTTTACCGCCGTTGGGGGCATATCCCACGGTGTAATGACGGGGCTGTGGTTCTTTTGCTTTAACGGCCTGTTTTGACTTACAACAGTGCTGCTTCCGAGGCCATTGGTACTGCCAGCGGTGAAATCATTGCACAGACCATTACGCAATATCTGTACGAAGGTAAAAAGCCGGAAGAACTAACAGAAGAGCAGCGTCAGGCGGTTGCTGCGTTGTCGATGATAGCATCGGGCGCGATTGGTGGTGTGGTCGGAGATAGTACTGAATCGGCTGCCACTTCTGCTAATGCAGGGTATAACGCGGCGGTCAATAACCACCTGACGACAGGTGAAAAACAGGTTCTTGATCGTAAAGAGAAGGAATATGCCTCACCTGTCAGGGGGGCAATGCTGGAAGTGGTGCCTGTCAGGAGCTGAAGCAAGATATTGATAAGCTGAAAGAGAAAGGCAGCAGCATTGATAAAGTTGAAGAGAATGAATTTGGCCCTGATTTTCAACTTGCTGGCACGGAGAAAATTGACCACAAACCGGGCGATGTTGTTAGCTGTGTAGGCTCCAGTAATGGGTTTTGTGTTGTTACCGAGCAATCAACCAGCAATGGCAAAGAATGGATTTTAGCTGAGGCTAATGAGGTTCAGGCCATTGCGGCTAAACATCAGAATGGAGATGCAGAAGCATTTATTAAGGAGCTGAGTGCAGCTTATTTTAATGCAGGGTGTGGACTGCCGGGATTAGCAACGGCGGCTTGCCAGAGTTATTTTGCTGCGGGTGGTGCAAACCCGATTGATGGTAAGGTGCCTACGGATGGCGAGCGGTTGTTGTGGGCAATGGATGCGGCGACGAACATCGTTGGTGGTGTGGGTACGTGGAAGGCTGGGAAAGATGCTACCACAGGGGTAACTACGATCACTTATCCCGATGGTATAAGTTTTAAAATCGAACAGCCTGCGCATTTAAGTGCTGTTGAAAAGTATACCCAACAAAAAGGTATTACAGGCGGGCATAATTCAGAGGCATTTTATATATCTGTGAAGCAAAATGGGGTGAAGATATTGAGTGAAACTCCAACGGGTATTAAAGGTGTCACTGAAGTTAGTTATCAGATTCCAGCTTATGATAGAGCTGGCAATATAGTTGGTTATAAAGAAAAGCCACTCACGAAAACTATATATGATCCAAAAGTATTTTCAGATCAGAAAATACTTGATTTAGGCCAGCAGGCGGCCGCTAAAGGGTATAAATCGGCAATGGCTTCGGGAGCTAGGGAATATACTTCAAGTGCAGGAGGAATCGATTTTAGGGTATATATCGATCCTAACACAGGAACAGTAATGAACTTTTTTCCGGTGGTAACCAAATGAATGAGTATCTTTTTACACATATAGATTATGATAATGACCCTCATTGGGTTGTTAAAGATTGTTTTAATTCAATAAATCTTTATGGCCGGTTTATATGGGGGATTCAACATATTATCAATAGGGTTGGTTTTGTAATTGATGAAACGTGTTGTAATTTTCCTGATTGGGACGATCCCGATCCTGAGTGTCATTTTGAAGGAATAATGTTTGGCGTATGGGAAGGTGAAATTATTGTTTCAGAGTCAGTTGGTTTCGGTTATGTCAGAGTGGCTTGCGAAAAATATCTCCAGCTACATCCTGAAGATATCGAAAAAGTTAATACTCTACTGGCTAAAATGCCGTAATAAAAAGCTCCCGACTATATATTTTGGTCGGGAGCTTTGTTTTAACCGTCTGCTAGTAATATCCGCCTCAATCACCATCCGCCCCCGCTCAGTGGTCACGGTCACCGCCTGCTCGGGGGTAAACCCTAACAAATCCGGACGATTGCTTATTTATCTATTTCACACCCATCTATATAAAATTCCCCAAGCTAAATATAGAAAATCCCACCCGATAAAAGCGTTACCCCGATACCCGCTCTTTGACGTTCAGTTACAGTATTGAACGGGTAAACATTCAACTGCCGGGTGAGAACGGTATGAAGGACGTCAGCGTGGTGACCCGCCCACCGAGCCTGAATCTGATATTACCCAATGCCAGTCTGTATAAAATCAATCCGGCGGTAGGTAGTCGCTATTTAATCGAAACCGACCCTCAATATACCCAACTTAAGCGCTGGCTGGGTTCGGACTATATGACCAGCCGCTTACAGGCTGACCCGAACAATATGCACAAACGTCTGGGGGATGGTTACTATGAGCAGCGACTGATTAGCGACCAGATAATTAACCTAACCGGACAGCGCTTTTTAAACGGCTACGCCAATGACGAAGAGCAATATATGGCGCTGATGAACAGCGGCGTGGAGTTTGCTCAGAAGTATCCTCTGTCATTAGGTATTGCGCTGACGCCAGAGCAGATGGCTAACCTGACTTCAGACATCGTCTGGCTGGTCAGCCGTGACGTGACCTTACCGGATGGCAGTATCCAAACGGTTCTGGTGCCGCAGGTGTATGCCATGATTAGGCCGCAGGATATTGACGGCAGCGGTGCGCTTTTGGCCGGTAAGCAGGTCAATTTGCAACTGACCGGTGATTTGGTCAATCAGGGGCGCATTCTGGCGGGGGATAAGCTGAATGTGCTGGCGCAGAATATTCAAAATATGGGCGGTAGCATCAGCGGCAATAATGTGATGTTGCTGGCGAATAACGATATTAATAATATCGGCGGGTTGATGCAGGGCTTTGACAGCCTGAGGCTTCAGGCCGGGCATGATATTAATCTCATCACCACCACCACGCAGGGAGAAAAGGCGGGTCGCAATGGCTCTTCCCATACGGCTATCAATCAGGTGGCAGCCCTTGCGGTTAATCACGACAACGGCACATTACAGCTTTCGGCGGGTCACGATATTAATCTGACGGCGGCGCTGCTGAGCAACGCGGGTCAGAACAGTGATACGAGCATTGCGGCGGGTCACGACCTGAATCTGAATACGGTGACAGTAGCGAAACAGGCGGAGTTTTATAAAGACAAAAACAACTACCGTCGGGAATCGACTTCGTCAGAGGTGGGCAGTCAAATGACCGGCAGCGGCGATATCACCCTGTCAGCGAAAAATGACATCAATGCCCGAGCAGCGCAGGTGGAGGCCGGTGGTCAACTCGGGGTCATTGCGGGAAATAATCTGTCGATGACTACCGGTGAGTCAACGGAAGACCTGAGCGAACATTCAAAGTACAGTAGCCGGGGAAGTTTTGGCAAAAAACTTACGTCAGAAAGCCATGATGAGCTGCATGCTGTTTCGGGGGTCAGCAGCAACTTTAGCGGTGACTCGGTGGTGATGAAGGCCGGAAACGACCTGTTGGTTCACGGAAGTCAGGTTACTGGAATTCATGATGTTTCGCTCAGTGCCGGAAATGACCTGACTATCGATACCGCCGCGGAAAAACGGGATGAGATGCATCTGTCCCGCACCACCAAATCGGGCCTGATGGGCACTGGGGGTATTGGCTTTACCGTTGGTAAAATAGATGAAAAATTCACCAACACGACGCACGGTATTGGCAATCTTGGCAGTATTGTCGGCAGTACCGAAGGCAACGTCACCTTAAGCGCGGGCAATCATCTCGCGATCAAAGGCTCAGACGTTGTCGCCCAGCAAGACATCAGCCTGACGGGTAAAAACGTCACCGTTGAGTCAGTGGAAAACCAGACCCACATTCAGGACAAGTACGAACGTACCCAGTCGGGCGTGACCGTTGCGCTGTCTGGTGCGGTGGGTGGTGCACTGAATGCGGCGGTGACCGAAGCGAAACAGGCGCAGGAAACTCACGACAGCAAAATCAAGGCGCTACAGGAAATCAAAGCGGCGCTGTCGGCGGCGCAGGCCGTACAGGCCGGGATGATGGACTTGCCCAAAGACAGCGAAGGGTTTGTGGGTATCAGTATTTCGGGCGGTGCTCAACGTACTGAATCCACCACTGACACCAATATACGGGCGGCGCAGGGTTCAACCATTGCGGCGGGGAATAATCTGTCGATTACCGCCACCGGTAACGGTGAGAAAGGGGTGGATGGCGATATCACCCTTAAAGGCTCCGCCATCAATGCGGGGAATAATATGCTGCTTGACGCCAACCGGGACGTTAACCTGCTGGCGGCGGCGAACACCCAGAAAACCGACAGTGAGAACAAGAGCTACGGCGGTAACGCCGGGGTCAGTTTTGGTATTGGCGGGGGTAAAAACGGCCTGCGCTTCTTTGCGGATGCCAACTTTTCCCAGGGGAATATGCATGCAGACGGCCTGTACTGGACGGAGAGTCAGCTTGAGGCCGGTAATAACCTGACCATCATCAGCGGTCGGGATACCAATCTGATTGGTGCACTGGCGAAAGGGGATTCCGTCACAATGGACGTGGGTCGTGACCTGACGGTGCGTTCATTGCAGGACACCGATGACTACAGCTACGAGCAATACTCACTGAATATTGCCGGCAGCTACGGCACCGGTTTCGACGGCAGTCTGGGCTTCACGATGGACAAGATGGACAGCACGTGGGCCAGCGTCAATGAACAGAGCGGGATTTACGCCGGCAAGGGCGGCTATGACATTACCGTCGGTAAGCACACCCAGTTAGACGGGGCGGTGATTGCCTCGGAAGCGACAGCTGACAAAAACAATCTGGACACCGGCACGTTGGGCTGGAGCGATATCAAGAACAAGGCAGATT
Organism: Limnobaculum parvum; assembly: GCF_003096015.2. NCBI lineage: Bacteria > Pseudomonadati > Pseudomonadota > Gammaproteobacteria > Enterobacterales > Budviciaceae > Limnobaculum > Limnobaculum parvum. The sequence continues at coordinate 2,348,868 of NZ_CP029185.2, read as the reverse complement.
ATGACGTCAGCCATGTGTCGATGAGTATCGGCTCGGGCGGTGGCGCACCGTTTGGGTTCCCGGGCGTACCGGGTACGCCTATCGTGGTGGCCTATGGTGACAGCGCCAGTAGCACGACCCATGCGGCGATAGCGGACGGCACGTTGACCATTCGTGACCAGAGCAATCAGCAGCAAGATATTGCGAAGCTCAGCAATGACACGGCTAACGCAGCCAATCCGCTGGATAAGATTTTTGATGCCGATGAGCAGATGCGTAATCTGGAAGCGATAGGTCTGGCGGGGCAGATAGTGTCGCAGGTGACAACCATTGCGACCAATATTGGGGTGAAGGCGGCGCAGGATGAGGCACATGCTAAGGCGGATGCTCAGAAAGACTCAGCGGCGAATGACCCGGCCATCATTGCACAGGCGAGAGCCGATTTGTCTAAAGCGGGTAACGACAATCCGACGCAGGAAGAGCTCAATAAAGCCACCTACGATGTGGTGTATCAGGCTGAGTTTAAGATTGCCAATGAAAAGCAGATGAAGGAGTACGGCACGGGTAGCGATGTGCAACGGGCAATTCAGGCGGCTGGCGCAGCGCTGACGGTAGCGATGGGCGGTGGTAGTGTTGGGAATGCGGCTGCGGCGGCTTCAGCACCTTATCTGGCTCAGGGCGTGAAAGTGCTGACCGAAGGGCCTGAAATGAAGGACAAGGCCATTAACGCAATTGCACATGCGATTATCGGTGCCGCAGTGGCTCAGGGGAGTGGTAATAGCGCGGCTTCCGGAGCTATTGGTGCCGCCAGCGGTGAAATCATTGCACAGACCATTACGCAATATCTGTACGAAGGTAGAAAGCCGGAAGAACTAACAGAAGAGCAGCGTCAGGCGGTTGCTGCGTTGTCGATGATAGCATCGGGCGCGATTGGTGGTGTGGTCGGAGATAGTACTGAATCGGCTGCCACTTCTGCTAATGCAGGGTATAACGCGGCGGTGAATAATTTTCTGAGTCCGGAAAAAGCTGAAACGCTGATTAAATCAATAGAAGACCAGAAGGCGGGTAAAAATTTGGTGGAAGCATCACTGAATATTGTGAAGCTGACGAATGAAGACCGTGCTAGTAATGTTTTACTGGAACTGTATCAATCAGGCCAACCAATGACAGAAAGCCAGAAACAAGAGCTGGCTGGTTTACTTGACCAATATGGTTATGAACTTCAGGTTATGTATGGATTTACGCCACAGAAAGCGAATGAGGCTATTCAGGGAGTGCTTGCAGGTAAAGCGTTTGTTGCGTCAACGGGAGATATCAGTGCCTATAATGAAGCATTGAGCTATCTTAAAACGGCTAGTGTACACACCAGTCAAGCGATAATGGGCACTGATGCGTTAATGGCGTTACCTGGCGCGCCGGGGATTGTAGCTCGCTCTGCATTGGCAGCGGGTGGTGCTTATCAGGCAGGTTATGGTTTAGGGCAGCTTTCTGACGGGAACTATGGCGAAGGGGCATGGAATGTTGGGTTAGGAACTGCAGCGATTTTTGGTGGAGTGGCAGGGAATAGTGTCATTTCGAGAACTGATAGAGCTATAGCTTCGCCGGGGAAAGCAGTATCGTGGCAGGAGAGTAGTTTGTTTCCTAATAGTAAAGCGGATACAAGTCCATTATCGATACAAGCTCAGAAAGATTTATTAGATGAAATCAATAAATTCCGTTCTAGGACTCAAGCAACAAATACATCAACAATGATAGGCGCATATGACTCAGCTACAGGTAAAACAGCGATAGGTTTTAGTAACAATAATATTACAGCTGAATTATTAGATTCAAAAACTGTTACATATATAGAGTCACAACTAGGTGCTAAGATTGGTGAGTTTACAAGTTTTTGTAAGAATACTGTGGGCGCCTGTGCAGAAGTATCAGCAGCGGATCAATTGATTCGGCAGGGGGCAGATCCAGCAAGTATTAAATTTACTCGAGCTGTAAGGCCTAGAGATGCTTATGGTAAAAAAGAGGTTCCCGCTAAAGCTATTGTTGATACATGTGAGAATTGTGCGGCTACGTGGCCTAATGGAAATAAAAAATGAGTCTATTAAATAAGAATTGGAAACCTAGTTTTGGGGCGGTATTTACTTGGTTTGCAATGGATAAGTATGGAAAAATTGCTGTTATGATTAACAATAGTTTTGGGGATTTACCTCAGATATTGTTATCAATAGACTCAGTAGATGAGATGCTCACTGCTATCAATGAATATATGTGGGAAGAATCGCAATATTATACTGTATATCCTCCAAATAAAGAGGGGGAGGCACTTTTGGATATGTATTCTGCTTATGTATATCGTCATACTTCTTCAAGGATTGAGGTAGAGAAATATATTAATGATGATTTAATTGAATCAACAAATTATAGCGATACAAATTTATCTGTTAATAAAGGATTTTATATTTATCAAGCAATTGAGGGAAGTAATCCAGGGCAAGATTATCCCGTTGGCTATGATGGTGAAACTAAAATGGGTGATTATTTTAGATATTTACTGCCAACTATTTATGCCTCTATTGAAGATTTTCCTGAACCCCTAAGGCAAGGGATAGTTGTGTCAGATACAATAGACTTCACGGTAGATCGTTTACTGGATAATGATCGTATTAATGAATATTTCCCAAGAATGTATTCATAATAGTCTTTTGCTCAGTGAGTTATCCCCAAGATTGAATATTCAATCTTGGGGATAAGCTGCAAAACTTGGTGTGTGTCAAAAAATTTTCAAGCTAAAAACAAAAAATCCCACCCGATAAAAGCGTTACTCCTATACCCGCTCTTTGACGTTCAGTTACCACACCCCACGCAAAATTGCATTTTGCCTGATTGTCATTCTATTTCAGTGAGTTAGTTTGCAAAGAAAGTTTTCAAATAAAAATAAAGATGAAATCAGAGTCAAAACAGAGTCGTCACCGAGTCGGTTTAGAGTTGTTTGGGAGTTGGTTTAGAGTCTTGTATTTATAATCAGTAGGTTAGATGTGAATGACTCTATATAGAGTCGCTATGTTGTCGCTTTTTGGGACAATTAAGGCAGATTATGATGTCAGCCATGTGTCGATGAGTATCGGCTCGGGCGGTGGCGCACCGTTTGGGTTCCCAGGGGTACCGGGTATGCCTATCGTGGTGGCCTATGGCGATAGCGGATGGCAGTATCACTATTCGCGACCAAAACAATCAACAGCAAGATATTGCGAAGCTCAGCAATGACACGGCTAACGCAGCCAATCCGCTGGATAAGATTTTTGATGCCGATGAGCAGATGCGTAATCTGGAAGCGATTGGTCTGGCGGGACAGATTGTTTCGCAGGTGACGACCATTGCGACCAATATTGGGGTGAAGGCGGCGCAGGATGAGGCGAAGGCCAGCATGGAGGCGGCATCGAAAGACCCCGCTATTCAGGCACAGGCCAGAGAGAATTTAGCGAAGCAGGATATCGAAAACCCAACGCAGGAGCAGTTGAATAAAGCTACCTACGATGTGGTGTACCAGGCGGCCTATGAAGAGCAAATGAAGACTTACGGTACCGGCAGCAATGTTGGCCGAGCGATACAGGCAGCCGGTGCGGCACTGACGGTAGCGATGGGCGGTGGTAGTGCAGGGAATGCGGTGGCTGCGGCTTCTGCGCCGCTCTTAGCTCAGGGCGTGAAACGGTTGGCGGATGACAATTTCCCAGTGGATAAAGAACATCCGGATAACGCTAATCTGTTTGCCAAAGTTATCGGTCATGCCATCGTCGGTCTGGCGGTTGCGGAAGGTTCGGGCAATAGCGGTATGGCGGGTGCGTTAGGAGCCGCCAGCGGAGAGCTGATAGCGAAGACGATAGCGGAAGAATATTACAAAACCGATCCGGAAAAACTGACAGAAGCCCAGCGTCAATTTATTGCCAATATGACCTCAATCGCCACCGGCGTGGCGGCTGGTTTAGTGGCGGATAATACGGCAGATGCGGGGATGGCGGCTAGTGCGGCGTATAATTCTGCTACTAACAACTACCTTAGCCAGTCGGAAAAGACTGAGCTTGATTTAGCGAAGCAGAAACTTAACGACCCGGATCCTTTAGTGCGTGAAAAAGCACGTCAGGATTACGACCAGTTGATGGAGAAAGATATTTCCAGCGATCAGGCCGTAATAGATGCCTGTGGTAATGGTCAGGCGGGAAGTGCAGGTTGTGCTAGTGCCAGACAGGATGCGGCAGCAGCGAGGGATAGCTATGAAACGGGTTCGTATAACTCTCAGGCCAAAAAACAGTATGCTGACGCTTATGGTCAAATTGTTAGCCTGTTAAATAGCACGACGGTAGATGCCGAGCATAAAGAGCAAGTTACCGATGGTCTGGCTCGTTACTTTATGGCGGTAACGGGCGTAGATTACGAGACAGCACGGGGTTATGCCGATACCAAGCAAGGTATGGATATTCTTGTTGCGTCTTTGGCGCTGAAAGATAACCTACAAGCCGCACATTCGTATCTGGCGGCAGAAGGGGCAGTATCACAGGCTAATGCAGCAAAAAGTGCGTCAAAAACTTCTTATAACTGGTCTTCAGGTGAGGGCGCGTTTAGTCCGAAATCAAACGGGAAAATTGTTGATGTTGAGTATCCCGGTGGTAAGTATGATGGTAATTCATTGCCTTATGGTAAAAATACATCGACAGGATCAAAGACAGCTGACAGCACAGCAGGAGAGAAACTTGCTGGTCCGACGGAAAGTTGGGGGAGTTATACTAGCAAAGAACAATATATTCAGAGTCTGACTCCGACCGAACATACTATTGTGCCTTCACGGAAAGCCCCTCAAAATTATATACCAAATTCAGTATATGAAGTGTCACGAGCTGATGGGACAAAAAGTATTACGTATTATGATGATAAGGGAAGAACTTTTTCTAGAGAGGATTATGGACAACAGAAAACACATGGTCAGTTAGGCTATAATACTGATGGGAGCGTTCCTCCTCATGAACATACTATAACTTACAGCGAACGAGGTTTTGTTGATACCAGACAGTATCGCTTAATAGATAGTAATGGTAAGGCTGTAGGTCCGTGGATACCTGAAAACTAGAGATATAATTATGTCGAATGATGTTAGTGGTTATATTACCCCGGCTCTTACCAGAGAGGTTAAAGATATATTGGAACATTATATCTCTCAGAGAGAGATCGGAATCTATAAGATTCGTAAAGATGAATTGTATAATTTTCCTTTAGATATGTTACCTGTAGATGATGCATTTATGTTTTCAATTGGGGATCGACCAGGATACCCTAATGCTACATATTTAATTGATTATTATGAATATGATCCAATTTCATCGAATACTGGTTTCCCGTTTGGAGGAAAAGATAGACTCACTATACTTCTAGATACATTCGTGGATATGATTAAAATAACGAACGCAAAGAAGATGGTTGTAGCGCTGACTGATTGCAACCAGATTGAGACAATAAAGAAGATAAAACTATCTGATTTGTATGATGTTATTTATTCTGATTTTGAGGAGCATCAAGGGCCAACCGATACACTCTACGAAATTACGGTTTAGCTAATGTCTGCAATCCCGGTCAGTTCACAAACTGACCGGGAATATATATAAAATTCCCCAAGCTAAATATAGAAAATCCCACCCGATAAAAGCGTTCCCCCGATACCCGCTCTTTGACGTTCAGTTACAGTACTGAACGGGTAAACATTCAACTGCCGGGTGAGAACGGTATGAAGGACGTCAGCGTGGTGACCCGTCCACCGAGCCTGAATCTGATATTACCCAATGCCAGTCTGTATAAAATCAATCCGGCGGTAGGTAGTCGCTATTTAATCGAAACCGACCCTCAATATACCCAACTTAAGCGCTGGCTGGGTTCGGACTATATGACCAGCCGTTTACAGGCTGACCCGAACAATATGCATAAACGTCTGGGGGATGGTTACTATGAGCAGCGGCTGATTAGCGACCAGATAATTAACCTAACCGGACAGCGTTTTTTAAACGGCTACGCCAATGACGAAGAGCAATATATGGCGCTGATGAACAGCGGCGTGGAGTTTGCTCAGAAGTATCCTCTGTCATTAGGTATCGCGCTGACGCCAGAGCAGATGGCTAACCTGACTTCAGACATCGTCTGGCTGGTCAGCCGTGACGTGACCTTACCGGATGGCAGTATCCAAACGGTTCTGGTGCCGCAGGTGTATGCCATGATTAGGCCGCAGGATATTGACAGTAACGGTGCGCTTTTGGCCGGTAAACAAGTCAATCTGCAACTGACCGGTGATTTGGTCAATCAGGGGCGCATTCTGGCGGGGGATAAGCTGAATGTGCTGGCGCAGAATATTCAAAATATGGGCGGTAGCATCAGCGGCAATAATGTGATGTTGCTGGCGAATAACGATATTAATAATATCGGTGGGTTGATGCAGGGCTTTGACAGCCTGAGGCTTCAGGCCGGGCATGATATTAACCTCATCACCACCACCACGCAGGGAGAAAAGGCGGGTCGCAATGGCTCTTCCCATACGGCTATCAATCAGGTGGCAGCCCTTGCGGTTAATAACGACAACGGCACATTACAGCTTTCGGCGGGTCACGATATTAATCTGACGGCGGCGCTGCTGAGCAACGCGGGTCAGAACAGTGATACGAGCATTGCGGCGGGTCACGACCTGAATCTGAATACGGTGACAGTAGCGAAACAGACGGAGTTTTATAAAGACAAAAACAACTACCGTCGGGAATCGACTTCGTCAGAGGTGGGCAGTCAAATGACCGGCAGCGGCGATATCACCCTGTCAGCGAAAAATGACATCAATGCCCGAGCCGCGCAGGTGGAGGCCGGTGGTCAACTCGGGGTCATTGCTGGAAATAATCTGTCGATTACCAGCGGTGAGTCAACGGAAGACCTGAGCGAACATTCAAAGTACAGTAGCCGGGGAAGTTTTGGCAAAAAACTTACGTCAGAAAGCCATGATGAGCTGCATGCTGTTTCGGGGGTCAGCAGCAACTTTAGCGGTGACTCGGTGGTGATGAAGGCCGGAAACGACCTGTTGGTTCACGGAAGTCAGGTTACTGGAATTCATGATGTTTCGCTCAGTGCCGGAAATGACCTGACTATCGATACCGCCGCGGAAAAACGGGATGAGATGCATCTGTCCCGCACCACCAAATCGGGCCTGATGGGCACCGGGGGTATTGGCTTTACCGTTGGTAAAATAGATGAAAAATCCACCAATACAACGCACGGTATTGGCAATCTTGGCAGTATAGTCGGCAGTACCGAAGGCAACGTTACCTTAAGCGCGGGCAATCATCTCGCGGTCAAAGGCTCAGACGTTGTCGCCCAGCAAGACATCAGCCTGATGGGTAAAAACGTCACCGTTGAGTCAGTGGAAAACCAGACCCACATTCAGGACAAGTACGAACGTACCCAGTCGGGCGTGACCGTTGCGCTGTCTGGTGCGGTGGGTGGTGCACTGAATGCGGCGGTGACCGAAGCGAAACAGGCGCAGGAAACTCACGACAGCAAAATCAAGGCGCTACAGGAAATCAAAGCGGCGCTGTCGGCGGCGCAGGCCGTACAGGCCGGCATGATGGACTTGCCTAAAGACAGCGAAGGGTTTGTGGGTATCAGTATTTCGGGCGGTGCTCAGCGTACTGAATCCACCACCGACACCAAGATACGGGCGGCGCAGGGTTCGACCATTGCGGCGGGGAATAATCTGTCGATTACCGCCACCGGTAACGGTGAGAAAGGGGTGGATGGCGATATCACCCTTAAAGGCTCCGCCATCAATGCGGGGAATAATATGCTGCTTGACGCCAACCGGGACGTTAACCTGCTGGCGGCGGCGAACACCCAGAAAACCGACAGTGAGAACAAGAGCTACGGCGGTAACGCCGGGGTCAGTTTTGGTATTGGCGGGGGTAAAAACGGCCTGCGCTTCTTTGCGGATGCGAACTTTTCCCAGGGGAATATGCATGCAGACGGCCTGTACTGGACGGAGAGTCAGCTTGAGGCCGGTAATAACCTGACCATCATCAGCGGTCGGGATACCAATCTGATTGGTGCACTGGCGAAAGGGGATTCCGTCACGATGGACGTGGGTCGTGACTTGACGGTGCGTTCATTGCAGGACACCGATGACTACAGCTACGAGCAATACTCACTGAATATTGCCGGCAGCTACGGCACCGGTTTCGACGGCAGTCTGGGCTTCACGATGGACAAGATGGACAGCACGTGGGCCAGCGTGACTGAACAGAGCGGGATTTACGCCGGCAAGGGCGGCTATGACATTACCGTCGGTAAGCACACCCAGTTAGACGGGGCGGTGATTGCGTCGGAAGCGACGCCAGAACTGAACAGTCTGGACACCGGCACGTTGGGTTGGAGCGATATCAAGAACAAGGCAGATTATGACGTCAGCCATGTGTCGATGAGTATCGGCTCGGGCGGTGGCGCACCGTTTGGGTTCCCGGGCGTACCGGGTACGCCTATCGTGGTGGCCTATGGTGACAGCGCCAGTAGCACGACCCATGCGGCGATAGCGGATGGCAATATCACTATTCGCGACCAAAACAATCAGCAGCAGGATATTGCGAAGCTCAGCAATGACACGGCTAACGCAGCCAATCCGCTGGATAAGATTTTTGATGCCGATGAGCAGATGCGTAATCTGGAAGCGATAGGTCTGGCGGGGCAGATAGTGTCGCAGGTGACGACTATTGCGACCAATATTGGGGTGAAGGCGGCGCAGGATGAGGCGAAGGCCAGCATGGAGGCGGCATCGAAAGACCCCGCTATTCAGTCACAGGCCAGAGAGAATTTAGCGAAGCAGGATATCGAAAACCCAACGCAGGAGCAGTTGAATAAAGCTACCTACGATGTGGTGTACCAGGCTGCTTATGAAAGACAGATGAAAACCTACGGTACGGGCAGTGATGTTGGTCGAGCGATACAGGCGGCCGGTGCGGCACTGACGGTGGCGATGGGCGGTGGTAGTGCGGGGAACGCCGCCGCGGCGGCTTCGGCCCCGTTACTGGCTCAGGGCGTGAAGAAACTGGCGGATACGAATTTCCCGGTGGATAAAGAGCATCCGGATAACGCTAATCTGTTTGCCAAAGTTATCGGTCATGCCATCGTCGGTCTGGCGGTTGCGGAAGGTTCGGGCAATAGCGGTATGGCGGGTGCGTTAGGAGCTGCCAGCGGAGAGCTGATAGCGAAGACGATAGCGGAAGAATATTACAAAACCGATCCGGAAAAACTGACCGAAGCCCAGCGTCAATTTATTGCCAATATGACCTCAATCGCCACCGGCGTGGCGGCTGGTTTAGTGGCTGATAATACAGCGGATGCGGGAACGGCGGCTAGTGCGGCGTATAATTCTGCGGTGAATAATGAATTATCATTACCAGCAGGTATGGCTGAATATGGTCAGGCGGTCACATCGTGGAATCAGTACGGAGTGGACAATAACTTATCACCTGAACAAATCCAAGCCGGGATGGACAAGATAGCTAAAGGCGATTTACCTGAAGGGGCAAATATTACCAAAGCCATTGTTGAAGGTTATACAGATGGGCTGCTGATTGGAGGAGCCATTTACATTGGGCCAGCGGCAACATTAGGCAGAGCAACTGTAGGTGCACTAATTAGTGGGGGAGGTAACGCAATATACCAGTACACAACGATGGAACCTAGTGATCACATGGACTATTACAGCACAGTTGTCGCTACGGGTACCGGTTTTATGGCGCCGGGGAGAGGTATTATTCAAAATATGGTAATTAATATGGGTGGGGCGTTTATGACTGATGGACCAGATCTGTCCGCTCAGTCTGGGGCTATTGCTGGTTCATTAGCCGGTGGGGCTTTTGGGAAATATGTGCCTGCTCTAGCAAAACCATATATAGGATCGTTATCAGGAATAGTGACTGATATTGGTAGCTCATTTTCATATGAAATTGTAAATGATGCGACAAAAAAAACTATGAATAGTCCTAATAATAGTGGTGAGAGGAAGGAATAATGATAAAAAAAATGACCCCCTATATATTTATATTTATATTTCTATATATGACAGGAGCATTTTTTCTATTCGGGCTAATACTCAGGGGTTGTGTTGGACTCATTTATACTGGTTCATTAAACATTTCACTAGAGAGTATTATTAAAACTCTAGAAATGAGCAGTATAGCGGGTATATTGATTGCTATTGGTTCATTTATTTTTAATATCATTGACTTACGAGAGTCTCGAAAAAAGCAAACAAAAAGTAAAGATGGTGAATAGCTATCTGAATTCTGATAAAGCTCCGACTAATACTAGCCGGAGCTTTATTCTACCCGTCAGAAATCAATCACCATCCGTCCCCGCTCAGTGGTTACAGTCACCGGCTGCCCGGTGGTAAATCCTAGTTCTTCCAGCCATTTACCGCTGATTTTAAGTTGTGGGCAGGGTTGAGTTTTACCGCCATTGGGGACATATCCCACGGTGTAATGACGTATTTTTAGGATTACCGGGAGCACCGGGGACATCGGGAGCTATAGCACGTTATGCACTGAAAGCTGGCGGAGCTTATCAGGTGGGGTATGGTGTTGGGGAACTCTCTGATGGTCATTATGGTGCAGGGGCTTGGGATATTGGGTTAGGAACTGCGATGTTTGCTGGTGGTATGGCAGGGAATAGTGCTATTTCGAGAATTGATGGAGCTATAGCTTCGCCGGGGAAAGCAATATCGTGGCAGGAGAGTAGTCAATCATTAGATCCAAAAGCACATTCTTCGATTCCTAAAGTTACTGCAGAACTAACAGATCCAGTAACGGGTAAAGTGTTTACTGATACGAATCAGGGAAATCGTCCGGATTTCTATTTAGGTGACCAAAGTAGGCCGACATTAATTAACAATATTATTCAGGCTAAAATAGATAAACGTCCAGATAAAAACTACCCTAATGGTGATATGGCTACAGCTCACGCTGAGGTTGGTTCGATTCAACAAGCTTATGAGCAAGGAATGACGCAAGGCCGTAATATGGAGTTAGTTGTTTCAGGAAAACCCGTGTGTAACTTCTGTATGACTGATATTCGCTCTATGGCAGAGAAGGCTGGTCTAAACTCATTAACTATTTACGAGAAATCAACTGGTCATACCTTGTATTGGCAGCAAGGTATGAAAAAATAGAGAATAGAGGACCTTCGGAATGATAATTGAATATGAACTCTCTATTCATTTGAATAATAAATATCATGAGATTATTCAACCTACTTGGGTAATGGTGAAAGAGTATTTGAATTTATTAAGAGGGCAATCAGGTAGTACGCATCTAAGAATTATTAATACTCAAGATATAGGGCCTGAACGTTTAAGTGTTGAGGGTGAAGGTGAGTATTATTTAATAACCCTGTTAGAATATAACGAATTAGGTGGAGATGTAAGATCATTTTCTGAGCCGAAAGGCGGTAACAATAAAATACTTGTAAATGGAGATTATTGGCCTGATAAACAGCTTACAAAAGATTTTGATTTTGTTGTTGCTGTTTTCAAAGAGTTTTTCGAAACTGGTAATGTATCAAAAAAATATCTGAACTGATTTTATCAGCCCTATCTTTACGAACTGCCCTTACATAAAGGGGGTAGTTCGTGAATTTTTAACCATTAAAATTCCTCAACTCAAAATAAAAAATCCCACCCGAAAAAAGCGTTGCTCGAGAATTGATGGAACTATAGCTTCGTTGGGGAAAGCGTGGCAGGAAAGTAGTTCATTTTATAATAGTGGGGCAGATACAAGTGCATTAGCTGTACAAGCTAAGAAAGAATTATTAAATGAAATTAATAAGTTTAAATCTAATACTCAAGCTGAACGGGTTGCTGTAATGATAGGTGCATATGACCCTATTACAGGTAAAACTGCCGTAGGCTACAGTAATAAAATAATTACAGCTGATTCATTACATCCTACAACAGTTAGTTATGTTGAAGGACAACTAGGTGTTAAAATTGGAGAGTTTACTAGTTTTTGTAAAAACAAGGCAGGCGCGTGTGCGGAAGTATCTGCTGCAGATTCTTTAATAAGACAAGGTGTAAGGCCTGAAAATATTCAGTTTACACAGGCTGTTAGGCAAGAAAATGGTATATTATCAGATAAAGTAATCGTTGAAACATGTAATAATTGTAAAGTTACCTGGCCAAAAGGAACAAAATAATGAATGAAAAGAATATAGTTTGGGAACCTGGTTTTGGAACGATTTATACTTGGTTTGCGATGGACCGAAATGGGAAAATAGCCGTAATGGTTAATAATTGCTGGGGATGGTTGCCAAATTCTCTTTTATCAATCGATAATTTTGAAAAGTTGTTGGATGATCTCAATGAATATAAATGGGAAGAATCAGACATATATATAAATATTCCTGCAGATAAAAAAGGACAAACATTATTAGACTTGTATTCATCCCTAGTACATAGGAATAGTAATATTAGAAAGGATATTGAAGATTGGGTTTGTGCTAAACAATCTGAATCACTGTGTGAAATAAATATGCCATCAAGAAAAGGAGTGTTTATTTATCATAGTATAGAAGGCGATAACCCGGGAAAAGACTATCCGGTCGGCTATGATGGTGAAACTAAAATGGGTGATTATTTTAGATATTTAATGCCAACTATTTATGCCTCTATTGAAGATTTTCCTGAACCCCTAAGGCAAGGGATCGTTGTGTCAGATACAATAGACTTCACGGTAGATCGTTTACTGGATAATGATCGTATTAATGAATATTTCCCAAGAATGTATTCATAATAGTATTTTGCTCAGTGAGTTATCCCCAAAATTGAATATTCAATCTTGGGGATAAGCTGCCAAACTTGGTGTGTGTCAAAAAATACCCAAGCTCAAAACAAAAAATCCCACCCGATAAAAGCGTTACCCCTATACCCGCTCTTTGACGTTCAGTTACAGTATTGAACGGGTAAATATTCAACTGCCGGGTGAGAACGGTATGAAGGACGTCAGCGTGGTAACCCGTCCACCGAGCCTGAATCTGATATTACCCAATGCCAGTCTGTATAAAATCAATCCGGCGGTAGGTAGTCGCTATTTAATCGAAACCGACCCTCAATATACCCAACTTAAGCGCTGGCTGGGTTCGGACTATATGACCAGCCGTTTAAAGGCTGACCCGAACAATATGCATAAGCGTTTAGGCGATGGTTACTATGAGCAGACGCTTATCCGTGAGCAGGTCATCAACCTGACGGGAATGCGTTTTTTAAACGGCTACGCCAATGACGAAGAGCAGTATATGGCGCTGATGAACAGCGGCGTGGAGTTTGCTCAGAAGTATCCTCTGTCATTAGGTATCGCGCTGACGCCAGAGCAGATGGCTAACCTGACTTCAGACATCGTCTGGCTGGTCAGCCGTGACGTGACCTTACCGGATGGCAGTATCCAAACGGTTCTGGTGCCGCAGGTGTATGCCATGATTAGGCCGCAGGATATTGACGGCAGCGGTGCCTTGTTATCTGGGAAACAGGTTAACTTGCAACTGACCAATGATTTGGTGAATCAGGGGCGCATTTTGGCGGGGGATAAGCTGAATGTGCTGGCGCAGAATATTCAAAATCAGGGCGGTAGCATCAGCGGCAATAACGTGGCGCTGCTGGCGAATAACGATATTAATAATATCGGTGGGTTGATGCAGGGCTTTGACAGCCTGAGGCTTCAGGCCGGGCATGATATTAACCTCATCACCACCACCACGCAGGGAGAAAAGGCGGGTCGCAATGGCTCTTCCCATACGGCTATCAATCAGGTGGCAATCCTTGCGGTTAATAACGACAACGGCACATTACAGCTTTCGGCGGGTCACGATATTAATCTGACGGCGGCGCTGCTGAGCAACGCGGGTCAGAACAGTGATACGAGCATTGCGGCGGGTCACGACCTGAATCTGAATACGGTGACAGTAGCGAAACAGACGGAGTTTTATAAAGATAAAAACAACTACCGTCGGGAATCGACTTCGTCAGAGGTGGGCAGTCAAATGACCGGCAGCGGCGATATCACCCTGTCAGCGAAAAATGACATCAATGCCCGAGCCGCGCAGGTGGAGGCCGGTGGTCAACTCGGGGTCATTGCGGGAAATAATCTGTCGATTACTACCGGTGAGTCAACGGAAGACCTGAGCGAACATTCAAAGTACAGTAGCCGGGGAAGTTTTGGCAAAAAACTTACGTCAGAAAGCCATGATGAGCTGCATGCTGTTTCGGGGGGCAGCAGCAACTTTAGCGGTGACTCAGTGGTGATGAAGGCCGGAAACGACCTGTTGGTTCACGGAAGTCAGGTTACTGGAATTCATGATGTTTCGCTCAGTGCCGGAAATGACCTGACTATCGATACCGCCGCGGAAAAACGGGATGAGATGCATCTGTCCCGCACCACCAAATCGGGCCTGATGGGCACCGGGGGTATTGGCTTTACCGTTGGTAAAATAGATGAAAAATCCACCAACACGACGCACGGTATTGGCAATCTTGGCAGTATTGTCGGCAGTACCGAAGGCAACGTCACCTTAAGCGCGGGCAATCATCTCGCGGTCAAAGGCTCAGACGTTGTCGCCCAGCAAGACATCAGCCTGACGGGTAAAAACGTCACCGTTGAGTCAGTGGAAAACCAGACCCACATTCAGGACAAGTACGAACGTACCCAGTCGGGCGTGACCGTTGCGCTGTCTGGTGCGGTGGGTGGTGCACTGAATGCGGCGGTGACCGAAGCGAAACAGGCGCAGGAAACTCACGACAGCAAAATCAAGGCGCTACAGGAAATCAAAGCGGCGCTGTCGGCGGTGCAGGCCGTACAGGCCGGGATGATGGACTTGCCCAAAGACAGCGAAGGGTTTGTGGGTATCAGTATTTCGGGCGGTGCTCAGCGTACTGAATCCACCACCGACACCAAGATACGGGCCGCGCAGGGTTCGACCATTGCGGCGGGGAATAATCTGTCGATTACCGCCACCGGTAACGGTGAGAAAGGGGTGGATGGCGATATCACCCTTAAAGGCTCCGCCATCAATGCGGGGAATAATATGTTGCTTGACGCCAACCGGGACGTTAACCTGCTGGCCTCGGCGAACACCCAGAAAACTGACAGTGAGAACAAGAGCTACGGCGGTAACGCCGGGGTCAGTTTTGGTATTGGCGGGGGTAAAAACGGCCTGCGCTTCTTTGCCGATGCGAACTTCTCACAAGGGAATATGCATGCAGACGGCCTGTACTGGACGGAGAGTCAGCTTGAGGCCGGTAATAACCTGACCATCATCAGCGGTCGGGATACCAACCTGATTGGCGCACTGGCGAAAGGGGATTCCGTCACGATGGACGTGGGTCGTGACTTGACGGTGCGTTCATTGCAGGACACCGATGACTACAGCTACGAGCAATACTCACTGAATATTGCCGGCAGCTACGGCACCGGTTTCGACGGCAGTCTGGGCTTCACGATGGACAAGATGGACAGCACGTGGGCCAGCGTGACTGAACAGAGCGGGATTTACGCCGGCAAGGGCGGCTATGACATTACCGTCGGTAAGCACACCCAGTTAGACGGGGCGGTGATTGCGTCGGAAGCGACGCCAGAACTGAACAGTCTGGACACCGGCACGTTGGGTTGGAGCGATATCAAGAACAAGGCAGATTATGACGTCAGCCATGTGTCGATGAGTATCGGCTCGGGCGGTGGCGCACCGTTTGGGTTCCCGGGCGTACCGGGTACGCCTATCGTGGTGGCCTATGGTGACAGCGCCAGTAGCACGACCCATGCGGCGATAGCGGATGGCAATATCACTATTCGCGACCAAAACAATCAGCAGCAGGATATTGCGAAGCTCAGCAATGACACGGCTAACGCAGCCAATCCGCTGGATAAGATTTTTGATGCCGATGAGCAGATGCGTAATCTGGAAGCGATAGGTCTGGCGGGGCAGATAGTGTCGCAGGTGACGACTATTGCGACCAATATTGGGGTGATGAACGCACAGGATCAAGCCCGTGCCGAGGCAGATGCCAATAAGGATGCGGCTTCTAAAGATCCGGCCATCGTTGCACAGGCGAGAGCGGATTTAGCTAAAGCCGGTAATGAGAATCCAACGCAGGAAGATTTAAACAAAGCGACCTACGCGGTTATCTATCAGGCTTCTTATGACAAATTCTACGAAAAGGAAATGGAGTTCTACGGCACCGGCAGCAATGTTGGCCGAGCGATACAGGCAGCCGGTGCAGCGCTGACGGTAGCGATGGGCGGTGGTAGTGCGGGGAACGCCGCCGCGGCGGCTTCGGCCCCGTTACTGGCTCAGGGCGTGAAGAAACTGGCGGATACGAATTTCCCGATAGACGAGGAACATCCGAACAATGCGAACCTGTTCGCGAAAGTGATAGGTCATGCGATTGTTGGTCTGGCGGTAGCTGAGGGTTCGGGTAATAATGGCCTGTCTGGTGCGTTAGGTGCGGCCAGCGGTGAGCTGATAGCGAAGACGATAGCGGAAGATCTGTATCATAAGAAGACTGATGACCTGACCGAAGCCGAACGTCAGTTTATTGCCAACATGACCTCAATCGCCACCGGCGTGGCGGCTGGTTTAGTGGCTGATAATACCGCGGATGCGGGAACGGCTGCGGCGGCTGCGTATAATTCTTCTGTTAATAATTACCTTAGCCCATCAAAATCAGATGCGCTGACAAAAGCACTTGAGGAGCAAAAGGCCGGTGAAAACCTAGTTAAGGCCTCCACTGATATTGTTCAACTGATGGATGAAGACAAGTATACCAATGGGTTGGTACACAAGCTCCAGCAAGGTCAGGAACTGACGGAAAGTGAACAACAATCACTGGCACGTTCATTGAATCAATATAGCTTAGATCTTCAGCTTAATCTCGGTTATACAAAAGAGCGGGCAGAGGAGGCAGTACAAAGCATCCTGACCAGTAATTCATTCTTTGCTCCACCAACAGATGTTGAGGCTTATAATGAAGCATACCGTTATTTGGCAAGAGCAGGCTCTACCAATAGTCTGGCAAAAATAGGTAATGACGTATTTTTAGGATTACCGGGAGCACCGGGGACATCGGGAGCTATAGCACGTTATGCACTGAAAGCTGGCGGAGCTTATCAGATGGGGTATGGTGTTGGGGAACTCTCTGATGGTCATTATGGTGCAGGGGCTTGGGATATTGGGTTAGGAACTGCGATGTTTGCGGGTGGTATGGCAGGGAATAGTGCTATTTCGAGAATTGATGGAGCTATAGCTTCGCCGGGGAAAGCGTGGCAGGAAAGTAGTTTATTTTATAATAGTGGGGCAGATACAAGTGCATTAGCTGTACAAGCTAAGAAAGATTTATTAAATGAAATTAATAAATTTACGTCTGGTTCACAAGCAAGTAAAAACGCTGTAATGGTTGGCGCATATGATTCCTTGACAGGAAAAATAGCTATCGGTAGTAGTAATGCAAATATAAAGGCAGAAGCTCTACATCCTTTTGTCCACTCCCCTATATTTAGGACAGTAAGTTATTAGAGTTTTCCAGTTGTTTCCGATAAGCTGTTGGTGGCATATTTCCTAAGCTTTCATGTGTTCTTTCATCGTTATAATCTTGTTGCCAAAACCAAGCCATTTCCCGTACTTGGCTTAATGAGTCAAATAAATAGGCATTTAAAAATTCGCGACGAAACGAACCATTAAATCGCTCAATAAAACCATTTTGCGTGGGTTTCCCAGGCTGAATGTGAACTAATTTCACATTGTTTTCTTCACAATAATTCAATAAGTTAATAGAAATAAGCTCGGGGCCATTATCAACCCTAATTTGCTTTGGTAACCCACGCTCTTCTTTTAAACGTTCAAGAACCCGAATAACTCGTTCTGCGGGTAACGATGTATCAATTTCGATAGCTAAACATTCCCGAGTCCCTTCATCCAAAATATTTAATGTTCTAAAGCGTTTTCCACAATACAAAGCATCATGCATGAAATCCAACGCCCATTGAGCATTTGCCATTTTAGCGACTGACAATGGCTGTTTTTCTCGTTTTGGCAAAATCTTTTTAACCCGGCGTCGTAAATTCAGTCCTAAACGGCAATAAACCCGATAAACGCGTTTATGATTAAAATGATAGCCTTGAAAGCGAAGTCGAAAATAACATTTCCAAAAACCAGCTTGAGGCGATTTAGCTAAAACTGATTGAATCGCTGTAATCACCTGACTATCTTTTTCTTTCCAATCAATGCATTGTCGATAATAAACTGAGCGTGTTAATGCCGTCATCTTGCAAGCTTTTATGACAGATAATCCTGAGGTAACGAGTATTTTTGCGCAGGATTTTTTCTCTGCCATCACCAACCCTTTTTTGCAAAGAGCTCCTTCATAGCATGATTTTCCAGACTGACATCAGCAAACATCTTTTTCAATTTAGTATTTTCTTCTTCAAGCTCTTTAATTCTTTTTATATCAGCCGCTTCCATCCCACCATACTTTGACTTCCAGTTATAATAGGTTGCACTACTAATGCTATTTTGACGGCAAATATCATCCACTTTTATCCCAGAATCAGCGAGTTTTAAGATATTAACGATTTGGGTCTCAGTAAAACGGATCTTTTTCATAAATACTCCTGCAGTTAAGTAAGGCAGAAAGTCTAATTATAATTGTCTCATTTTAAGGGAAGTGGACACGGCTAAAGGATATGAAAATGCAAGGGCTAAAGGGTTGCAGTCTTATACTTCTACAGCAGGTGGTATTACCTTTAGAGTATATATAGATCCAAAAACTAAAAGCATTAGTAATTTTCATCCTAAATAGGAATGTAAAAATGAGTGATTCTTTTGACGAACTAAATCGTTTTTTATTTGAACTGCCATATGACTATAATAATCGAGATTGGATTGTAAAATCTTATTTTGACATCATGTATAGTGATGGAGACTTTTTGAGGACAATTGAACTATTATCTCAAAAAGGTGCTCTGAATACTGATGGCGCGTATTGTCACTTTCCTGATATGGATAGTTATGATGAAGAGGAACACTTTGAAGGTGTTGAATTTGCTGTTGGCTATCCACCAGAGGAAGACAATATAGTTATAGTAAGTGAAGAGACCTGCTATAAATATGTCAGGCTGGCCTGTGAAAAATATCTCCAGCTACATCCGGAAGATACTGAAAAAGTTAATACTCTACTGGCTAAAATGCCGTAATAAAAAGCTCCCGACTATATATTTTGGTCGGGAGATTTGTTTTAACCGTCAGCTAGTAATATCTGCCTCAATCACCACTCCACCTGCGAATTTTTGTTAAAACATTGCCTGAAGCGCAACAAAATAAAATAGTAATAATAAAATTATGAGGTGATTTATGGGTGCAACTTTTTTTATTGGATATAAGCCTCCAGAAAATGACAACATTGAGGGTAGCTTGCATGAAGGGCTCAATAGAAGTGCTTCTAATGCATTAGAAGTGCTATTTAAGGAAGCTTTACAAGAAAGATTTGTAGGCATATATGACCAAATTATGCAATATGAAGTTCTTGATCAAATTAGTTTTATTGAATTAAGCATTACTGATTTCAATATAGCAGTTCAAGCTATCAGAAATTGTATTTCATCCAGAAAAGAGCCATCAGAATTACAAATTTTTCAAAAAAATATTTGGGAGACTCAAATAGAGCCGCTTATTCAGCAGGATGAACGTTACCAACAAGGGTAATACTGAGTTCTTAATCAAGATAAACGGCCCCTTCAGAGTTTTGGAGGTGCCGTTTGATTCTTGGCGCCGGGGAGAGGTATTATTCAAAATATGGTAATTAATATGGGTGGGGCGTTTATGACTGATGGACCAGATCTGTCCGCTCAGTCTGGGGCTATTGCTGGTTCATTAGCCGGTGGGGCTTTTGGGAAATATGTGCCAAATATATTAATGCCATATACAGGAGCTTTTTCTGGTTTGATAGGTGACATTGGTTCTTCTGTTACATTTGAAATGACAAATGATACCGTCAAAGAGTTAACCAAAGATAAGGTTAAGAAATGACAATAAAAAAAATGACACCTTATATATTTATTCTCATTTTTTTATATATGACGACTGCTTTTTTTATACTAGGTGTAGCTGTACGAATTGTGACAGCTTTTATTTATACTGCTGAGTTTCATTTATCTTTCGATGGTGTAATTAAAGTAATAAAAATAAGTGTGGCTGCCGGAGCATTAATATCTTTAGGTGCTTTAATTTTTAACATCATTGACTTACGAGAGTCTCGAAAAAAGCAAACAAAAAGTAAAGATGGTGAATAGCTATCTGAAACACGGAAGAATACGCTTATCTGAAAGCGATGGGGCTTGATCCCGATCTGGTTAGTACACTGGACGGAACGAGTGCCGTTGCAGCAGAATGGATTGGTACTTGCAAGGTGATTTATACATTGATGCGTCTAAAACGGGTGTTAGTATGAATGAAATGATTAATCACTTTAAGCCCGGTTCTCCTGTGTCTAATGTAACGATGGAAGGTACTGTTAATCATATTTATATTAAAACCCAAGATGGGTGGTTGAATGTAACCAGTGGTTCAATGACAAAAGGAGGTGACAAGTAATGGCAAATAAAATTATGTTTCCTATCAAAGAGTGTCCCTCTTTCGAAAGGCTAGTGGATGTTATTGTTGATGGTTTTGATGAGTTATCCTTATCGACACAACAGTTAACTGTTGGCGTATCAGCCAAGAAATCCATTGATTTATCTGATAAGTTTGTATTTATTCAAGATCATGCTTATGGATATTTTTGTTGGGTAAGCTTTTCTTATTTTGAGCCGGAAGTCCGTGATGAGGATGATATGGATTGGCCTATTATGACAGGGGTCAGCACAAGAGGCGAAATGAGTCAGAAATTTTCTACCATCATTGCTTATCTGCTTGCAAAATACTTAGCGGCGAGAGTCATTTATGATGATTCCTACTTGGTTCAACGGAAGGATTTTTATCCTGTTGATGAATTAAGACCATTCGTGGAACAATATATAAAAGAGCTTTATCCCGTAGTGAGTTAATAAGTATCCGGCAAATGATATCCCGAGTTTATTGAAATGTTATTGATTTTGACTAATTTGGCTTAGATTATGAAAATTCTAAATTTATTGGTTATTTATCAATTTTTATAAGTCAGAGGGATAAAATGAAAAATATATGTGACCTTTTTCTAAAAAATGAGACTAACACCTCCAGCCTTAAGTATTTAACTGTATTTGATAAAAGATTTTCATATATTTTCTGGGTGGGTTATTCAGGCTATTTAGGAATAAATGTAGAGCGAATTAAACTAGTCTCTGCGGTTATAGAACTAAAATTAACTTTGGCCTTGTTGGCGATAACTTAAATAAATCTACATCAGGAGGAAAAAATGAATCTACATAATTGGAAAAAATCCATATTGACCTTGATTTATCTGTGTTTCCTGATGTGTATTCCTTTGCTATTGATAGGTGTTTTTTCTTATTTTCTCAAGGGGTGGTTTATATGGGATTTTGATAAGCCTTTCCCTTTTGGAAAAGAAGAAATAGTTACCATCTTAAAAATTAGCCTGTTGGGATTTCCCATAGGGCTTGTCTTATGGCTTTTCTATTATCGAAATAGTTAAACAAACACAATTACTGTTAAAGAATTTTATCCTGTTGATGAATTAACGCCATCCGTAGAAAGAACAGTATATAAAAGAGCTTTATCCCGCAATTAATCAATAAGCATCAAGCTTCCGATGTTGCTTGAGAGCTTGATTGTAACCGCCAGAGCTGAATATCCACTTCAATCACCATCTTTCCGCCAGTTGGAAAAGACCGCGCTTGATTTAGCGAAGCAGAAACTCAACGACTCGGATCCTTTAGAGCATAAAAAGGCCGTCAGGATTATAATGGATTAATGGAGAAAGATATCCCCAACGATCAAATGGTTCAATAACAAAGGAAGGTGGAAAGTAATGGCAAATGAAATAATGTTCCCTATCAGAGAAGTCCCTTCTTTTGAGCGATTACTGGATGTTGTAGTCGATGGTTTTCATGAGCTATCGTTATCAACACAGCAGTTAACTGTTGGCGTGTCAGCTAAGAAATCCATTGATTTATCTGATAAATTTTTATTTATTCAAGATCATGCTCATGGATATTTTTGCTGGGTAAGCTTTTCTTATTTTGAGCCGGAAGTTCGTGACGAGGATGATATGGACTGGCCTATTATGACAGGGGTCAGCACAAGAGGCGAAATGAGTCAGAAATTTTCTACCATCATTGCTTATTTGCTTGCAAAATACTTAATCGCTAGAGTCATTTATGATGATTCCTACTTGGTTCAACGGAAGGATTTTTATCCGGTTGATGAATTAATACCATTCGTAGAAGAGTATATAAAAGAGCTTTATCCCGCAGTTAGTTAATAAGCACTAAGATCCCGATGTTCTGAGTGACACACATCGACTTTAACTATAAAAATTAAATGTATTTTTATAGAGAAGTAACCCTCAGCTATTTATCATAAACAGCTTAAATCATCTAAACTTACCCAATAATATTACGTCAGGAAAACCGCATGATCAGCTCCCCATCTATAAGCCACGCGTTAGTGATTGCCGTTTCGGCAGGTAACCGCGTTAAGGAAGTTTCTGATAGTTGGTCAAAAGTTGAGATGGTGATTCATATGTCGGATG
Organism: Limnobaculum parvum; assembly: GCF_003096015.2. NCBI lineage: Bacteria > Pseudomonadati > Pseudomonadota > Gammaproteobacteria > Enterobacterales > Budviciaceae > Limnobaculum > Limnobaculum parvum. The sequence goes on along the minus strand of NZ_CP029185.2, from coordinate 2,326,103 downwards.
TATTAACCTCGGACGTTCGACGGACGATTGAAAAGGAAGAACCGTCGTTGCGCTATTGGTCAATCGAGGAAGAACCAGATAATCCAGCCAGTGAAGGGTTTATCTGTGATGAGTATCATGTTGAATTATCGTTTCCTAAATAGCCGTGCTGATAAACATCAGTATGCCCCAACTGTGGTGAATTAAGCTGGGGCACGGATTGTATTTTTATCATCGAACCTTAACTTCAGGTTCAATTATCCCTTTGGTTTAAACCGCAACAGGCGGTTGGCATTTCCCACCACGGTAATGGACGACAAAGCCATAGCAGCGCCAGCCACTACTGGGCTGAGTAAAGCACCGGTCAATGGATAAAGCACACCGGCCGCAATCGGAATACCCAGCGAGTTGTAAATAAAGGCTCCCAACAGGTTCTGCTTCATATTGCGTAGCGTGGCTTTAGACAACGCCAGCGCATCGGCAACACCGTTCAGGCTATGGCGCATCAGGGTGATAGCCGCGGTTTCAATGGCGATATCGCTGCCTCCTCCCATGGCGATACCCACATCGGCACAGGCCAGTGCTGGCGCATCGTTGATGCCATCACCCACCATGGCCACTTTATGTCCAGCTTGCTGTAGTTGCTTAATAGCATCGGCTTTACCTTCAGGTAACACACCGGCGATCACGTTATCGATGCCAGCCTCTTTAGCAATCGCATTGGCGGTGACTTGGTTATCTCCGGTTAACATCACCAGTTGATAACCCTGCTGGTGTAAGCGCCGTAGCGCCTGAATGCTATCGTTTCTTAACGGATCGCGGATGGCGAACACGGCGACCAATGTGCCATTTGCTGCTAGCAATACCGGCGTCGCTCCCCGTTCTGCTTCAGTGCGGATTGTATCAGCGGCTGCGCTGATATCTACTTGCTGTTCAGTCATCAAGCGATCGTTACCCAGCAGGAGGGCAGATTCGCCAACAGAGCCGCTAACCCCTAAACCTCGCAGCGTGCGGAACCCATTCACCTGCGGCAGGCTTATTCCTTCCGCTTTAGTTATAATGGCATGCGCCAATGGATGGCTGGTACCTTGTTCTAATGCCGCCGCCCATTGCAGAACCTGAGTTTCAGTTACCTGATTAAAGGTATGAATAGCGGTAACCTGCGGTTTACCTTCGGTCAGGGTACCGGTTTTATCAAAAATTACCGTGTCTACCGTGCTGGCCTGTTGCAGGGCATCCGCATCACGAACTAATACCCCCAGTTCAGCGGCGCGGCCAACGCCGGAGATAATCGACATCGGCGTAGCTAGGCCCAGCGCACAAGGGCAGGCGATAATCAGTACCGTAGTGACAATCACGAGGGTATATACAAGTTGTGGTTGTGGCCCTATCAGATACCAAATCAGTCCGCTGATTAAGGCGATGGCGACCACCACCGGCACGAAGACGGCGGATATACGGTCAGCCATTCGACCGATTTCTGGTTTACTACTTTGTGCCTGACGAACCAGCTTGATAATACGTGCTAGGGTGGTTTGATTACCGATAGCGCCTGCGCGGAACAGGGCGCTACCATCCTGAACCACGGTACCTGCATGAACCCGGTCCTGTGCTGATTTTTGCTGTGGCATGGCTTCGCCGGTCAGCATGGCTTCATCCAGCCAGATCTCGCCCTGAATGATTTCCCCATCTACCGGCACTCGGTCGCCGGTGGTGAGGCGAATTGACATGCCTACCTGAACTTCAGACAGAGGGATCGTTTGCTCACCCTGTTCGGTAACGACTTTGGCCGTTGGTGGCGTCAAGTCCAGCAGTCGTTCCAATGCTTTTGATGAACGCTGTCTTGCCCTCTGCTCCAGCGCATGACCTAAATTGATCAGGCCGATAATCATGGCGCTGGCTTCAAAATAGATATGCCGGGCAGCCATCGGGAAAATTTGTGGCCAGATAGCAACGCTGATGGAGTAAATCCATGCCGCGCCGGTACCCAATGCAATTAGGGTATCCATGGTGGCGCTGCGGTTCATCAGGCTGCGCCAGGCATTTATATAGAAATGCCCCCCGGCAGCAACCATTACCGTTAGGGTGATTAAACCGATAATAATCCAGTAAGACTGGTTATCAGAGGTCACCATCATGGTGCCGCCAAAGACACCCCATAGCATAAGTGGAATACCTAACACCAGTGCCAGCGCGGACTGCCAACGATATTGGCGAATGCTTTTTTGTGACGCTTGGTGCTGTCGGGCACGACGTTGCTCTTCATCCTGAATGATCTCGGCCCCATAGCCGGCTTTTTGCACCGCGCGGAGCAGTTCAGACTGCTGTGGCTGACCAAATACCATAGCGCTGCGCTCCGCCAGATTGACCCGAGCCTGTTCAACACCGGAAACGCTTTCCAGCGCTTTCTGTACTTTGTTGACACAACTGGCGCAGCTCATGCCGCTAAGCAGTAGCTGTACGCTGTCATCACTCTCATTGAGTACAACGGTCGGTAATACATTTGCCGGATGGCGAGTGTTTGCCGCTGTCATTGGCTCCGGCGTTTCTGATACTGACAGCGGCTCAGTTTTTGGGCTAGCGGAACTCAGGGTTGCTTCAAAGCCAGCTTGATGAATGGCTTCTATTAGCACTGACGGTTTTGCACTACCGTAGATTTCGGCTTTATCCAGCGTAACATCTGCTGCCAGCACGCCGTCAACGGCTTCCAGTGCTTTGGTGGTTGCGCCGGTACAGTGACCACATGAGAGCCCAGACAGCGCTAATGTCACGTCAGGTTTGGCGCTTTCAGCCTGATAGCCCGCCTGTTCAACGGCAGCCATTAACGCAGCATCGGGGAGTTCGCTGACTACTTTGGCCTGAGTAACATTAACATCGCTGGATTGTACGCCGGGTAACGCATCGAGTGCTTTTTTGACTCTGCCAGCACAGCCCATACAGGACAGACCGGTCAGTTGCAGAATAGTCGTGTGTTGCATAATAGACTCCTGATTACTTGCTCAGATTTTTCTACCGTAATTGGTTTTTCTTAGCTGTAATGAAGTTTAAACCTTCCAGCAACAGGAAGGTCAAGGTGTTATTTTAATGCCATAGTAATTCAGTGAGTAAAATGATTTTTTATCCGTATACAGTAAAAATAGGATGAGTAAACTGGTTACCAGAAATGGGGGAATATTGAAGGGTTAATTCCCTGATTCGCTAATAGTAATAAGGATATTCCATGAATGGCGCTAACATTTTGAAAGTTATAGAAAATCTAGATCACGACCAACGTTGGAAATACATGATTGCTCTGGGAAAAAAGGCTAAAAATTATCCGGCCTTATCTCAGTCATTAGCCACGCTTGCTGATTCGAATATTCATTATCATAGAGTTATTGCCCTGATGTCGGCTCATGGCTCCTATGAGCCAGCCATGATAGCTCGAGCGCTAGAAGATGCTTCCAACGTATATTTATCTTCAGCCATTACTTTAGCCGCCCAACATTTAGATGCTGACCGAATAACCGATTTGGTTCCCGGATTATCAAAAAAGCGTCGTCATTTGATGTTTATGGCTTTATTGCGGGTCAGAAGGACTATTGAATTGGCCGATAAATATGGTTGGAGCAAATCGCTGCGTGACCAGCTGCAATGCTACCGTACTGATAAATCCCTTTGGATATCGGATGCGGCCGAGCTGGTTATTCCGCCATTGGCGCTGCCCGAGGCGGATAGCGTAAACTGATATTGTTAACCATCAGATAAGTTAGCGCTAGCGCCATTGGGTTCAGATAACCCGTGGCGCGACTTCCCCCATATGCCTTTTATTATTTGTTATGTCTATCCATTCTTTAATCTAATGAAACCAGCGGGATACTCTTAGACAGAATAATTCTAAAGGATCCGCATACCCATGTCAGATAAGGCTTTACCTGTCCCTGTTTTACCGTTGTCACAGGAACAATTAGAACGGTTGAAGACGGCTACTTCCGGCTTATCGCCTGCACAGTTGGCCTGGGTATCAGGCTATTTGTGGGGATTAACCAGCCAGAATAACGATACGTTTGCGGCGGCAATCCCCTTATCAACCTCTGCTGTGACTACACGTCCGATAACGATTTTATCGGCTTCGCAAACCGGCAATGCGCGCAGGTTGGCAACTCAGTTGCGTGACGATCTGAACCATGCTGGCTTATCCGCAACCTTAGTCAACGCCGGTGACTACAAATTTAAGCAGATCGATCAAGAAAGGCAGCTTATCGTGGTGGCCTCAACTCAGGGAGAAGGTGACGCGCCGGAAGAGGCGATTGCACTGTATAAATATCTGTTTTCAAAAAAAGCACCGGCGCTGAATCAGACGCAGTTTGCGGTTTTTGGTCTGGGGGATACTTCCTACGAAAACTTCTGCCAGACCGGTAAAGATTTTGACCTTCGCCTAGAGGCGCTGGGAGCGCGTCGCTTGCTGGATAGGGTAGATGCGGATGTTGATTATCAGGCGCTGGCCGAGCAATGGCGTCATCAGATTGTGGAGCGACTGAAGGCTGAAGTGCCTGCGTCGTTGTCGTCATCCGTAGCCCATACGCCGGGCCTTAGCAAAAGTCACAGTCAATACACCAAAGCGCAACCGCTGATCGCCTCGTTATCCGTCAACCAAAAGATTACCTCGCGCAGTTCCGATCGCGATGTACGTCATATAGAAATTGATTTAGGTGACTCGGGGCTGAGCTATCAGCCGGGCGATGCATTAGGCGTCTGGTTTCAAAACGACAGTGAATTGATTGAAACCCTGCTGTCAGAGCTGGGTATTGCGGGTGACACTCAGGTTGAAGTTCAGGGCAAGCCGCAACCGCTGCGGGATGCCCTGAAATATCATTATGAACTGACGCAAAATACCACCGCGATTGTGGAGTTTTATGCCAATCACAGTGGCGATGCCCGTTTGGTGGAACTGCTGACCGATAAGCCACACTGGCAGGAATATGCCCATAACACGCCCATCGTGGATATGGTTCGCCGTGCGCCTTCATCTATGGATGCTCAGACTCTGCTGTCCATGCTACGTCCTATTACCCCGCGCCTCTATTCTATTGCTTCATCGCAAGAAGAAGTGGGTAGTGAAGCGCATCTTACCGTTGGTGTAGTGCGCTATAGCGTGGATGAAAACCCTCGTACCGGAGGGGCGTCCGGCTATCTGGCGGATCGTCTGGAAGAAGAGGGCGATATTGCCGTGTTTATTGAACATAACGACAACTTTAGACTGCCGGACGATCCCTCTACCCCTGTGATTATGATTGGGCCGGGAACCGGTATCGCACCGTTCAGGGCTTTTATGCAGCAGCGTGAAGCGACCGGTGCGGAAGGCAAAAACTGGCTGTTTTTTGGCAACCCCCATTTTACTTCTGATTTTCTCTATCAGGTGGAATGGCAGGGCTATGTGAAAAGCGGCCTGCTAAACCGTATCGATCTGGCCTGGTCGAGAGATCAGCAACATAAAGTTTATGTACAAGACAAGCTGCGGGAGAACGGCAGTGAACTGTGGCAATGGATTCAGGATGGTGCCCATCTTTACGTCTGCGGTGATGCTAACCGTATGGCAAAAGATGTGGAACGTGCTTTACTGGACGTTGTGTCAATACACGGGGCGATGGACCCTGAACAGGCCGACGAATTTTTAAGCGAACTGCGTATCGATAAACGCTATCAGCGGGATGTTTACTAATGAGCAATGATTCAGAGATTAAACTGTCTGACAACGAACGGCTAAAACGTGAGAGTAACTTGCTGCGTGGCACCATTGCCGATGATTTGAAAGACGGCCTTACCGGCGGATTTCGTGGAGACAATTTTCAACTGATCCGTTTTCACGGTATGTACCAACAAGACGATCGCGATTTACGCGCTGAACGGGCAGAGCAGAAGCTAGAACCACTGTTAAACGTGATGCTTCGCTGTCGTTTGCCGGGCGGGATTATTACCCCTCAACAATGGTTGGGCATCGATCGCTTTGCCGCTGAAGATACGCTGTACGGCAGCATTCGCCTGACAACCCGTCAGACTTTCCAGTTTCACGGGGTATTGAAAAACGATATCAAACCTATGCATCAGTTGCTGCACCGTTTGGGCATGGATTCGATTGCCACTGCCGGTGACGTAAACCGCAATGTGCTCTGTACTTCGAATCCCGTTGAGTCGGAACTGCATCAGCAGGCATACGAGTGGGCAAAGAAGATTTCGGAACACTTATTGCCGAAAACCCGCGCCTACGCTGAAATCTGGTTGGATGGGGAAAAACTGGAAACCACCGACGTAGAACCCATTCTTGGCGCGACCTATTTACCGCGTAAATTTAAAACCAGCGTGGTGATCCCGCCGGATAATGATGTGGATCTGCACGCTAACGATCTCAACTTTGTTGCCATTGGTGAAAATGGTCAACTGGTCGGTTTTAACGTGCTGGTGGGCGGTGGTCTGGCGATGACCCACGGTGATAAGCTGACTTATCCACGTAAGGCTTCTGAGTTTGGTTATATTCCGTTAGAACATACTTTGGCGATTGCGGAAGCGGTAGTGACTACTCAACGCGATTGGGGCAACCGTTCAGAGCGTAAAAACGCCAAGACTAAATATACGCTGGAACGAGTAGGTGTTGACGCTTTTAAGCAAGAAGTAGAGAAACGGGCCGGGGTGAGTTTTGCCCCGATTGTTCCTTATCATTTCACTCGCCGTGGCGATCGCATTGGTTGGGTGGAAGGTATTGATAAACAATGGCACCTAACGCTGTTTATCGAAAATGGTCGTCTGTTGGATTACCCAGGCAAACCGTTAAAAACCGGTATGGCTGAAATTGCCAAAATCCATAAAGGGGATTTTCGCCTAACGGCCAATCAGAATCTGATTGTGGCGGGGGTTACCGTTGAAGATAAAGCCAAAATAGAGACGCTAGCGCGCCAGCACGGGCTAATTAGTGATGGGGTATCAGAACAGCGTAAAAACGCTATGGCATGCGTTTCATTTCCTACGTGTCCGCTGGCAATGGCTGAAGCTGAACGTTTCCTACCTGATTTTATTACTCAGGTAGAGCAGGTGATGGAAAAGCATCAACTGCCTGATGAGCATATTATTCTACGGGTGACAGGTTGCCCTAACGGCTGTGGGCGGGCAATGCTGGCTGAGGTTGGGCTGGTGGGTAAAGCGCCAGATCGTTATAACCTGCATATTGGTGGTAACCGTGAAGGGACGCGTATTCCCCGCATGTATCGTGAAAATATTACTTCAGCGCAAATACTGTCCGAACTGGATGGCTTGATTGGTCGTTGGGCCAGCGAGCGTCAGGAGCAGGAAGGGTTTGGGGATTACGTTATTCGCGCCGGAATCATTAAACCGGTTATTGACTCGGCTCGTGACTTTTACGATTAAGGAGACATCATGTCGAACCTGAATTTAGCCCGGTTAAATCAGCTAACGGCGGAAGAGCAGAAAACGGAACTGGCGGAGGTTAACCGCCAGTTAGAATCGTTATCTGCCGCACGGCGTGTGGCGTGGGCGCTGGAGAATTTGCCAGAAAATAAAGTACTCTCTTCCAGTTTTGGTATTCAGGCGGCGGTTTGTCTTCATTTAGTTACGCGTCAGCAGCCAGAGATACCGGTGATCCTGACGGATACCGGCTATTTGTTTCCCGAAACCTACCAGTTTATTGATAGCCTGACGGAGCAGCTTAAGCTTAACCTGAAGGTTTATCGTTCCCCTTATTCCCCTGTCTGGCAAGAAAGCCGCTACGGCAAACTTTGGGAGCAGGGGGTTGAAGGTATTGAGCGTTATAACCAGTTGAATAAAGTTGAGCCGATGAACCGAGCTTTAGCGGAGCTACAGGCGCAAACTTGGTTTGCCGGTTTGCGCCGTGAACAGTCGAGTTCCCGGGCGCAATTACCGGTGCTCGCCATTCAGCGTGGGGTATTTAAATTTCTGCCGATTATCGATTGGGATAACCGGCAGATTTATCAATATCTGACGGATAACGGCCTGAATTATCATCCTTTATGGGAACAGGGCTATTTATCTGTAGGGGATACTCACACCACCCGTAAATGGGAACCCGGCATGAGTGAAGAAGAAACGCGTTTTTTTGGCCTGAAGCGGGAGTGTGGGTTGCATGAAGGGTGATATTTGGTGATGAAAAACCCGATTAATAGATATTGATGGATATTCCGGTCGTAAAATCAGAGGTGCTTATACTAGGTTTGTGCTCGACCGGAAGACCGTCTGTACTTGAGATTGGAGTGCGTTGGGCTTGGCCGGGCTACGGGCAGTTATGAAACACCCTGCGGTGCTTCACCCTTCGGGCCAGCGCGAGCGCTGTTCAAACAGGCTTTGCCTGTTTGTCGTTGGTTTATGCTAAGTCGACCCCCACGCCCGTCCCTCCCAACGATTGGCATTGCTAACAGATAGGGCACTTCTTTGGTGTGCGTCAAGTTGATCTCTACGGTAGTTCCTCTCAACTATCAGTATTGTTAACAGATAGGGTGCTTCGTTGACTTATGTTAAGTCGATCCCCCTTGGTATTTTTATTGCGTATTGCCTCGCAACTTAATGATATGTGAATGGATTGCGTCAGACTATTTGGATAGCATCTGTGGCAGTGAATGGAATGGTTTAATAATCAATTCATTTACAGTGTTATCGGGGGTTATGAGTAAGCAGGGGCACTTTACATCCTGATGTTAATCGTTCATTATATGTTCATTAACACGTGTTTTAACAGGGGTGAAATATGACAAAAACCCATGCAAAAATAACCAAAAAGACGGTCAGTGTGACGTTGGATCCAGTTTTGTATCAAAAGGCTCGCGATATGGGTATCAATTTATCAGCAGTATTGACTCAAGCCATTGAGGCACAGTTACAGGCAGCATCTGCTGCTCAATGGAAGCATGAAAACCGGCAGGCGATGGAAGAGCTAAACCGGATTAGTGATGAGAGCGGCTTACTTTCCGATGAATATAAGGCATTTTGATTGTGCAATATACTGTCTATCGTAATACGGGTAATAACAAGGATTACCCGTACTTATTGAATGTACAAAGTGACCTGATTGATGCGTTGACAACGCGATGGGTGATTCCACTCTTCCCCCGTCGCCGATTTAAAGGAAAGGTCCCTCAACACTTATGCCCGATACTGAGTATTGGGGAAGTTGAGTACTTATTGATGACGCATGAGATGGCCAGCGTTCGCAAAAGTATGCTGGGTGACGAAGTGTGCCAGGCCCAGCATTATCGCGATGAGATTAAAGCCGCGATTGATTTTATGATTGATGGTTTTTAATGTGATTAATTTATAGCAACCTAACGGATTATCTTTTGTTAATTCATTTCCGGATAATGTTTGTAAGTGTCGCTATTAAGAGTTGGCTATAAATATTTAATTTAAATATCAATGAAATATATTTTTAAGACAGGCTAAAGAATTTAAGCGATTATTCAGGCACTTTTTTGTCGGTTAAAGTTAACTCCCAGTTTTTTCTATCACTATGCGTTAGTGCAAGTGATAAGTTTCGAGTAGAAGTATAATAAGCATTTAACAACTCGATAATCTCTTCAATACTCTTATCGTCCATGATATTGGCTTCTAAAAAGTAATTGGGTAGTTCCATATCAATAGCTTTTATTGCAGTAATGACGGTATCAAATAAGTTAACCGATTCTTTTTCACTCTCGGGTCTCGGGATGTTAATACGCATGTTACCTATAAAATTTCCATATGATTTTGTTAATTAGATTATGTAATCATAGTTAATACGATAATCATAATTTTTTTAAATCGCTGCCAAAAATTCAAACCGCATCATTGTAAATCATATCCAAACGTCTATTTTTATTTAAACACAAATAGTGAAAATTTGTTGTTTGGCGCGGAGAAGTTGAGTATCTGCTGATGACCCATGAAATAGCCAGCGTACGTCAAAGTATGCTGGGTGACCAAGGGTGCCAGGCCCAGCATTATCGCGATGAGATTAAAGCCGCCATTGATTTTATGATTGATGGTTTTTAGTACTATCCGTAGATATTAAATATTTCCTGAACCAGGCCAGCGTTCTGTCCCAAGCAAGTTCTGCTGCTTCTTTGTCATAGCGCGGTGTTGAATCATTGTGAAATCCATGATTTACACCGGGGTAAATATAGGCTTCATAAGTTTTATGATTGGCTTTCAGTGCGGCCTCATAGGCCGGCCAGCCTTCATTAATGCGTGAGTCTAGCCCGGCGTAGTGCAGCAGTATTGGTGCTTTGATGTGTGGTACATCTTCGGTTTTGGCTTGACGACCATAGAAGGGCACGGCAGCACCCAGTTCCGGGTAGGCTACTGCGGCGGCATTCGCGACTCCGCCACCGTAGCAAAAACCGGTAATACCCACTTTGCCGGTGGTTGTCGCGTGATGTATTAAAAACTCAATGGCAGCGAAAAAGTCATTCATTAATTTAGTCGGATCGATCTGCTGTTGTAGTTCGCGCCCTTTATCATCGTTTCCCGGGTAACCGCCAACCGAACTGAGTCCGTCCGGAGCCAGAGCGACAAAGCCTGCTTTTGCCAGACGTCGCGCTACATCTTCAATATAGGGGTTGAGTCCACGGTTTTCGTGCACCACGACCACACCAGGTACTTTACCGCTGGTTTTCGCCGGGCGGACGAAATAACCCCGAACGCTACCGTGTCCCAACGGTGATGGATATTGGATATATTCAGCGATAATTTCAGGATCGGTAAACTCTACCTGTTGCGCATAGCTGTAGTCGGGCATCAATAATGAGCCAAGTGCCGCCGCCGATACTCCACCAACCACCATCTTGGTTGCTAGATCGAGAAATTCACGCTTGCTGATACGCCCATGTACGTAGAAATCAAAATACTCGAGCAGTGCGGGAGGGAAATCTTTTGCGGTGAGACGAGTCATATGCAGGCTCCACGTTTGCTGTCATTAAGTCAGTATAAATAATGGTCTGTAACTGGCCGTTTTGTAAACATAACATTTGATAATCTTTTTCCTATTCCATTCAGCTATATCAAATTCCATTTGGTGATTTCATTCGTTAGCAACGACTCTCTATAGTCAGGTTATTGTTTTGTTAAGAACCTGAAGGTTATCGTGGATTATTTACCTCTGTTTGCCGATTTGAAACATCGTCCGGTGCTAGTTGTTGGCGGCGGAGAGATTGCTGCCCGCAAAATTGGTTTGCTCTTAAGCGCCGGTGCGGAAGTGTTTGTGGTGGCTAAATCTCTGGGTACTGAGGTGAATAAACTGCATCAGGAAAAGGCATTGAACTGGCTGGCGCAGGAGTTTGATACCTGCCAGTTAGACGATATTTTTTTAGTGGTGGCGGCAACCAATGACAGCACGTTGAATGCCAGAGTCTTTCAGGCGGCTAACCAACGCCGTCGCCTGATTAATGTGGTGGACGATCCTGCTCGCTGCTCATTCATTTTTCCTTCTATTATTGACCGTTCGCCCTTGGTGGTTGCTATCTCTTCTGGTGGTAAAGCACCGGTATTAGCGCGTTTGTTACGGGAGAAACTGGAAGCATTATTACCAGCCAGTCTGGGTCAGGTTGCCGAAATAGCCGGTAACTGGCGCACGCGAGTTAAGCAACATCTGCACTCATTAAGCGAACGCCGCTATTTTTGGGAGCGTCTGTTTGATGGTCGTTTTGCTTCGCTGGTGGCGGCAAATCGTACCGAAGAGGCAGAGGTCGAGCTTGAACAACAGCTATATCATCCCGCTTCAACGACCGGTGAAGTCACGCTGGTAGGGGCAGGCCCCGGAGATCCAGGGCTGTTGACGTTACATGCGTTGCGAGCCATTCAACAGGCCGATGTGGTATTGCATGATGCTTTGGTTACCCCAGAAATATTGGAACTGGTACGTCGTGACGCCACGCTAATTAGCGTAGGAAAACGTGCTGGATCGCATTCAGTACAACAGGAAGAGACCAATCAGTTACTGGTTAAATTAGCCCAGCAGGGTAAACGTGTTGTGCGTTTAAAAGGTGGAGACCCCTTCATTTTTGGTCGGGGGGGTGAAGAGCTGGAAGTTTTGGTTAATGCCGGGATTCGCTATCAAGTTGTTCCTGGTATTACCGCCGCCGCAGGTGCGGCGGCCTATGCTGGAATTCCACTAACACATCGCGATCATGCTCAGAGCATCACGTTTATTACGGGGCACTGCAAGCCAGAGTCTGATGGTGTGGATTGGTCACAACTGGCTCAAGGGCATCAAACTCTGGCGATTTATATGGGAACGGTAAAAGCCAGCGATATTCAGCAACAACTGATAAATCATGGACGTTCAGCATCGACACCGGTGGCAGTGATTAGCAGAGGAACACGCAGCGATCAGAAAGTGCTAACCGGAACACTTTCACAACTGCATGAGTTAGCCCGTGAAGCGCCAACCCCCGCGTTGTTAGTGATAGGTGAAGTGGCGGCGCTGCATCAGCGGCTGAACTGGTTCGGTGAACCTGCTCAGCCATCCTTAGCATCACAGAATAGTCCGGCGCAGTGGCAGTCGGTAGTCAATCTGGCCTGATGGCCTTTAGACAAAGCATTGAGGTATTGAACGTGGACGAAAAACGACTGACTCACTTACGCCAACTGGAAGCAGAAAGTATTCACATTATTCGTGAAGTGGCGGCTGAATTTGCTAATCCAGTGATGCTTTATTCCATTGGAAAAGATTCCTCGGTCATGCTGCATTTGGCGCGCAAAGCCTTTTTTCCCGGTAATTTGCCGTTTCCTCTGTTGCATGTGGATACCGGCTGGAAATTTCAGGAGATGTATCAGTTTCGCGATCGCACGGCAAAAGCCTATGGCTGCGATTTGCTGGTGCATAAAAATCCGGAAGGGGTCGCTATGGGGATTAATCCTTTTGTGCACGGCAGTGCGAAACATACCGATATCATGAAAACCGAAGGGCTGAAGCAGGCGCTGAATAAGTACGGTTTTGATGCCGCATTCGGTGGTGCCCGTCGTGATGAAGAGAAATCCCGGGCGAAAGAACGTATCTATTCATTCCGCGACCGTTTTCATCGCTGGGATCCTAAGAACCAGCGTCCTGAGCTGTGGCATAACTACAATGGTCAGATTAACAAGGGGGAAAGCATTCGTGTATTTCCGCTCTCTAACTGGACCGAGTTGGATATTTGGCAATATATCTTTCTGGAAAATATAGAGATTATTCCTTTGTACTTGGCAAAGCCACGGCCTATTTTAGAGCGTGACGGTATGCTGATGATGATAGATGACAACCGCATTGACTTGCAGCCGGGGGAAGTGATTGTGAAGCGTAAAGTGCGTTTCAGAACGCTGGGGTGCTGGCCGTTAACCGGTGCGGTTGAATCCGAAGCAGAAACCCTGCCGGAAATTATTGAAGAAATGCTGGTGTCCACCACCAGTGAACGTCAGGGGCGGGTTATCGATCGGGATCAGTCAGGCTCGATGGAATTGAAAAAACGGCAGGGTTATTTCTGAGGAATAGATGATGAGTGAAGTGATTAATCAGCCTGTGAGCGTTAACGAGGCGATTGCCCGACAAATTGCGGAGCAGGGCGGCGTTGAAGCTTATCTTCATGCTCAACAGAATAAAAGTCTGTTACGTTTCCTCACCTGTGGCAGTGTGGATGATGGCAAAAGTACCCTTATCGGACGATTGCTGCATGATACCCGCCAAATTTATCAGGATCAGCTCACCACGCTGCATAATGACAGTAAACGTATTGGCACTGCGGGTGAAAAACTGGATCTGGCATTGTTGGTGGATGGTTTACAGGCAGAGCGTGAACAGGGCATCACTATTGATGTGGCCTATCGTTATTTTTCTACTGAAAAACGCAAATTTATCATTGCCGATACGCCGGGGCATGAGCAGTACACTCGCAATATGGCAACTGGGGCGTCCACCTGTGATGTGGCTATTTTGCTGATTGATGCGCGTAAAGGCGTACTGGATCAGACCCGTCGCCATAGCTTTATTGCCACGCTGTTGGGGATTCGCCATCTGGTGGTTGCGGTAAATAAGATGGACTTGGTGGGATATCAACAGTCGGTATTTGAACAGATTCGCACCGATTATCTGACGTTTGCAAATCAGCTTCCGCAACAAACTGAGATTAAGTTCGTACCATTGTCCGCACTGGATGGGGACAACGTCGCCAGCGTGGGCAACAATATGCCTTGGTATTCTGGAGCTACACTGCTGGAAATTCTGGAGACGGTAAACGTGGTGGCTGAACAGCAGCAAAAGCCTCTGCGCTTTCCGGTTCAATATGTGAACCGGCCTAATCTGGATTTTCGCGGTTATGCCGGTACCTTATCTTCTGGTGTGATTGAAACCGGGCAGGCGATTAAAGTACTGCCTTCAGGCGTAACCAGCCGGATTAAATCGATTGTTACTTTCGACGGTGAACTTGAAAAAGCTTGGCCGGGAGAGGCGATAACGCTGGTGCTGGAGGATGAAATTGATATCAGTCGGGGAGATTTGCTGGTAGCCGCAGAGGATAACAGTTTGCAACCGACTACCGGAGCAACGCTGGACGTGGTTTGGATGGCTGAGCAGCCGTTGCAGGCAGGTCAGAGCTACGACATTAAGGTATCAGGTAAAAAGAGCCGAGTACGCATAGCGCGTATTGTACATCAGCGAGATATTAACTCTCTGGAACAGCGTCCATCAGAGAGCTTGTCACTTAATGGTATCGGTGTGGTTGAAGTGTTATTTGATGAACCGTTGCTGTTTGATAGTTACCAGACTAATCATGAGACCGGCAGTTTTATCTTTATCGACAGATTAACCAATGTGACGGTAGGTGCAGGTCTGGTTCAGAAAACTGACGGTGTGCAAAAACAGCAGCCAACCTTTAACAGCGAGTTCGAACAAGAACTGTTTACGTTGATTCGTCGTTACTACCCTCACTGGGATATCAGTGGGGCCAATAACAAAGGGTGATGCCTGATGGAAAATAACATTGTCTGGCACACCCATCCGGTGACCCGTATCGAACGGGAACGCTTGAATGAACATCGTGCCGCCGTGGTTTGGCTAACGGGGCTGTCAGGTTCAGGAAAGTCTTCCATTGCCGGAGCATTAGAGCAGGCATTACATCATCTCAATATTCATACCTATTTGCTGGATGGGGATAATGTACGCCACGGCTTGTGTCAGGACTTAAGCTTTTCCGACCGGGATCGTAAAGAGAATATCCGTCGGGTAGGAGAAGTGTCCGGCCTGATGCTGGATGCGGGATTAGTGGTCATTACCGCGTTCATCTCTCCTTATCGTGATGACAGAGATAGCGTTGCTTTACGCCTGCCTGCCGGTCAGTTTATTGAAGTCTTTGTTGATACACCCATTGAGGTGTGTGAACAGCGTGACCCTAAGGGGCTATATAAAAAGGCCCGAAAAGGGGAAATTACCCAGTTTACCGGCGTTGATTTACCTTACGAAGCACCGTTAGACCCGGATGTGCATTTGGATGGGCGACAGCCAGTGGCGGCGCTGGTTGCTGAGCTTATTGGGTATTTGAAAGGGCGGGGGATAATTAAAATCTAAACGTTTTGTTCCCCGACTGTGGTGCGTTATCTTTGATAACGAATAAGGCCAGTATGAGTTAAAAACCTATGCTGGCCTTGTTCATTGGCAATTCTGGCAAATTACCCCCAGCCAAAACTTCATTATCTTTTTAGTCCTGTATATGTTATTCACTTCAATCTATTGATTCTGTATTTTAGATCTAATCCATAAGCGTATCGATCCGCTAATTAAGGAATATCATGAAAGACTGGAATCCTGATCTCTATTTGCAGTTTGAAGCAGAAAGAACACGTCCCGCCGCAGAGTTATTGGCACGTATTTTTCATCCAGAAGCTAAACATATCAGCGATCTCGGTTGTGGGCCGGGGAACAGTACCGAATTACTTTATCAGGCTTATCCTCGAGCAAACGTTACGGGCATTGATAGTTCTGAAAACATGCTGATACAGGCTAAACAGCGATTGCCTGCCTGTCATTTCCACCTGTCGGATATCAGCACATGGCGACCGGGTATCCCTCAGGATATTATTTACGCGAACGCCTCATTGCAGTGGGTCCCCGATCACGATGACCTGCTTCCTCACTTGTTGCAGCAGCTTTCTGATGGTGGCGTTCTGGCATTTCAGGTGCCGGATAATTTGACGCAGCCTTCTCATGCCCTAATGCGTAAAGTGGCAATGGAAGGGGCATGGTGGGAAAAATACAGTGAGCAGATATTGAATCGCAGTCCGCTGTTGACCACGGAAAGGTATTACGATTTGCTGGCTAGTCATGGTTATCAGGTTGATATCTGGCGCACCACTTTTTATCACGTGTTGCCATCAATTTCTTCCATTGTGGAGTGGCTGAAATCAACCGGGCTTCGCCCATTTCTTACCCCACTGGATGAGATAGAGCAGCAACTATTTTTGCAGCAATATCAGGCAGAGTTGGCGAAAGCGTTTACATTGCGTCAGGATGGCCACGTTTTATTGCCTTTCCCTAGGCTGTTTGTCATCGCCAGTAAAAAGCGTTCAGTGGTACATTAATTCGCTGATGAAGTGCCTGAGGCAACATAGTGCCTCAGGCTCAGGTCATTATCGTTTACTGATTTGATCGAAAATACCATCCGTTGAGAAATGTTCTTTTTGTGCTTTTTGCCAACCGCCAAAAACTTGGTCGACAGTAAACAGGCTTATTTGTGGGAAGTTAGCGGAAAACTGTTTCAGCACTTCCGGGTCCCGTGGTCGGTAGTAGTTTTTAGCGGCAATAGTTTGACCTTCTTTCGTATAGAGATACTTCAGATAGGCTTCTGAAACTTCACGAGTGCCATTTTTATCCACTACGCTGTCCACCACGGCAACCGTTGGCTCTGCCAGAATAGAGACGCTGGGTGTGATAATTTCAAACTGATCCTTGCCTAGCTGCTCGATGGCGAGTAACGCTTCATTTTCCCAGGCAATCAGCACATCACCAATGCCCCGTTCAACGAAGGTGGTTGTCGAACCGCGGGCGCCGGTGTCCAATACCTGCACGTTGCTATACAGTGCTTTAACGAACGCCTGTGCTTTGGCCCGATCGTTATTATTATGCTTCAGTGCATAACCCCAGGCGGCTAGATAGTTCCAACGCGCCCCGCCGGAGGTTTTAGGGTTTGGCGTAACCACATTCAGGCCGGGTTTAACTAAATCATTCCAGTCGTGTATCTGTTTTGGGTTTCCTTTTCGCACCAGAAACACAATGGTGGAAGTATAAGGTGCCGAGTTATCCGGTAACTGGGTAAGCCAGCTCTTATTTAATTTGCCATGCTCTGCAATTGCATCAACATCATAGGCCAGCGCCAGCGTAACAACATCGGCAGAAATACCGTTAATCACTGATGATGCCTGTTTGCCTGAACCACCGTGGGACTGCTTAATGGTTACCGTATCGCCGGTTTTATCTTTCCAGTAGGTAGAGAAAGCCTGATTGTACTGTTGGTACAGCTCTCTGGTAGGATCGTAAGAGACATTGAGCAGTTGTATATCTTTCGCAGATACGCTGGTTGCGGTAAGAAAAAGCAGTATGCCGATATTCCAGTTACGCATGGGGTTGCCTCATTAAGTGGTTAGGTAATTAACACCTTGAGACTGCCAGAAAATGGAATTAGATAATAAAGAATAAAAAGATACTTTTTATAATAATAAGGAATATCGCATTTATTTACTTTTGGCCTACGGTAGCACGGTAGAGACCATGACAAATAAGGGGGAACTGATGAAAAGCAAACAATGGTTATATGGCATCGTGTTTTCAGTTTTTAGCCTGAATGTCTACGCTGAATTGGATTGCAACAATGCCATGAACACGCTGGAGATTAACGCCTGTGCCGAACAAGAACAGCAAAAAGTCGAACAAAAGCTGAATCAAACCTATAAAGCGGTGATGCAAATGATGAGCCAACCGGATTTACCCGGTATGTCTTTCGCTGCCGTGAAGAAAGATCTACTGGAGAGCCAGCGAGCGTGGATAACCTTTCGAAAAAAGGATTGTGATGCGCTGTATGACTTCTATATAGACGGTTCGATTCGCAATGTGGTGTATATTTCTTGCATGAAGAAACATGCCGAAAGACGAATTGATGATTTAGATCGCTATCTTTCTGGCTCGACCCTGAAGTAGTTCATTGATTAGCAGGCGGTGTTATGAATATTAGTCAGGTTGCGGAAAAAACCGGTTTAAGCAGTAAAGCGATTCGTTTTTATGAAGAAAAGGGATTGATCACTCCGCCCAATCGTTCGCTGAATGGCTACCGTACTTATAATTCGCGCAATATTGAGGAATTGACGCTATTACGACAGGCCCGACTGGTGGGATTTACTCTAGAAGAGTGCAAGGAATTGCTGGCACTGTTCCATAACGCCGATCGCCGTAGTGCTGATGTGAAAGCGCGTACGCTGGAAAAAGTGGCTGATATCGATAAGCATATTGCTGAGTTGACGCAGATGCGGGAGCGGTTGATGGAGTTAGTGGCGCTTTGCCCGGGGGATAGTGGTGCCGATTGCCCGATTATTGATAGTTTTACTGGGTGCTGTCGGCATGGTAAGGAAGCGTCGTACTAAAAAGGAAATTTAACGTTGAGTCAGTTTCGTCCACCATAAGTGCGGTGCTCAAATGGACGATTGTGACAGTGGTCGAGTTAAGGGGTGGCGAATCCCCCCTAACTCAGTTGCCGGCCGAATTTCAGTGTGCAATTGAGCAGGCCAACGGCCAGATAAATAACAAAAGCACACTTTATTTAATGGTTATGCTCATCCCTGACGGCTTCAACAATCAGGGTGATGCTTTCTACAGCGACAATACGGACTTTTGTTCCCTGCGGTAGATCTTCTGAACATCGGATAGGCCAACTGCCGTCCGCCAGATTGATTCGGCCTGCGCCGTTAACAATGGGGGCGCTCAGTACCATCTCTTTACCGATTAACAGTTTGTTTGGCTGATTCAGATGATGCTTTTCACTGACGATCCGGGTTTTTAACCAGTACCACCAGATAATTGCCGTCACCATAGTCAGAATGGCAAAGTTAACCCATTGCCAGTTCCAGTCCATCGGAACCAGCCAGGTAACCGCACCAATAATAATCGCAGATACACCACTCCAGAGCAGATAACCATAGGTTCCCAGTAGTTCAGCCGCCAGCAATAGGCCACCGAGTATCAGCCAGAAACGGTATGGGTAAGCCATTATGTCCTGCATAATATCCATTATTTTTTCGGCTCGCCTTTAAGTAACTCAGTGATACCGGCGATACTGCCCAGCAGATTGCCGGCTTCCAATGGCATCATCACCACTTTGCTGTTGTCCGCAGAACCAATAGATTGCAATGCATCGGTATATTTCTGTGCGACGAAGTAGTTGATCGCCTGAATGTTACCGGCAGAAATTGCATCAGAAACCATTTGGGTGGCTCTTGCCTCTGCTTCAGCAGCACGCTCACGGGCCTCTGCCTGTAAGAACGCGGCCTGTCTTTCACCTTCAGCTTTCAGAATTTCAGATTGCTTTTGGCCTTCAGCGCGCAAAATAGCGGCCTGACGAATACCTTCCGCTTCCAGAATGTCGGCTCGCTTATTACGTTCCGCTTTCATCTGGGCGTTCATGGCAGCAATCAGCTCTGTCGGTGGGCGAATGTCGCGAATTTCAATCCGGGTAATTTTGATACCCCATTGATTGGTAGCGTCATCAACCACTTGTAACAAACGGGTATTAATATGATCGCGCTGGGAGAGCATCTCATCTAATTCCATGGAGCCCAGTACAGTACGGATATTCGTCATTGTCAGATTTAGAATTGCCGCTTCGAGATTGCTAACCTGATAGGCTGCCAGTGCGGAGTCTCTAACCTGAATAAAGCAAACGGCATCGATAGTGACGTTGGCGTTATCTTTGGAGATAATTTCTTGAGAGGGGACATCCAGAACCTGTTCCATCACGTTAATTTTACGACCCACTCGGTCCATAAACGGAATGATTAGGTTAAGACCAGGCATTAACGTTTTAGTATAGCGGCCAAAGCGTTCGATAGTCCATTGATAACCCTGCGGCACCACTTTGATTCCGGCGAACAGTATAAAAAAAACCAGCAATACCAAAATGGCAATCACAATGGCAGAAGTGTTGGGCAACATAATATCCATCCTATAATCCTTTAACGTTGTATATGTTCAGTTTACGCGAAATTAAGTATTAAGGAAGTTAGAATGGGTTAGTGAAGGTCATTCCGACACCGGCTATTTTTGAATGTGTTTTATATGAATACTTGCACCGGTTCATGCGGCATAAAAATTTTTAGCGACGAATGAAAAAAATATATCAAAAATTTCTCATTCGGTTATAATCAAAAGGTTTGACTGCACCTCTTCAAAAATCAACGAATTTACTTTGTTTTCTCTCGCCTTTGGTCGTTAAACCAATAGGTGCTCCTATTCCTGCGCCCAAAAAAAGTGGAGGGATAGGGCGAAGAAAAAAACAAATGGCTTCGTGCAAACCACGTATTGATTAATGTGGACTACCGTAGGAAAACATCTGGGTAGTAGTAACTGATGACGATATAACACATAAGGCGGGAATAACAGTGACCAACGAAGTGATCAACCTGACAGAAAGTCAAAAAGTTCCGGTTGTCGAAGAGGCAAAAAGAAGAAAGTATGCCTATAAAGCCGTTATCGCCTCTACTGTCGGTTATGCGATGGATGGATTTGATTTACTGATTCTTGGTTTTATTCTCAATGCCGTAGCGCTGGGGCTGGGATTAACCACCAGCGAGGCAGGTTCGCTAGTCACCTGGACGTTAATTGGCGCAGTCATTGGCGGCCTGATATTTGGTGTATTAAGTGATTACTACGGTCGAGTAAAAGTACTTACTTGGTCAATCGTTCTGTTTGCTGGCTTCACGGGGATGTGTGCGCTGGCGCAAGGTTATTGGGATTTGCTGATTTACCGTACCATTGCGGGTATTGGTTTAGGCGGTGAGTTTGGTATTGGTATGGCACTGGCTGCGGAAGCCTGTCGACCCAATGAACGGGCTAGAATGTCTTCTTATGTTGGTTTGGGGTGGCAGGCGGGTGTTTTGGCCGCAGCGCTGTTAACACCGCTGTTGCTGCCGGTAATTGGCTGGCGTGGCATGTTCGCCATTGGGGTTATTCCGGCATTAGCTTCTTTTGTGATTCGTCACTATATTGGTGAACCAGACATCTTTGTTAAAAAGAGCAAGGAAAAACGTAAAGGGAATCCGTTTAAAGCGCTGGTTTCCGATCGTGAAACCATCAAAGCCAGTATTGGTATCTCGATTCTTACCTCAGTACAAAACTTTGGCTATTACGGCATCATGATTTGGATGCCATCCTACCTGAGCCAGCAGTTTGGCTATTCGTTAACTAAATCAGCGATGTGGACTGCGGTAACCGTGCTGGGCATGGCCTTCGGTATCTGGCTGTTTGGCCAGTTGGCTGATCGTTATGGTCGACGCCCGATATTTCTTATCTATCAGGTTGGTGCAGCGCTGATGGTGTTAGCCTATTCACAACTGACCGACCCTTTTAGCCTGTTAATTGGCGGCGCGATTATGGGAATGTTCGTCAACGGTATGATGGGGGGATACGGCGCGTTGATATCAGAAGTCTATCCAACCGAAGCCCGAGCAACGGCCCAAAACGTTCTGTTCAACATCGGGCGCGGTATCGGCGGACTGGGGCCGTTGGTGGTAGGGATGATAGTCACCCTTTACTCCTTCCAGACCGCTATTGCACTGCTGGCTTCGCTATACGTGCTGGACATCCTTGCCACACTATTTCTGATTCCAGAAAAAGCCGGAAAACCGTTAGAGTAATCATTCAGTGACAAGACTGATGATATGACGAGATAAATATTCGTAGAAGGTCATGGTTGGGGGAGGTGGGTGTTTGAACCGCATTCGCCCTCCGAAGCCAAGTAAGAGGGTCTTCCGGCCGAGCACAATGTATATATATGCATTGTACTTACGGCCGGAATGTCCACGAAAGCCGATTAGAATGCGATTACATCAGTATCCACAATTAATACAACAACGAATACAACCGACGCCTAAACTTCGCGGCCAGAGCATCACCGGTTCCCAACGCCGCTAAAATATCCAGCATGGTCTTTTTAGCGTTTCCGTCAGCAGCATCCAACGAATGGGTTAGATGTTTCATCAACAGCGTTAATGCTTCTTCATTACGCCCAACCATATGCAACTGCAATGCTAGCTGAACCGCCAATTCGGCATTATCCGGTTGAGCTTCAACTTGCTGCTGTAACTGTTGGATTTCCGGTGTATCAGCCGCCTGTTTAAGTAACTCAATTTGAGATATCAGCCCCTGATAACGCGTATCACGATCCTGAAGTGGAATGGTTGCCAGAACGCTTTCTGCTTCATGACTTCTATTTAATGCAATCTGCGTTTCTGCCAGCATCAGGCCAATATCGCTACGTTGATGACTCAACTGCCAGGCATCCTTCAGTAATGGGAGAGCATCAATATATTTGCCTTCGCGCATCAGTTCATCAGCTTCAGCCGCTTTCAGTTCTTCTTCTTTCGGTAGAAAACGGTTTAATAATTCACGGATAACGTCTTCCGGTTGTGGTCCTTGAAAACCATCGGCAGGTTGACCATCTTTGAACAAATAAACAGTAGGAATTGCTCGAATACCAAACTGACCTGCAATCATCGGCTGGGTATCACAGTCAATTTTTGCCAGAGTAAACTTACCGGCATATTCCGCCGCTAATCTTTCCAGAACCGGGTCTAGCTGTTCGCAATGCTGACTGCGGGGAGACCAGAAATAAAACAGTACTGGGGCTTGTGCTGATTGTTCCAGCACTTGCTGAAAATTAGACTCGTTGATGTCAATAATGGCATGAGTGGTCATCATAGATTCTCTCTAATCGATTCTTCGGTGAGCGTTATTAAGCAGATATATATGGGCATTCTTATTCGCTTCAAGCGACGTTAGCCTTTATTTGCCAAAATCTTATCCATTAAGCGATCCGGCAGCAGGCGCTTGAAAATTGCCATGGCTTTGGTCACCAAAGTGACCCGATAGCGAATTTTTGCGCGTGGGCTTTCCAACGCATGACGAACGATGGGGATTAGCGCCTCCGGCGGCAGGGTGAAGCGTTTAGCTATCGGTGGGTTTTTTACCGGGCTATTACTCTGAGTTTGGTTAACGTTATCGCTAAAGGCAGTGCTAATGGGACCCGGCTCAATCAGGCTAACCTGAATACCGCTGCCGTATAGTTCAAGCCGCAGTGCATCTGACCAGGCTTCCAGCGCGTATTTACTGGCGGCATACAACCCACGACCCGGTGTGGAGATGATGCCCATCACTGAGCTGGTTTGAATAATTCGACCCTCTCCCTGTTTTAACATTGATGGCAGGAGAAGTTGGGTCAGTTCATGTGCACCAAACAGATTGGTGGAAAACTGCTGTTCAAACTGACGACGGGAAATGGTATCAAGTCGCCCATAGACGCCATACCCACCATTGTTGAACAGCGCATAAAGTTTACCATCGGTCATGGTCAATACTTCGGTGGCTGCTTGTTGAATACTCTCACTGTCGTCCAAATCCAGCCTGACTACTTCAAATCCTTTTTGCTGAAGCATTTCTATATCGGCTGCTTTCCGGCAGGTCGCAATCACCCGATAGCCGCGCTGTTTGAGATCGGTTGCGGTCACTAAACCAATTCCGCTGGAACAACCGGTAATTAAAATTGCCTTTTGCATAACTTTACATTCTCCGTAATTGGGCTTATTTTGCCTGTTTTTTAGCGTTAAGACCAACATAAGGAGCCAGAGTTTGCTCCATAAAATCAGTGATTTCCGGCTGTGCTTCGGCAGTAGGATGCAGGCCGTCAGGCTGCATCAATTCAGGCCTAATAGCGATTTTTTCCATGAAGAAAGGGAGTAATGGAATTTGATATTGCTGAGCGAGTTTAGGATATATAGCTGTAAAGCCCTCAGTATATCGACGACCATAGTTTGGGCTGATACGTATTTGCATTAACAGCGGCTGTGCATTAGCTTGTTTCACTAATGTCAGAATATGCGTTAGATCCCGTTCAATATCGGCCGTTGGAAAACCTCGTAAACCATCATTTGCGCCCAATTCAACTAGAACCCAGCGTGGTTGATGTGTTTTCAGTAATTCTGGCAAGCGGGATAGTCCTTGCGCTGAGGTATCACCACTGATACTGGCGTTAATGACGGTAGGGGCTTTAGGATTCAATTTCCAACGTTCACCCAACTGCGTGGCCCAAGCCTGTTGGATCGGAAGCTGATAACCGGCGCTTAAACTGTCGCCCAGAATAAGTAGCGTATCGGCATTTGCGATACGTATTGACGACAATCCCAGTAATAAAAGGATCGGGATATGCCTGAGAATAATGTTCTTGAAGTTCATCATTTAAATAAATTTGTTGGTGAAGGAGAGCATAAGCTCAACATCCTTACCGGAGTTGAGTTAGTTGTCAAATCTGCTGAAACAATAGCATTAATTGGTGAATCAGGCTCAGGTAAATCGACATTGCTGGGTATTCTCGCCGGTCTGGATGATGGCAGTAACGGAGATATCAAGTTATTAGGGCAATCACTACCTGAGTTAGATGAAGAAGCCAGAGCTGCGTTGCGCGCTCAAAATGTGGGTTTTGTGTTTCAATCATTTATGCTGGTGCCCACCCTGACCGCGCTGGAAAATGTACAGTTACCGGCGCTGCTGCGGGGTGATAACGAACGCAGCAGTAAACAACAGGCCACCCAACTGCTAGAGCAGCTTGGATTAGGCCAGCGTATTGGCCATTTACCCGCGCAGCTTTCCGGGGGTGAACAGCAGCGTGTGGCCATTGCTCGTGCTTTTATTGGTCGCCCTAAAATTCTCTTTGCTGATGAACCCACGGGAAATCTCGACCGACAGACGGGAATAAAAATTGCCGATCTGCTGTTTTCTCTGAATCGCGATTATGCCACTACGCTGGTGCTGGTGACGCATGATGAAACGTTGGCGGCACGTTGCCAACGCAGACTGCGCTTACGCGACGGTAAGCTGTGGGAGGAGTCATGATTTGGCGCTGGTTTTGGCGGGAGTGGCGTTCGCCCTCGTTGCTTATCGTTTGGTTCTCGCTGACTCTGGCGGTAGCGTGTGTACTGGCATTGGGCAGTATCAGCGATCGGATGGAAAAGGGACTAAGCCAGCAGAGTCGTGATTTTATTGCTGCCGATCGGGTGTTAACCGCGAGTCAGCCCATATCGCCAGCGTGGCTACAGCAGGCAGAGAAAGACAAATTAAGCGTAAGCCGCCAGCTTTCGTTCATGACCATGGCTTATGCGAATGATGTGCCTTTGCTGTCATCAGTTAAGGCTGTCGACCTGAATTATCCGCTGTACGGTAAGTTAGAAACATTGCCCGATAATCTGCGCCCGGAAGTGGGTAGCGTGTTGGTTGCACCTCGTCTGCTGGCACTGTTGAATGCACATCCGGGAGAGATGTTGGAGGTGGGGGATGCCACTTTCCGCATTGCAGGGGAGATCCGTCAGGAACCCGACTCGGGTTTTAATCCTTTCCAAACGGCACCGCGTATTTTGATGAACTATGCGGATATTGAGAAAACCGGGGCCATTCAGCCGGGAAGTCGATTGACCTATCGCTATCTGTTTGCCGGTGCGGAACAGGATCTTAACCGTTTTGGTGAGTTTATTACTCCTCAGCTTCGCCCGGATCAGCGTTGGTTTGGCATGGAGCAGTCAGGAACCGCAGTCGGTAAATCGCTACAGCGGGCACAAAACTTCCTGTTATTGTCAGCTATTTTAACCCTGTTATTGTCAGTTGCTGCGGTAGCCGTTTCTATGAGCCACTACTGCCGTAGCCGTTATAACCTGATCGCAGTGTTGAAAACGCTGGGAGCAGGGCGACAGTCGTTGCGTAAATTAGTGATTGGGCAATGGTTATCGGTGTTGCTGTTAGCCGCCATCGTAGGTTGTTCTATAGGTCTGCTGTTTGAAAAAGGTCTTATGGTACTGCTGGCACCGGTTTTGCCGAAAGCTCTGCCTGCGGCAGGCCTGTGGCCATGGTTATGGAGCCTAGGCTCATTACTGTTTATTTCCGTGATTGTTGGGCTACGCCCCTATAAGCAATTATTAGCCACCCGGCCTTTACGAGTACTGCGTGAAGATGTTGTCAGCAATGTCTGGCCGCTGAAGTTTTACCTACCGATGATTAGCGTGATTGTGGTGTTATTGCTGGCTGCGCTGGTGGGGTTTAACCCGATGTGGTGGGGGGCGCTGTTTGGTATTTTGGTGCTTTCTTTATTGCTAGGTGCTCTTGGCTGGTGCAGTTTGTTACTGTTACGACGCATTACACTCAAGAATTTGGCACTGCGTTTAGCGGTTAATCGCCTATTACGCCAGCCTTGGATAACCACCAGTCAGCTTTCGGCTTTCTCGTTCTCATTTATGTTATTGGCCTTGCTGTTTATGCTGCGGGGAGAGTTGTTGGATCGCTGGCAGCAGCAGATCCCACCGGGTAGCCCTAACTATTTCGTTATGAATATGACCAAGCAGCAACTACCGGCGCTGGAACAGTTCTTTACCACCCATCACATTGCACCGGGCGAGTTTTATCCTATAGTGCGGGTGCGGTTGACCCAAATAAATCAGCAGGAAGCCACTAAACTGGTGAAAGAGGACGATCCGGGCGGTGAGGCGGTTAATCGCGAACTGAATCTGACTTGGCTGGCGGTTAATAAGTCATCGCCAAACGATATTACCAAAGGAAATTGGCCGCCAAAGTCCGGGGAAGTATCCATTGATGAAGGTTTAGCCGGGCGTTTGAATGTGAACATTGGCGATAAGCTGACTTTTAGCGGTGATACCCGAACGTTTGAAGCAACGATTTCCAGCCTGCGACGGGTAGACTGGGAGAGCCTAAAGCCTAACTTTTATTTTATCTTCCCTGAAGGGGCGCTGAACAGTTTACCTCAAACCTATTTAACCAGCTTTCGCTATCAGCAAGAGGGGCCGGCATTGGTTCAGCTAAACCGCCAGTTCCCAACCTTGAGTCTGATGGATATAGGTAGCATTCTTAAACAGATTTCTACCGTATTCCAGCAGGTAGCTCAGGCGCTGGAGGCGATGGTGGTGTTAGTGGTGGTTTGCGGTGTGTTGCTGCTGTTAGCTCAGGTGCAGGTTGGGATGCGTCAACGCCGACAGGAGTTGGTGGTTTATCGCACTCTGGGCGCGGGAAAACGTCTTCTGCGGCGAACATTGTGGAGCGAGTTTGCTTTATTAGGGCTGGCGGCAGGCATTACGGCAGCTATCGGCGCTGAGGTTTCCCTGTGGTGGTTGCAGTACAAAGTGTTTGATTTCCCATGGCAGCCAAACTATCTGATGTGGATCGTGCTTCCGCTACTGTGTGCGGTGTTGCTGTCCTTATGCGGTGGGTGGTTAGGCGTGAGTCTGCTGAAAGGAAAGGCTTTGTATCGACGCTATCAGGATTAGTGGTTGTTGATAGTTAACGAAGGTTTCGTTCCGATGTGAACGAAACCTTCAATGAAGTTATTCAGGTTACTTTAATTTATCTAAAGCCCAATCAATACTGGACCCATAGACCTCATCCATCATCGGTTTAAGCTGTATTAATGTTTGTTTTAATACCTGACGGTCGGGATGATTCAGATTTAAATGCCCAACTTTTCTACCTTCCCGTACTTCTTTGTCATACCAGTGTAGATGAATCAGCGGTAGCGATAGCCACTGTGGATTGACGTTGGTACCGATTAAATTGACCATTATTGATGGCGTTGCGACATCCGGTTGCGGCATTGGCAGGTTAAGAATTGCTCGTAAATGAAGCTCAAACTGACTGATTGAAGCACCGTTTTGTGTCCAGTGTCCGCTATTGTGTACTCGAGGAGCTAACTCATTAATCAGCAGATTACCGTCAACAATAAAACACTCCATCGCCATCACGCCAACGTATTTGAGCTCATTGAGGAGCGCGCTAAGCATCTCTTCCGCCTGCTGCTGTAAATGAGCATTGGGTGCTGGCAACGCAACGCTGGTACGCAAAATACCTTCTTCATGCAGGTTGTGAGTCAGTGGATAAAACACACACTCACCATGCTGGTTGCGAGCCCCAACCAGAGAGACTTCACCGCTAAAGGCGATGCCTTGTTCAACAATGCATTCGCCATAGATTTCATCGGGTAAGTACTCTTCATCGCCGGGTTTTACTCGCCACTGACCTCGACCGTCGTAGCCACCAACGCGTCGTTTAACGATAGTCAGTGAACCGAGGCGGTTCAGAATTGCAGGCCATTCGGTAGCCGCGTTTAGCGGCTGCCAAGGTGCGGTTGCCAGATTGAGCCTATCCAGCAATTGCTTTTGTGTTAGGCGGTCCGCCAACTGCGGAAATATGTCCCGATTAACGAAACCCGTATGGTTTGCCAGTACTTGAGTTAATGGGGTATCGGGCCAGCGTTCGATTTCGGCAGTAATTACCGCATGCTGATAAGGCACGGCTTCGGGTTCTGCATCCAGACCTACGGGATAGACTGCAATCCCTAACGGTTCTCCAGCCTGACTTAACATTCGGCCTAACTGACCATTACCTAATACGCAGACGGGTTTCATGCCGGTTCCCTCGGATCGGGGTTATCCAGTACGTCATCCGTCTGTTTGCGCCGCCATTCTGCCAAGCGAGTAGCAATCTGTGGGTCATGCAGCGCCAAAATTTGAGCCGCTAGCAGGGCGGCATTGGCAGCACCGGCTTTACCAATTGCCAGCGTACCAACCGGAATACCTCGAGGCATCTGAACGATGGAGTAAAGGCTATCTATACCGCTCAGGGCTGCGCTTTGTACCGGAACACCGAGTACGGGTACCAAGGTTTTAGCCGCCAGCATTCCCGGTAAGTGGGCTGCGCCGCCAGCACCCGCAATGATCACATCAAACCCATTGTTTTGGGCTTGCTCAGCAAAACTGAATAGTTTATCTGGTGTACGATGTGCGGAGACAACTTCAGTGTGAAAAGGGATGTTTAAGGCGGTCAGAATATCGGCGGCAAACTGCATGGTAGCCCAGTCACTTTTGGACCCCATAACAATAGCAATTTTTGCCTCGGCAGCGTTGGCTGGCATAGGTGTGATGCTCCTGTGTTAGTGCAGGCAGTAATTGAAATCTTGGGATAAAACATAACGCGACAACATACGGTTATCAACCAAAGCACGACAATATGTTCATACTTATTGTATGAGGGCGTAGAGGATACCACGGCTTGATGGTGAGGGAAACGTTTGCGTCATGTGACTTTTCATAATTATTGCGCGAATATCAGCAACAAGGCGGTAGGAGAAACCGATTTTAGAGACTACAGTGGAAAGCTGACCAGCTCAATTTTAGCGTCAGGATCGACACGTAAGACCGAACCATGATCATGCCAGGCACCCAGTACGGCACGTTGAGACAGTCGCCCACCAATGGTCATATCATGGATGGCAGGTCGATGGGTATGACCATGTATCATGTGTATCACTTTATGATCTTTGAGTGCTTTAATGACTGCCAGTGGGTTGACGTCCATCATCAGTGAAGATTTGGCGCGGTTGCTTCTTGTACTTTGACGGCGTAATTTTCCGGCGATTCTTTGGCGTAAGCACAATGGCAGAGACAAGAATATTTTCTGAATCATTGAATTACGAATATAACGGCGAAAGCGTAGATAATCAGGATCGTCTATACACAAAGTATCACCGTGCATAATCAATATGTTCTGACCATAAACGTCGATGATGTGCTCTTCCGGTAATAGCGTCATCTTACTACGCTTGGCGAAATCTTTACCGATAAGGAAGTCACGATTGCCATGAATAAAATAGCAAGGAACGCCCTTATCGTGTAGTTCAGCCAGCGCCTGCGCTACCGTATCGTGTAATTCATTAGGGTCATCATCGCCGATCCAGAACTCAAACAGATCCCCCAAAATATAGAGTGCATCTGCATGAACAGCCTCCCTTTGTAGAAAGGCGAGAAAACCAGCGGTGATTGCTGGTTCATGATCACTGAGGTGAAGATCGGCGATAAATAGCGTGGTCATCAATGAATATTATTCTTCATCAATAGTGACGTTATTGATAATCACATCTTCAACGGGAACGTCTTGGTGCATACCTGAGCGTTTGGTTTTGACACTTTTGATTTTATCCACTACGTCCATGCCTTCAACCACTTCAGCGAATACGCAATATCCCCAGCCGTCACCACTTTCTGAACGGAAATTCAGGAAATCATTGTTCACTAGGTTAATAAAGAATTGTGCTGTCGCGGAGTGAGGTGCAGCGGTACGAGCCATTGCCAGAGTACCTCGGGTATTTTTCAGCCCGTTGTTGGCTTCGTTCTTAATGGTGTCGTTAGTGTATTTCTCATCCATACCTGAGGTATAACCGCCGCCTTGAATCATAAAACCATTGATTACGCGGTGAAAAAGGGTCCCATCATAGAAACCGCTACGGCAATAATCTAAAAAATTCTGCGTTGTACCGGGCGCTTCTTTAGTGAAAAGTTTTATCGCAATATCGCCGTGGTTGGTATGAAGAGTAATCATTGAATATCCTGAAATTTAGTAGTTAATCAATCAACTGTTTATTGTATCTTAAGGTGTTACTTGCTGCACCCATTGGTTTATAGTATTTAGGAATAACTTACCAGTGCTTTATTCTGGTTTTCTTGGTAAGACTGAATTATTAATTTTAAGTATCCGGTTAAGGCCGATAATTGCGACTGTCTATACGTGAATATGGGAATTACAGGTGTGATTTATTCATTAAAATGATTGCCAGTCACCGGATTAAGAGAAAATAATTATAACCTTATCTCTTTTATCGTAGAGAGTAATTGAAGGGCCAGAGGGTGTAACTCTTGATATGTATCAGGCAACAACCCCATCATAACCGCAGCACCGATCAAACGCCCTGATGAACTAAATATAGGGCAAGAGATTGCACGATCGCCTGGGATACCTTCTGTTTCTGTCAAACGAATTGAGTAACCCGATTGGATTATCTGCTGTCGTTCTTCTTCCCTTAAGATTTTTTCATGTTGATAGCTTTCATCATAGGTTAAAAAGATTTTTCCCGCAGCGCTGTTTGTCAGTGGAATCGGCGTATTATCTTTATAATCAATCTCAATATTTTTATTGCTGCGATTATATTGAACCAGATTAATTGAATTGCCTTTTTGAATAGCAAGGCCAGTAGAGATATTGAGTTTATCCCTAAGCAGGGATAACGCATTATTGATAGTGGTGAGCGTACCATTCTGCTTTTGTGCCGCAACGCCTAATACGGACAGCTTATTACCTAACGAGTAAAGGCTGGTTTCCGGATCTTGATAAATCATATCGCATCGGCTTAACGACACCAGATACTTGTGTAATCGGCTTTTGGATAGCCCAGACAGGCGTGCTATATCAATGGCTCTGGCTGGTTTATTGTGTTCAGCAAGCGCTTCGAGAATAGTAATTGCAATCTCTACCGAGTTTATACCCTGGGTATCTGACATCCGAAACGCGCCTCAACAAACGATATGAATAACAAATGACCCAGAAGTTTACCTTTTTTCAACCGTTCTGACCAGAATAACCCCTACAACACTAACTCGAATGGGGAGTCGTGGTGTTTTTTCATGCCTAATACTGATTAAACATAAAGAGGTAAGTTGATCTCGATCAGTACACCATAAGTTAACCGCAGTTAACTTATGGTGTCTTTTATGTGTTATTTAACAGGAAGACAGGCAAATGTGAGGATGACCATAAACATAAGATGTGGCGGAAACATCATGAAAAACATATCGGATATCAGACTGAATCGTCGAACCCTGCTAAAAGGATTAGGGGTAATTGGCCTAGCGAGTATTTCGCCTTGTGCGTTTTCACTGGTTAGTGAGGATAAAAAACCATTACCAAGAGTTCGTTTAAAGCTCAGCGATTATCAGACTTTTCGCTCCACCTGCGCGATGGAGTGTTTACACTGCAATTTAACGGCTTATGTCTATCAGGGCGAGCTGAAAAAAATTGAAGCCAGCAAAGATTTCAACGTGAAGTGTTGCCTGCGTGGGATGAGTCGTACCAAGTGGGTTTATCATAAACAGCGAGTGAAAACGCCGCTGCTTCGGGTTGGTGAAAAAGGGGAAGGTAAGTTTAGGCCGATCTCATGGGATGAGGCGTTAGATCTGATTGAGAAAAATATTCGTGACACTATTGCCACTCATGGTAATAAAGGCATGATGCTTTCTACCCATGCCGGTAACATGGACTCGATTAAAAATGATATGGGGAAAGCGTTTTTCGACTATTTGGGTGGTTCAACCAAACAGGCGGGATCCCTCTGTTGTTCTGCGGTAACCGCAGCGATGATGCCAATCGTAGGGCTACGTTATGCGGATATGCGCGATACGATTGCCGATAGTCGCTATATCCTTTGCTGGGGAAATAACCCAGCGGTGACCATGCAGGCCTACTTTAAAGAATACATCAAGGCACAGGCCAATGGTGCCCGTCTGGTGGTAATTGACCCACGTTTTAATGAAACGGCTGCTAAAGCTGATGAATGGGTTTCTATTATCCCGGGTACCGATACGGCACTGGCGCTGGGCATGATAAAAATTATCATGGACGAGCAGCTATATGATGTTGATTTTTTACGTCAGCATACGGGTGCCGTCTATTTAGTTGATGCTCAGAAAAAACAAATGCGGGAAAAACCAGAGGATGCGGAAAGCTATCTGGTATATGACACCTTAACGCAAAGCACGGTTCGTCATGATGCGCCAGGCATTGTCCCTGCGCTAACCAAAGCCGAACTGCCGGCTAATGCTGAATATACAACCGTATTTGAGCTGATCCGTACTGAGTCTCAACAGTGGGATTTAGCCAAAGTTGAAGCCGAAACCGATGTACCAGCGGCCACAGTACTTCGTTTGGCAAGAGAATATGCCAGCAGTAAACCAGCCATGATCGTACAGAATATGTCTGGAGCACAGCGTACTGAGTTTGGTACTTATGTGGCGGCGGGGCAATTCTATCTGGCATTGTTGACCGGCAACATGGGTAAAGCCGGTGGCGGGGTGTGTGATGCCGGTGGCGTGCGTCAGATGATCAAGATCAATCCCCCATTACCTGCGCCGAAAGAAGTTCAAAAGATCCCCCCTATCCCTGTATCAAAAGTGGGTGACTGGATCGTCAATGAGCGACCGCATCCGATCAATTTTTGGTGGATCATGACCATGGGCGTGCTGACTCAGTTGCCTAACACCAATATGGTGAAGAAAGCGCTGAAGAAAGTGCCTTTCGTGGTGGTTGCCGACAACTTGATGACCTCAACCACGCTGTATGCTGACTTGGTGTTACCCGTGACGACCATTTTTGAGGACGTCAGCCTGATGGCCGGGGTTCGCAGTCACTATGTACAACTGATGGAAAAAGCCGTAGAGCCAGTGGGCGAAGCGAAACCGGACTATTGGATTTTTGCTCGCCTGGCAGAACGCTTTGGTTTTGGTGAAGTGTTTAATCAACCGATTGAGCATTACATTGAGAATTGTCTGGAAGGAACCGGAATTACCATTGAACAACTGCGCAAAGGGCCGATTAAGCCCGTTGATGCACCATGGATTCCATTCAAAGACGGTATCTTTCGCACGCCAACTAGGAAAGCCCACTTTTTTGTTGAAGAGTGGCAGAAAAAGGACTTTGCGCCGATTGTCACCTATATGCAGGTGAAGGAGTCGCCGAAAGGTTCACCTGAGTTGGCTCAGAAGTACCCACTAATGGCCGTTCAGCGCAAGCTGGCGCGTAGCGTTCATTCCAGTCATGGCATGAATGAGTGGATCCTCGAAGTTCAGCGTAATCAACCTAATATCATGATTCATCCAGATGATGCAGCCAGCCGTAATATTCGTCACGGAGAATGGGCTATCGCCTTTAACAACCGTGGGGAACACCGTGCGTTGGCGGTTGTCACCCGCCAGATTAAGCGTGGTGTTGTCAGCCTTGATAACGGTTGGTGGGAACAGCAGGGGGGCAGCAGTAGCCATGTGACTAACGATTTGACTGAAGTACTGGGAACAGGCCACAGCTGTAACAGTACCTTAGTCGATGTCAGAGCGGAGGCGTAATCATGGTTAGACAATATGGATTTTTAGTTGATATGCGCGGCTGTTATGGCTGTAAAACATGCTCAATGGCCTGTAAGTCAGAAAATGCAACGCCGACGGGTGTCTTATGGCGCCGCGTCAGGGAGTTTACTTTTGACGATCCTAACGGCATGGCATTTATCAGCATGTCCTGTAACCACTGTGATGACCCTCAATGTATGAAGGTGTGCCCGGCGGATACTTACAGCAAACGGCCTGATGGTATTGTGGTTCAGGATCACGACAAATGTATCGGTTGCCGGATGTGTATTATGGCTTGTCCATATAACGCACCGGTATTTGACCCGGTGGAAGGGAAAACCAGTAAATGCAACCTGTGTGCCGAACGTTTGGATGAAGGGCTGAAGCCTCGTTGCGTAGAGTCTTGCCCGGCTGGGGTATTGCAGTTTGGTGATATTGATGAGCTTCGTAAGCGTTACAGTGCTGATTTATCACGCATTGAAACGCACTACAAACTGCCGGATCACAATATCAGTCATCCAAATATTGTGATCATCCCTGCCGGTGATAAGGAATAAGGAGATACCATCATGTCTGAATATGAACTTCCTTTAGTCTTTTTCACCGTACTGTGTCAGTGGGCCGTTGGCTCCATTATTGCTATGACGGCATTAATGACGGTTCAACCGATATGGTTGAATGAAGAGACGCGTTTTAACCGGTTGCGCTATATGGCACTGGCTATTTTAGCTATCAATATTGTTGGCTCGTTTCTGTCACTGTTACACTTGGGGTCGCCGTTAGGCGCTTATCGTGCCATTTTAGGCCTAGGACACTCTTGGCTAAGCCGTGAAGTGGTTGCCTTCTTCTTATTGAATGGTGTGGTATTCATCTGGGCCGCTGTGGTATTTCGTTTTAACCGCAATCGTGCATTGGTGAAAAGTGTCAGTTTTGTGGCTTCTCTGGCGGGTATTGCCGCGATATTGGTTTCGGCACAGGTCTATTATCAAATGGCCAGCCATCCAATGTGGCACACGCTGATAACCCATCTCAATTTTATTGCCACGGCTATATTATTGGGGTTTGTCACCATCAGCCTGATGGTGGCGGTTTATCAGTATCGTCAACATGCACCG
Source organism: Limnobaculum parvum (assembly GCF_003096015.2). Lineage (NCBI taxonomy): Bacteria > Pseudomonadati > Pseudomonadota > Gammaproteobacteria > Enterobacterales > Budviciaceae > Limnobaculum > Limnobaculum parvum. The sequence goes on along the minus strand of NZ_CP029185.2, from coordinate 2,290,758 downwards.
CAAGGGAAGATCCCTGGGCTGTTGTTGACGGGTATTCTGCTGGGCGTGTTACTCATGTTCTGGGTGGTGTTGTGGTATAGCCACGGCGTGAATGGCCAAGGCCAAATGGTCCGTAGCGCCATCGCAGTATTAGGCTCTGGCCTGATGGGTTGGTTAATCTTTGGTGGATTAATCACCGGAACCTGCGTTGCTACTTACCTGTATAAGCAATCATCTATTTCGATGGTTGGTGCCACAGTCTTGATGCTGGTAATACTCTCTGCAGCCGTTTGTGGACGGATGCTGTTCTATAGCGGCGTAATGAGCCAATCCCCTTGGTTCTGAGTCGTATCAACGGTAGCTGCCTGACAATGTTCAGGCAGCTTGCTTGATGGTTCGATTGAGAAATGACCCATTAGTTGGTGATGTAAAATAATCGATAAGGATATTTTAATGCTGAATAAAACGTGTCTATCTGTTGTTATGGCGGCGATGTTATTGTCTGCTGGTAGTGTTCAGTCTGCTGAGCGTAATGTAGTCATGCCGGAAGGTGTTAAACCCTCGGCGCTTTTTTCTCCGGCTATTGAAGCTAACGGGTTTGTTTTTACTTCCGGCCAATTGCCTATCGATCCTGCAACTGGAAAAATGGTTGAAGGTATTGAAGCGCAAACGGAGCAGGCGATGACTAATTTGCGTACCGTATTGGAAGCGGGCGGTTCATCTTTGGATAAACTGGTGAAGGTTAATATCTATCTTAATAATATTGATGATTACGCCAGTATGAATAAGATTTACGCCAAGGCTTTTAAAGGCGCTCCTCCAGCGAGAACGGCCTTGCAGGTAGGGAAAATCCCACTGGGTGCTTCAATTGAAATTGAAGGCATTGCAGTAAAATAGATCTTCTTTGATGGCTTAAAATTTGTCCGCAGTGGGGGAGATTATCCTCTGCTGCAACCCCTCATAGTGATATATACCTCATGAATCATGGGGTTCCTCTTGCAATGCCCTGATAATCAGGTTTCAATATATCTTCCCTATCAATTAATCAAACGGTAACAGGCTTCCAATGCTAAAGATTTTTAATACCCTGAGCAGACAAAAAGAAGAATTTAAACCCATTCATGCGGATAAAGTCGGCATGTATGTATGCGGGGTAACCATTTATGACCTGTGTCATATCGGGCATGGACGTACTTTTGTTGCCTTTGATGTTGTGTCTCGCTATCTGCGTTTTCTGGGTTATAAGCTGACTTATGTCAGAAACGTGACGGATGTTGACGATAAAATTATTCGTCGAGCTACCGAAAATAAAGAGAGCTGCGAGCAGCTAACCGCCAGAATGCTGACAGAAATGCATGCGGACTTTGATGCGTTGAACATCGCCCGCCCTGATTTAGAGCCAAGAGCGACCCACCATATCGCGGAGATTATTGAGCTGGTCGAACTGTTGTTGCAGCGTAACCACGCCTATGTGGCAGATAACGGTGATGTCATGTTTGCGGTAGATACCGATCCTGATTATGGCTTGTTATCCCGCCAAGATTTAGAGCAGCTTCAGGCTGGTGCCAGAGTTGAAATCGCTGATGTAAAACGTAATCCAATGGATTTCGTGCTGTGGAAAATGTCTAAACCGGGTGAACCAAGCTGGGCATCACCGTGGGGGGATGGGCGTCCAGGTTGGCATATTGAGTGTTCCGCCATGAACTGCAAACAGTTAGGTGAACACTTTGATATTCACGGCGGTGGTTCTGACCTGATGTTCCCACATCATGAAAATGAAATTGCTCAGTCGACCTGTGCCCACGATGGCCCTTACGTTAATTACTGGATGCATTCCGGTATGGTGATGGTTGATCGTGAAAAAATGTCTAAGTCGTTAGATAATTTTTTCACTATCCGTGATGTGCTGAAACATTACGATGCCGAAACGGTGCGTTATTTTCTGATGTCCGGTCACTACCGTAGCCAATTGAATTACAGTGAAGAGAATCTTAAGCAGGCAAGAACGGCGCTTGAACGCCTGTATACCGCGCTGCGAGGCACTGATGATGCGTTAGAAGCTCAGGGTAATACTGAGTTCGAAGCACGGTTTCGTGAAGCGATGGATGATGATTTTAATACCCCCGAAGCCTATTCCGTGCTGTTTGATATGGCGCGTGAAATTAACCGTCTGAAAGCTGAAGATATGGTTGCGGCTAATCAACTGGCTGCGGAGCTGCGTCGTCTTTCTGGCGTATTAGGGTTGCTAGAACAGTCTCCGGAATCTTTCTTACAGGGTGCAGGCCAAAATGCGGATGACAGCGAAGTTGCCGAGATTGAAGCTTTGATTAAACAGCGTAATGACGCCCGTCAGACCAAAGATTGGGCAATGGCGGATGTGGCACGTAATCGCTTAACCGAGATGGGGATCATTCTGGAGGATGGCTCTCAGGGTACCGTTTGGCGTCGTAAGTAGTTGTTTCTTTAGATGTAAAAAAGCGCCTAAAGGCGCTTTTTTACATCTGTCAGTATCACATCGGATCGTGATAAAGTTCGCAGGCTTGTAAGGTATTCTGCATCAGCGTGGCTACCGTCATTGGGCCAACACCACCGGGAACCGGGGTTATCCAACCGGCACGTTCGGCAGCGGCATCATATTCCACATCGCCGACCACTTTTCCGCTTTCTAACCGGTTAATACCCACGTCGATAACGATAGCACCGGGTTTAATCCATTCTCCGCGCACAAAGCCGGGACGACCAACGGCGGCAACAATCAAGTCAGCTTCTCTGACTTTCTTTTCCATGTTGGTTGTAAATCGATGGGTAATGGTCGTCGTGCAGCCAGCCAGCAGTAATTCCAGCCCCATTGGTCGACCAACAATATTAGAGGCACCGATAACCAGAGCATCTAAGCCGTAAGTGTTGATCTCACAGCGTTGTAGCATGGTAATAATACCGCGAGGAGTACAAGGGCGAAGTTTTGGCGTGCGCTGACACAAACGACCGATATTATAAGGATGGAAGCCATCAACATCTTTTTCTGGAGAGATACGTTCCAGAACCTTGATGTTATCAAAGCCTTGCGGAAGCGGTAATTGAACCAAAATGCCATCAATCAGCGGATCGTTATTCAAGGAGCCAATGAGTTCAAGCAGCTCATTCTCAGTGCAGGTCATATCCAGATTGAATGAACGAGACAAAAAGCCAACTTCTTCACAGGCGCGGCGTTTGCTATTGACATAAATCTGAGATGCGGGGTTTTCACCAACCAAAATAACAGCCAAACCAGGAACGCGTTTGCCTGCCTGAAGGCGTTGTTGAACACTTAGGGCAATTTCAGTTCTTAGCTGTTGAGCTATGGCCTTACCATCAATAATCTTTGCTGACATCTGAGAATAGATCCATTCTTTAACAACGGGTGTCATATTCTGTCAGAAGCGAAGCCTTCTGTCAGGGAGAAGTTGAGATTAATTAGAAAAGTGGGGCGGTTGTAGATGTTAAAAGACGGAGAACCACTTTAATGCAGATAATGTCATCTGACCCATCCTATCCAGATGGCTGCCATATAGAAGATAGTGCAGAAAGTTATAAAAGAAGCTGCTGATTTGATCTTTTCCATACCTAATTTTCACTCCTTATCGTTTTATTTCGAAGCGAAAAATAGCATTAAAATCTTAACCAATTCTTAAATAGTAAAGCCGTGCCAGAAATAGTCATTGTTAGGATAGCTTTTTGCTTAAAACAGAAAAGAATGAAATAAAAGGCACCGATTTAGGTATAGATGCGTTGTACTTTAGATATATTTTCAATACGACTATCTCATTAATTTTAAAGATTTTTATATAAACCCCTTCGCGATCACATTAATCATAAAACATAAATTCATAATCAAAAAACACAATAGTTAGCATTAACAATAGTCACTACAGTGATGAAGTTTATTCTTAACAGTTCAGGGAACATTTATGCACAACCAGATTCTGTCTAAGCGAGAAAAAATTGGTTATGGATTGGGAGATGCAGCCAGTCATATCGTATTTGATAATGTCATGCTGTATATGATGTTTTTCTATACCGACATATTTGGTATTCCGGCCGGCTTTGTCGGTACTATGTTTTTGCTGGCGCGTGCGTTAGATGCGATATCTGACCCCTGTATGGGGCTGTTAGCGGACAGAACTCGCACCCGCTGGGGTAAATTTCGACCCTATGTGCTATTTGGCGCGGTTCCTTTTGGTATTGTTTGCGTATTTGCCTACAGTTCACCGGAGCTAAGTATGACCGGTAAAATGGTTTATGCCGCAGTAACTTATACGCTGTTAACCTTGATGTATACCGTGGTCAATATTCCCTATTGTGCACTGGGCGGCGTCATTACAGCCAACCCTACACAGCGCATCTCGCTGCAATCTTATCGTTTTGTACTTGCTACTGCGGGTGGAATGCTCAGTACGGTATTGATGATGCCGTTGGTGGAGCTGATTGGTCAGGGAAATAAAGTCGTTGGGTTTCAGGGGGGAATTGCTGTACTAGCGGTCGTGGCAGTAGTGATGCTGGCCATCTGTTTTGCCACCACCAAGGAGCGTATCAGCGACGATGGTGCTACTCAGGGAAGTGTACGTGAGGATTTACGGGATATTGTACGTAACGACCAGTGGCGAATCGTCGGTCTACTGACCATTCTCAATATTTTAGCGGTCGCTGTGCGTGGCGGAGCCATGATGTACTACGTAACCTACATTCTGGGAAATCCCGCGGTATTCACTCTATTTTTGGTTACCTATTCCGTCGGTAATCTGTTGGGTAGTGCTGCCGCTAAGCCACTGACTGATTGGAAATGTAAAGTCAGTATATTCTGGTGGACCAATGCTGTGCTTTCCGTATTGAGCATTGCCATGTTCTGGGTACCTGTTGGTGCCAATATCACCATGTTTATCTTTATCTTTGTCATTGGGGTTCTGCATCAGTTAGTGACGCCCATTCAGTGGGTCATGATGTCTGATACTGTCGACTACGGTGAATGGAAAGATGGTAAACGCCTGACGGGGATCAGTTTTGCAGGAACACTATTTGTACTCAAGCTAGGCTTGGCATTATCCGGAGCAATGATTGGCTGGATGTTGGCTGGTGCAGGTTATGAATCCGGAGCAGCAACTCAAAACGATGGCACTTTGTCCGTTATTGTGGCGCTATTTACTTTGATTCCAGGGCTTTGTTATCTGCTCAGTGCGTTGATTGCCGCTCGCCTTTATACCCTCAATACACCGTTTATTAATCGTATCTTGGCTGAGTTATCTGCCGGGGCAAAACGTAATGAGCAAGAGTTTATCAAATCGTCAACCAACCAATCTATTAAGTCATCGGAGGGCTTAAGCCATGAAAATTAGTGATGGTAACTGGCTGATTAAGGAGGGGTTAAGTTTACTCCATCCGTTATACGTGTTTGAAGTAGAACAGCACAACCGTGAAATGGTGATTTATGCCGCGCCTCGCGACGCCAGCACTCGTGGGGCACAAGTTGATAGCCCGCTGTTTACCCTGCGCTTTTTCTCTCCATTGGAGGGCGTGATTGGTGTACGTATTGAACACTTTTCCGGTCGGGTTGCCAGAGGGCCAGACTATCCACTCATGCCACGGGATACCCATACAGTTCAGTTTGATGATAATCCACAGTTTGCTGCGTTATACAGTGGCAATTTGAGCGTGCGTGTTACTAAAGGTAATGAGTGGTCATTAGACTTCTTGCGCAATGGCGAACGTATTACCGGCAGCGTGGCTAAATCTAATGGTTATATCCAAAGCGCTAATGATGGGAAAACTTACCTTTATGAACGTCTCGATCTCAGTGTTGGTGAAACCGTTTATGGGCTAGGTGAACGGTTTACCGCCTTCGTAAAAAATGGGCAGATCATTGAGACTTGGAACCGTGATGGTGGTACCAGTACCGAGCAAGCTTACAAGAATATTCCGTTCTATCTCACTAACCGGGGATACGGTGTATTGGTTAATCATCCTGAATGTGTATCGTTCGAAGTTGGCTCGGAAAAAGTGTCCAAAGTACAGTTCAGCGTTGAAGGTGAACATTTGGAGTATCTGGTTTTTGATGGCCCGACGCCCAAGCAGGTACTGGACCGCTATACATGCTTAACGGGTAGACCCGCATTGCCCCCGGCATGGTCATTTGGTTTATGGCTGACAACGTCATTTACGACAAATTATGATGAAGAAACGGTGAATCGTTTTATTGATGGTATGGCGGAGCGCCAACTGCCGTTGCATGTGTTCCACTTTGACTGCTTCTGGATGAAAGCGTTTCAGTGGTGTGATTTTGAATGGGATCCCGAGACTTTTCCCGATCCTGTTGGCATGTTAAAACGCCTGAAAGCGCGGGGCTTAAAAATATGTGTCTGGATAAACTCTTATATCGGGCAAAAGTCCCCATTGTTCCGTGAAGCGATGGAACGAGGTTACTTGCTTAAACGTCCAAACGGAGATGTATGGCAGTGGGATAAATGGCAACCAGGACAGGGGATTGTTGATTTTACCAACCCTGAGGCTTGTGACTGGTACGCTGGGCATTTGCGCCGTTTGATTGAGATGGGAGTAGATTGCTTTAAAACGGATTTTGGCGAACGTATCCCAACTGATGTCCAGTGGCACGACGGTTCTTGTCCACAAAAAATGCATAACCACTATGCTTTTATCTATAACCAGTTGGTATGGGACGTTTTGAAAGAAATGTTAGGTGAAGATCAGGCTGTCCTGTTTGCCCGTTCTGCTTCGGTTGGCGCCCAACAATTTCCTGTTCACTGGGGGGGCGATTGCTACGCTACTTATGAATCTATGGCTGAAAGCCTACGAGGTGGATTGTCATTAGGATTGTCCGGTTTTGGCTTCTGGAGCCATGACATCGGTGGATTCGAAAATACGGCTCCGGCTCATATTTATAAGCGCTGGTGTGCATTTGGTCTTCTATCGAGCCATAGCCGCCTACACGGCAGTAAATCTTACCGAGTGCCATGGGCATATGACGATGAAGCCTGTGATGTGGTTCGTTTCTTTACCGGTTGGAAATGTCAACTGATGCCATATTTGTATGCCGCTTCTGTGCAAGCTACGCATCAGGGGACGCCGGTTATGCGAGCGATGATGTTGGAGTTCCCTGAAGATCCTGGATGTGACTATCTTGATCGTCAGTATATGCTGGGAGATGCGCTGATGGTTGCCCCAGTATTCAGCGAACATGGCGATGTGCAGTTTTACCTACCGCCAGGCCGCTGGACGCATTTGTACAATAATCGGGAAATTGACGGGGGTTGGCATCGTGAGCGTCACGATTTCCTTAGTCTTCCGCTGTATGTACGTGCGAATAGCTTAATCGCGTTGGGTAATAATGATCAACGTCCTGATTATGATTATACCGATGGAAGCTGTTTCCATCTGTTTGCTCTGGAAGATGGAGCATCGGCTCAGGCAATGGTGCCTTCAGCTACCGGAGATATTCAGTTTACGTTAACGGTTCGTCGTGAAGGTAATCAACTGTATGTGAGCCATGAAGGTCATGCCCGTAACTGGAGCCTGTGCCTGCGTAATATTCAACAGCCGATTAACGTTGTTGGAGGAAGCCTGAAGGACCATAAGCAAGGATGCATTATCTTACCTGAGGCCGCCACATTGACGATTAGCCTGTAATTATGGTCGCTCCCGCTTTGGCGGGGGCGATGTTAATTCAGCCACTTGTCACCAGTACCCACCATAAAGATATACATAGCTGGCGCGAATGATGTACGACACTAATTTTTTATTGTTATACAGGACGGAGTCTGACAGCGAATTGATTTCATTGGTTCAAAGCATAAAACCAACTGTAGAGGATGATTCAACAAGAACCGCTTGAAATAACTTGAAGTGGCGCCCCCAGCAGGATTCGAACCTGCGACCTACGGCTTAGAAGGCCGTTGCTCTATCCAGCTGAGCTATGGGAGCGTAGAAGAATTGACTATACCTAAAACATCTCCAGATGTCTCAGTGGGGTCGAATTATACGGCTCTTGTGAACTCAGTCAATGGCTTTTACGCGTTAATTCGGGTGGAATGCTGTTTTCATCATCATGCTGAATATAACTTAACCAATTTCTATGGTTTTCATTGTATTGCAAATGGTAGGTATATAAAAATCTGGGGTAGGGGGTTAAGCTAATTAACTGCTTTAAAGCTGAATTTAATATAAAAGAATAATGTTTTTAGTATGGCAAGGTGAAGTAATTCATCATTAATGGAGTTTAAGGCACTTTTTCATTAATGCTTGATGTTGGTGTAGGTGTCATATCATTGAATGAGATATTTATTGTTAGTTTTATTCGGGCTTTAATGTGTTGTTTATTTTGTTTCGTATTTTTTTAGGGATTTTTATCAGGTTATTTTATAGCAAGGGTAGTAATCAGTTCAGTGTTAAAAAAACTAATTTTTTAAATTGCCATAAGAATTATAATTTATTTTTATAATCAAAATAAATTATAACTTATTGATTTTTATTTTATTTAAATTTATTTATTCGTTTTTGGGTTGTTGACTGTTAGGGGTCAGTAAAAGTGAATTATCATTAAAATGAAAAATTTTAAAAATTATTGTGTAAAATATTTTTACCTTAATTTTTTTAAAATGATAATTTTTGTTAATATCATCATGATTTTTTTGTGATTTTAATACGCTCTGTTTTTTTTGTTATAAGGTCAGTATGTGAATTTTTGTGGCTTTAGATAATGATATCTCATTTGTTAAAAAATAATTTTTACTTAAATAGACTAAATTAATAGTGTTGCTTGATATTGGGTGATGAAGTGCCTGTCATATTTATTTATTAAGGTAAGGGGTAACACTATGCATTTTAAAAAAATAAAAATTGTAGGAGGACTTGCTGCTGCAATAGTATTCAGCACGTTCTCTGCTCATGCGGTACTTCAGGTCACCAGTACTGCAACGCCATATACCATCAATGCCAGTGACCTGGACAAAAAGGAAAAAGAGCTAACCAGCGATCCATTAATGCAGAAAGTGCGGGAGTCTATACGTACCGCCAGTAATGACGTTGTAGAGCAAATTGCTGCGGGGCGCTCTTCGAATCCGGAAAACGTAAAGCGTGTAGAGAAGATTATTTCTCCAGATGACTGGGCTTATCTGTTTCCTATGCGTGCGCCAGAATATACCTATGAAAACTTTCTGAAAGCTATTGGTAAGTTCCCAGCCGTGTGCGGAACGTACACCGATGGTCGTGATTCTGATGCCATTTGCCGTAAAGGGCTGGCGACCATGTTCGCCCACTTTGGTCAGGAAACTGGTGGTCATGAGAGTTGGAGACCGGAAGCCGAATGGCGTCAGGGGCTCGTTTGGCTACGTGAAATGGGCTGGAAAGAAGGCGATCCCGGTGGCTATAACGGTGAATGTAATCCAGATGTTTGGCAAGGACAAACTTGGCCTTGTGGTAAAGATAAGAATGGTCAGTTCCTGAGCTACTTTGGTCGTGGCGCTAAACAACTATCTTATAACTACAACTATGGCCCTTTCTCTGAAGCCATGTTTGGTGATGTGCGCACGTTGTTAGATAAACCTGAACTGGTGGCTGATACCTGGCTGAACTTAGCGAGTGCAGTATTCTTCTACGTTTATCCTCAACCGCCTAAACCGAGTATGCTGCATGTTATTGATGGTACTTGGCAGCCAAATGCTCATGATAAAGAGAGTGGTCTCGTTCCAGGGTTTGGTGTAACTATTCAGATTATCAATGGTGGGGTGGAATGTGGTGGCCCAACAGAAATCGCTCAGTCACTGAACCGTATTGCTTATTATCAGGAACAGACCAAATATCTGAAAGTTCCTGTTCCGGCATCAGAAGTTCTTGGCTGTAAAAATATGAAGCAGTTTGATGCGGGTGGCGCTGGGGCTTTACCAATCTATTGGGAACAAGATTGGGGATGGAGTCCAAATACGCCTGATGGTAGCACTTATGCCTGTCAGTTAGTTGGTTATCAGACTCCGTTTACTGCTTTTAAAGCAGGTGACTACAGAAAATGCGTTGAACATTTCTTTAATGTCAATGTTGTTGGTGGCGATGAGCCAACACCGACTCCAACGCCGGAACCAACCCCAACGCCAGAACCAACCCCAACGCCAGAACCAACACCAACTCCGGAACCAACACCAACTCCGGAACCAGAACCAGTACCAACGCCGAACTCAGCACCTGTAGCTGTGTTGAGCGGACCAACCGGGCCGGTAACCAGCGGTGTCCATGTGGTATTGAATGGTGCGAATTCCAGCGATCCTGATGGTGATAAACTGGTTTATAGCTGGGTTATACCGGATGGGCAGACTGTTTCTGGTGAAGATAAACATAGCCTGTCATTTACTGCGCCAGAATTGACAGAAGGTAAACAGTATCACTTCACGCTGACTGTTTCTGATGGAAAACTGAGTAGCGTGGCAGAATATACGTTAACGGTGATGCCAGTGGCTAAACCAGAACCGACTCCAGAACCTGAACCATCAGGTGATACTGGACAATATCCTGCTTGGACAGCAGCAAAAACTTGGAAACCAGGTGATATAGCGACTAACCGTGGGAAAACTTACCAGTGCCGTCCATTCCCGAATGGAGCGTGGTGTAATGTTGCTCCAGCCTATTATGAACCAGGAATTGGTTTAGCATGGGGAGATGCCTGGACGCTGAAATAAGTCACTCAGGTCACCGTTCTTGTAACCTTCACGCCAGCGATATTGCTGGCGTGAAATTAAATGTTACCTAGATTAGATCAATAAAAGGGTTAGCGAGTTGCTAGAGCATTTCCTATTCTAAAAGCTAATTCCGGTACCAACACCAATACTTGCGCCAGAACTCCCCCTGAACTGCTGACACCTGTTCCCTGATATGAAGAACAGCCCGTGAGCAATAGTATCAATATCACTGACATAATTTTCTTCATCTGTTTTCCTCAATTTAGTAACAACGTTTATAGGGTGCTTTAGCTTTTTGATTAGCGCTGAATGGCTACAGTGTAAATGTATTACTTAATGATTTAAATGAAAAATAAAAATCAAAGTCATTTTTTGTGTTTGTTTTGGTAGGGATATCATATTGTTGGCGAGCTATTTAACTCGTTAGCAATACCTGCATTAGCAAACGTTAAAAAATACTAATCACTCATCAAGAACCAGCCCTTTAGCGCTGGCTAATCGGTGACTATGACGCGTAGCAATATCTTTGATGCTTTTATCTTGGAATGACTTGCTGTCAGCCGGTGTTATAAGCGGGAGGTGATGCTGAATGTTATGTTTTTGCTCTTCATTAGATAAAAAATATCCCTGTTAGTAGACAGGGATAATCATCGAGGTATCTAATTTTTGATTATTGTAATAGTAGCAGTGATGTGATGACCACTTGCTTCGAACACAATGGCATATGCCAGTTCAATCACCAAATTAATAATAGTGATAATAAATTCTTTTTATTAAGCACTTCTTAATTCTGTGATAGATATAAACAGGCTAAAGCAAATTACGTTTACTGACGGTTGGAAAAATTTTAAAAGCGAATAAGCTATTTTTTTATTTTAATTTCAATGTGTTATTTATTTTTTCATCTGATTTGCATCAGGTAATTAAGGAGTTGCTCATTTATCAATGCGGCCTCTGCAATGATAAATACCATCGTAGTGAAAATAAATGGAAGAAACGATTGTGTTATCCAACTAAGTGTGGCTTAATGATTACCGGTTTGTAGTACAGACCTATTTATGTATAGTAATTTAAAGCAGTTCGCCATTTAGCGTTATCTTTGATATCACTTCTTCAAGAATTCCTTCTAATTAGTTCCCATAAGTAAAACTGACAAGCAGACCATCAAATAATTTATGGTAATTTAATAAGAGTTAGAGGAATACACAATGTCTAATACAATGACTGGTTTAGTAAAATGGTTTAACAGCGATAAAGGTTTTGGTTTTATCTCTCCTAAAGATGGTAGCAAAGATGTATTCGTACATTATTCAGCTATTCAGGGTACAAACTTCAAAACTTTAGAAGAAGGTCAAGAAGTATCTTTCTCTATCGAGAATGGTGCTAAAGGCCCATCAGCGGTTAACGTTGTTGCTTGCTAATCAGCATTTCTAATAGTTCATTATGTAGATTAGCCTGATGGGTTAACGCATAATGAGTTATTAATAAAAACCTGGGATAATTACCTGGGTTTTTTTATGTTTAAAATTTGTCACTTTCCCCATAGTCCCCCCGATTTCATATAAGCTGATAATAAACCAGCAGCAATCGCTTATGTGATTTATAGTTATTACAGTCCTGCCAGGTTGAGTTGGCATTTTGTTAGCTTGATAAATATCAGTGAATAGGGGTCTGTTGATGAGAAAAATGATAAACGTAGCGTGTATTGTATCAGGGCTATTTGTCGTTGCACTGATTCAAGGGTGTTCTTCTGGTTCAAAAACACAGGATGCTTCTGTCATTGGTGGGAAGGGAAACCCCGCAGATATTTATTGCACTAGCGTTGGTGGTAAAGTTCAGCCAAGGCAAAATGCAAAGGGCAGTTATTCAGTCTGTTCTTTTAAAGATGGCATACAACTTGATACGTGGGAACTTTATCGCGCTAATCATAATAGTTGATACAGATTTTTCCGTCTGGGGATCACGGTCAATGTGGCTATAGCCAAGGTGACCCCTCGAAGTTGTTATTGACGTGGTTAATCGTTATGCATTAAATTATATATCGATTGAGTGCATCCTCACCGAATGACTTGATTAGATATACTGTTAAATTGCTCGCTTCGCCCTGATCGCCATCAGGGCTTTTTCTTTTCCGCGCGTGGTCAAACTATCCGTTTTCTTATTGTTGGGCTGGATAACTTATCCGACTAGAAAGTAGTATTAAAAATCATTCCCAACAAGGTTGCCGAGAATTTCTCTGCGCTGCGGTTCTTGCCGCAGGGATCGAGTAAAGATTCTTTTTCAGCATGCTAAAGTTATAGCGTTTGAACAAGAATGATCATTCTCAATGGATGTTTTATGAAAAAACTCGTACTTGCATGAGTTCTGTTTATAAGTTTGCCGGTTCTGGCTGAAGAAAGTTCAGTTGTGAAGGGCGGTATCAAGACGACTGTTTCTGGGGTGATTGCTGCGGGGAAAGAAGCCTTTAGCGGTATGAAAGAGGGCGTTGATGATGGTCGGCAGTCCGGCGGTATTATAAACTACCGTCGGAGTAGGCTTATTTTGAGTAACAATAGTGATGACATTTGACTTGTTTGAACATCTTGAACCACCCGATGTGGTACGGGAAGAGCTTGCGCCAGATGCGATGATTTTACGTCATTTTGTTCTTCCGCAGGCAAAAGCGATATTAGCTCAGGTATCCACCGTTGTTGAATGTTCACCATTTCGCCATATGATTACGCCCGGAGGTTATGGTATGTCAGTCGCCATGACTAACTGTGGCGATTATGGTTGGGTAACGGATCGTCAGGGATATCGTTACAGTGCCGAAGATCCACTCACGGGTAAATCATGGCCACCGGTAGCGCCATTGCTCTATCAACTGGCAGTAGAAGCAGCGGAACAAGGTGGTTTTTCTGATTTCCAACCGAATGTCTGCCTGATTAACCGTTATGCCATCGGCGCGAAGATGTCGTTACATCAGGATAAGGATGAAAAAAACTTTAGTTATCCTATTGTTTCAATGTCATTTGGTTTACCTGCGGTATTTCAATTTGGCGGACTTTCTCGCAGTGATAAAGTACAAAAATGCTTACTGACTCAAGGGGATGTCGTGGTATGGGGAGGGGCTTCGCGTTTGGCCTATCATGGTATTTTGCCAGTAAAAGCAGGGTATCACACAGACACGGGTGATTGCCGTATTAATCTTACCTTCCGTCAAGTTGATTAAAGTCGTTTTTCCACGGGCTAATGAGTAATGACTTTGTCATATACAGTATGGCGTTTGCATGGTAGTGGTCAGAGTAGGTGGTGGTGTTTAGGCTATTTGATTATTGCTGGAATATTCATTGTTTCTCCCTTAATGCTCAGGCCAACGGTTGGAGATAACCAATATGGATTGGACACCAGAACAACAACTTATTCATTTTACTCTATAATAGAAGGGCAGCTTAAGGTTGTTCTTTTATTACAGGTGTTTCCGATGGCCGGTTTACCTCTCTTAATCTTTATTATTTTTCCTGCCGTATTGGCATTGTTGATTTGTTTTTTTTCCCGACTGATTGGCAATAAAGTCCAATTTTTTCCGATCTTTTTATCACTGGTCGTAATCAGTTTTTCTCTGTCTGTCGCTTATGTTATTTATCACTATGGTTTTCATCAATCTTTCTGATTTCTATATAGCGGCAGAACTGCCAAATTTGGATGCAGAAGGTTTCAGGTTGGTGAAAGGGTAGCAAACAGGCTGACTAACGAGAGTACAGCCATACCCAGCACGATCTCTAGTCCGGTACAGAATGCAAAGCATCGCATAGCTTTGCCGCCTTGCTGATTCATTTTGGGTACAAGCTCATAGCGGTTATACAAGGCAATTATAATCATTATCATTACCAGGATAACTTTGATTCCGAGCAGTTGCAGATAAGCAGATGACCAGTAAATAGGCCAACGTTGCAAAATAAGTGCGCCGTTGATGGTACCGGTTAAAACCACCAGTAAGACGGCCAAGTGGCCTACGAGAGAAAATCGAATTAATGTACGTACCACATCAAAATAGTACGACTCAACAGACACATAGCGCAGGCAAACTAATAAAGGAATGAGAGTGCCTAACCAGTATCCACCACTGATTAAGTGCAGAGCATGATTTGCACGGTGTAACCAACCGATAGTACCGCTATACAGGGTAACATGACCTACAAATCCCAGTGAGATTAATAATAAAAAGGCCAACAGGGTAATCAGCTTGAAACGCCAGTACACAGGAAGGAATAAACCGACGGTTGCAGTTAATGTAAATATAATCTGCCAGCACCATGCCTGACCGAAAGTGGTTGAGAGAACATCGGCGATGACGCTTCCTTTAATCGTATCTGACCAACCATCCCCCATTAAGCCACTTTGTATAGCGAGTAGTCCTATCGAGGTTAACAGTGCTATCAACAGGCTATAAGTTAATAACCTGCGCAGATCGTACGGAAGTGATAAACGCAATTTCCCGTGGCTCAGACAACTAACAAAGACAGTGATACCAAACAGCAATATCACTGCGGAAAAATGCAATAATCTGAATAAGATATAGAAAGTATCTAGACTCATTAATCAGGTTTTACTATAAACTGAAAGTTGCCTTTGGTTTTATGGCCATCAACAGAGACTACATGCCAGTTAACGGTATACCGCCCTGCTGACAATGGGGCTTTTAGCGGGGCGATCAGCCGAGTATTATCGGAGGGATCCAGAAGCAAGTCGTCAATAAGTATTATTTTATTGTTTGGATTGAGTAATTCTATTTTACTAAATTTTACTTCGATACCTTCTGAATATTTTAATGAAATTTCTTTTGGTGAGGCCGTTAGGGTACTTTCTGCTACCGGCGTCTGCTGCTTTAGATGGGCATGAGCCAATGCTGAGTGTGAAGTTAAGCCGAACAATATAATTATCAAGGGGGTGCATAAACGGAGTAAACGAAGGAACATAGCTGTAGCCTCATGAGCAATAAGCAAGATAACGGATCAAAATATTAACATTCTTCATTTTGTCTGTATAGAATTGATAATGTTTCTCATTGATTGTAACTCAACGATGTATCAATGTTTAAATTCAGTTCTCATTTAATTATCAGGATTGACGTGTTTTTTGTTAATAAATTGAAAGTCAGATTGAGATAGGAAAGATAACCTAGTATCAAAGGTTAACATGTTGGATAGCGGAAATTTATTCATAAATTGATTATCTCTGATAATAGAAATCAGTAAAAGAAAGGGAATTATGGCCATGAAATATACGTTGCAGGTAATGTTAGCTATTATCGCTTTTGCTGTGACTTTCAATTTTCCAATGGCTCAGGCTGACAGTTATCAGGTTTGTATTGATAAATATCCTGATTCTTCCGGTAACCGAATTGCATCTCTTAGTGATTGTGATGGTAATGACTATGTTATCCGTTCCCAGTCCATGAGACCGAACTCCGTTATTTCTGGGTCCGATCGCCGGATGAACTCTTTTGGCAGGGAGCGCTTATCTGACCGTTATCAGGTTAATGAGTCGACTTATGCCAGTGAGCGTTGGTGTGATGATAGTGGATGTTACCATATCAAAAACAAGCGTAATTTCTGTGTATTGGAAGTAACGGGTGAGTTGGTCGACTGTAATTAATCTATCTGTATTGGTGACTAGTGAGTGCGGTGATCACCGGTTATTTTTTACAAACACATTGTTATGAGATTGATAAATAATCTCATAACAATGGTGAAATCACATGATGGATTTTTATACTTATCTATTTATAAAGTAAAAATAATTAGGTAACTATCTTTTAATAATATAATAAACCAATGAGTAATAGGTCATTTGATATCATGCCTGTATAAAATTGATGGTGCTGTTTGATAATCATCATGATTAAGGCATTGGAATAATTGGAATTAATTTCCTTTCTATAATTAGTTGAATGCGCCTAATTTTATGTTCAGTAATATCATGAATTCCTACGGGTTTATAGCACTCAGAACATATTGAGCCATAAATATCGTCAAAGGATTCTACGTGTTGGTCAGACCTAAATGATGTGTTACCACACCTTGAGCATTGAAATTTAAAGTCAGGACACATAATCGCCCCTTAATAGGTTTAGATAATAATTTCTTAAATAATTTATACCATATTTACTCTATTAAAATAGGTGTTCTTTAGTACACTAAATTAAGATAACTGTTTCATTTTGTGTTTTGCCTTATGTTTTAGTTATCTTTATTAACTTCATAGAATATTTTAAATATATTTATTGTGTGTTTTTGTTTTATTTAATTATGAATTTTTTGTTATTGAAGTTAATTATTGGTTAATTGATATATTATAGTGATTAAAATGACTATACTTCCTTTGATCTTTCCTAAAGGTCATTATTTTTGTTTGTCTCCTTACTGAGTATCCGTTAACCTGCGGGTCTGTTTTTAACGATTCCGATACAAAATAATATGACCGGGTATAGATGGTGGGTTAGTACCATTAGTCTGCTTTTTTTTCCATTTTATGGGCTGGCAGCAAATCCAGAAGCAGCCGCTCCCATTAGTTTTAGTAAAGCAAAGCAGCTGGCGATAGAAATTCACCGTGATGTGAGTCAGAGCTTTTATTGTGGCTGCTCAATTCAGTGGTTTGGTCGTAAAGGTGTGCCCGATTTGGAAGGATGTGGATACCAAATTAGAAAAAATGTTGAACGGGCCAGACGCATAGAGTGGGAACATGTGGTACCGGCTTGGCAGTTCGGTCACCAGCGGCAATGCTGGCAAAACGGCGGTAGAAAAAATTGTACGCAAGATCCAGTATATAACGTCATGGAAACCGATCTGCATAATTTACAGCCAGCCATTGGCGAAATTAATTACGATCGCTCTAATTTTCAGTTTGGTCAGTGGAATGGTTCTGCCACTCAGTATGGACAATGCCAAATGAAAGTTGATTTTAAGAACAAAATCGTGGAACCCCCAGAAAGAGCACGGGGCATGGTTGCTCGTACCTACTTTTATATGCGCGATCGCTATCACTTTCGCTTATCAAAACAACAAACCGAATTATTTAGTGTTTGGAATATGTTTTATCCCGTCACTGAATGGGAGTGTGAGCGAAATCAACGCATATTGAAGGTGCAGGGTAATGACAATCCATATGTTTCGAAATCATGTCAAAATACGAGATAAAATTATTTAAATGTTATATGGCTAGTGATTAGTTTTTACATTTTAAATATGAATGAAGGTTTTCTTTCCTAAATTATATTTAGAAGGTGAGAATAGAGTATCATTGTGTTGCGTTTTATTTTGGTCTCACGGTTAAAACTACTCATAGATATTTTTTGATGGTACAATTTGCAGCGAACAGTTCAGATGTTGTTCCAAGTTGTTGTTATTTTTATAATTAAATTTCAAGGAAACGAATCAATGAAACCTTCCCGCGTTCTTCTTTCTTCTGTTGTTGCTTTTTCTTTACTGGCTTTAAGTGGTTGTGGTGAAAAAGAGCCTGCTAAGGCTGCGGATAATGGTTTACCAGCTGAGTGTAATGAGTATGTTACTACCATTACTACTTGTGTAAACAAACTGGGTAAAGACAACAAGGCTATGGCCGATCAGTTTAAAACTCAGATGGATTCTGCAACTGAATCATGGAAAAAAATGAGTGATAAAGAAGCTCTGAAAAACAGCTGTAAATCTGCTATGGATGCATTCAAACCTACTCTGTCTCAATTAGGTTGTTAATCTAATGAATATCATGCCGTAGTTATATAACCGCGGCATGGTATTATACAAATTAGCCTATTAATAATTCTATTTTAACTTATTAAATTTTATCGGTTTTATATTTGAATTATACCGATTTGAAATTCACTCCTTTAAATACGCGCAGGGGATTACCCCGTTCTATCTGATGATGGAACATACGGCGTTCTGCTTTTAGCTCAGCTCCGGCCTGTTGACGCAACTGCTCCAGACGGTGTGCGATCAATAATATCGCCAGACGTTTATTGGCATGTTGACTTCTTTCCGACTGAACTTTGACACTGATACCTGTAGCTATATGTGTTGCTCTGATTGCTGAGTCGGTTTTATTAACGTGTTGTCCGCCAGGTCCTGAAGAGCGTAATGATTCAAATTGAATTTCGCTTTCTAATTCTGGATTGTTTTGCTCAAATCGGGCAATGCCAATAAACCAATTCTTTCGATTGTGGTTAGGTCGGTAGGGGCTATTACATATCCATAATACCGAACCACACCAATTATCAGCTAACTGTGTGGCAGCCGTGCCGCTGAGGGACACCAGCACTGAGCGGAGCCCATCAGGCTGTCTGGCGGGTTCAATTTCTAGGCATTCAACCTGTACACTAATCGCATTAGCTTCTTTTATCAGTTGCTTTAGCGCTTTGCCAACGGCCAGACAGCATTCGTCAGGCCCTTGAGCCGAGGAGATCTGCAAGAGTATCATTCGTTTTTCCCTCCACTGGTTTTATAGGTTAAAACCGGTTTTAGCCGCGCCAGAATTAGGATTAATCCTGAGCCAACCATGCTGTCAATTACGGTATCAATAGATTTATAAGCCTGTGGTGCCTCTTCATAAATCAGTTGACGATCCTGACAGATAACCCGGCTTCCCAATTCAGTACGGCTTAGTTGAACTGGAGAGAAACGCTCAGACAAACGGCCCTTACACTCTGTTCGCATCCATTTTCTGCCAGCACCATGGGCTAGAGAATGAAGACTGATATCCGATGTGGTTGGCATCACCAGATAGCTATAGTCGCCTCGTGAACCCGGTATAATGACAGGACCTCGATTGGCAGGGCTGGCACCTTTGCGGTGTAGCCAACCATCAGTACCATTGATTTGCGTAGCTTCAACCAGATTATGGCTAATATCTAACAGGCATTCTCCCGTTGTCTTTATTTGTTCCAGCAGTCGATGGGCGATAAGGCGGCGATTTAGTTCGGCAAAGTTTAATGCCTGCTGATGTTCGCTTAGGTATTCCTCTGCCTCAGGGGTACCCGCTGTTAGACCACTGTGGTTAGCGTGTTCAATATGACGACGTAAAATTGCTTGGCCTAATCCCCGCGAGCCACTATGAACTAGCAGTTGAAGGTGTTGTGGATTGAGTCCCAGATGATTGAGGGAATCTGAATGATAAATCTGATCAATTTGCTGTAATTCCGCAAAGTGATTTCCACCCCCAACGGAGCCCAGCGCATCAGAAAAAGGAGATTCCATCATTTCATCAGAGAGATGCTGCTGTAACCATTCCGAGTGAGCAAAATCCCCCATCTGAGAGATTCTTTTTTCTAACTTATCCAGATTAGGGCGTTTGACCGGTATGGCGGTTTGCCATAGGCCCATACCGCAGCCAATATCATTACCGACTAAAGCCGGGTAAAAGCGGTTTACTGAAAAAAATGCCGCGCCAACAGGATAACCTCTGCCGGGATGCAGGTCAGGCATACCCACTACCTGAACCATATCCGGCAGTGAGGCGGTTGTGCTTAATTGTTGGATCGCGTTACTTTCGATCCACGTGTCATCCGACGCGATATAAGAGACGCGTTCAGATAAAGGACGAATAAAATTGCCCATATACCAATCCATATATTGGAGAAAAGATAAAATCGAATTGGCAGGCCGAAGCCAGGGGGAACGGGTAGGGTTAGTCCTGGATACGCCTGCAAAGGATATTTAATTGAATTTGTTGCATGATATACCTCCTTTGCTAGTGAATTGTGGGTTGAATAAAAAGCGGCGAAATCATAGACCGCTTAATAATAAATAGCAATATCTATTATTTTTAATTTGCGGCTTATTTCTTTCCAACCGTCATCAAAAGTGGTGAATCAAATATTGCATCGGGGGATATTACGGTTTCACCCATTGGAATTGATGAACCGTATCGTTCTGCCAGTTTCTTTTTTACTGCGGATGATGTGAGGTCAAACTCCTGTAATTTTTGTAGATTACCAATCTTTATGCCAAGCGCATTGAAATAGATTTTCCATACCAGTTCAGAACAATATTGTTTTTCATCTGACCAAGAAAAACTAAGGTCATAGGGTGCATTGATATAAGTCTGTGCTGTTTTTTGTATCAGATGCTGTTGGTCGGTTGTTAGGGGACGGGTGATCCTTTTAATCACATACTTACCGTTGACGCCTCGTTCAATCCATTCATCGAGTGATGTGTATTGCACGCGTTTAGATGCTTCATAAACATAAGGTTTGTTATTTCTAAACAGAATGATGCCCATATGGCTGTAAGGAGAATGGGTTGCCAGTTGGATAGCCTGACTTTGGGACGATCGCGAGGTGTGAAATATGATATCTCCTATCTGTGGCTGATAGCCGTAGCTTTTCGGTAGAAAGATAAATAATGATGCTACCGTCATAATCGCTAAGGTAGTTAGTAGGATGGCTAGTCTGGTTCTGGTCATATGGCTAAAGGCGGTTTGTAAAATAATGATGTCAGCATAACGGGCGTTAATGAAGTGAGTGTGAAGTGATTTATGATGCGCATAACGGATTTAATGCAGAAAGATGTTACCACTTAACGCATGCTACAACATGAGATCAGAATAGTTTTTGATTGATTAGCATTGAGGGGTGTTGTAGCGTGTGTTCTACATAATAAGGTGTTTTTAGCTGTCACAGGGATTTATGACTCTATACGATCTTAAGCCACGGTTTCAGGCCTTATTGAGACCTCTGTTAAAACGTCTTTTTCGTGCTGGTGTAACGGCTAATCAAGTTACATTAGCCGCACTGATAGCATCGGTTGCTATCGGGGTGCTGCTCTTCTTTTTTCCTCGACCTACTTTATTTCTGATTTTGCCCGTATTCCTGTTTATTCGTATGGCGCTCAATGCCATTGATGGTCTACTGGCTCGGGAATATAACCAAAAATCAAATCTGGGTGCATTGCTAAATGAAACCGGGGATGTGATATCGGATGCCGCACTTTATTTGCCTTTTGCGCTGTTACCTGGTGCAACCCCGTGGCTGGTTTTACTCGCGGTATTACTGTCTACCTTGACCGAGTTTTGTGGTGTATTGGCCCAAACCATTGGTGCATCTCGGCGATATGACGGCCCCATGGGAAAAAGCGACAGAGCTTTGATTTTTGGCGCTTATGCTCTGGCTATCTTTATTTGGCCAGTCTGTATGGAATGGAGTTGGATACTTTTTTCTTTGGTATCTGTTTTATTGGTCTGGACCTGCCTGAATCGCTGTCGCAGAGCATTGGCCGTGGTTAACTCACAGCCGGGAGCCATAGTATGAGCCCAATATTGATTCGTGCGTTAGTCATCATGTTTGGTCTGCTGATTGTCGCCAGTATTACCATTCGTGTGATGTCCCTATGTTCACCTGAGCGTGACTGGACAGAGTTGCGACAGAGAATCAACACGTGGTGGTGGATTGTCATTGTTTTTGCTCTGGCGATTACGACCCCTCGAGCCATTTCACTGACTATTTTTGCCATTATTAGTTTTCTAGCATTAAAAGAATATCTGACGCTGATACCAACACGACGTACCGATCATATGCCTTTGTTGTGGGCCTATATTGCCATACCGATACAGTATTACTGGATTGGTATTGAATGGTACAGCATGTTCTTGGTGTTTATTCCGGTCTATGTCTTCCTATTCCTCCCAATGCGCATGGTGCTTATTGGTAATAATAAAGACTTCCTCCATTCGGCTTCAATGCTGCATTGGGGGGTAATGACGACGGTATTTGCTATTAGCCACGTCGCCTATTTAACGGTGCTACCGGGTAAGCCTGAAACCGGGCCTTTACTGGTGATTTTCTTGGTCGTTTTGACAGAGTGCAATGATATTGCTCAGTATTTATGGGGAAAATCATTTGGACGCATCAAAGTGATCCCAAAAGTCAGCCCGAATAAAACGCTCGAAGGCTTAGTGGGCGGAGTGATGACTACCATGTTCCTAGCTTGGTTACTGGGTGGGGTATTAACGCCATTGAGCGGTTGGGAATCGGTATTGATTGGGTTATTAATTGGAGTTACCGGCTTTATTGGTGATGTCGTGATGTCGGCCGTTAAGCGTGATATTGGCGTAAAAGATTCGGGTAAATTATTGCCGGGGCACGGCGGTATTCTGGATCGTCTGGATTCGCTGATTTATACCGCGCCGCTGTTTTTTCACGTTTTATATTATTTGCACTACTAATTCGCGATGGAGGTCAGAATGAATCGACTATTGCGTTTACTTTTTGTGGTGTTAATTGCTTATCCAGTGGTGCTGGCATGGTTAGGGGTTTCTGTAGCTAATCGTAAGCGTCTGCCAATAAAAGGGCCGGGAATTATCATTGCTAACCATAATAGCCATCTCGATTTGCTGACGTTGTTAACGCTGTTTCCACTATCAAAGGTACATTTGGTACATCCTGCGGCTGCGGCAGATTACTTCCTAAAAAATGGATGGATAGCCTGGTTTGCTACCCGGGTGGTTGGCATTATTCCTGTTGTGCGGGGTGGCGATCCAAAACAGAGCAATCCTCTGGCTGGATGCATTCAGGCTCTACAGGAAGGCAAAATATTAATTCTGTTTCCCGAAGGTACGCGTGGGGAGCCTGAACGTTTATCTGAATTTAAGTCTGGGCTTTGGTATTTGTGTCAGAAATTTCCAGAAGTGCCGGTAACGCCAGTATTTATGCATGGACTGGGGCGGGCAATGGGAAAAGGGCAATGGATACCTGTGCCGTTCTTTATTGACGTTTATGTTGATGAACCGGTTTATTGTCACGCTGATAAAGCGGTCTTTATATCGGATTTAAAGCAACGATTTGAAGTGCTGCAAAATAATGCACAAGGGAGAGAGTCATGAGTTTAGCGCAACCTCGTACTGCAACAGAGAATGGGTTTAAAACCACGGATGGAACGGAATTATTCTATCGTTGTTGGCCTCAGCATGAAGGAACCGCCGATAAAGTGATTGTGCTTTTCCACCGAGGGCATGAACACTCAGGTCGTTTGCAGCATATTGTAGATGAACTGAATATGCCAAATGTCCCGATGTATGCATGGGATGCTCGAGGGCATGGTAAAACATCGGGAGAACGGGGCTATAGTCCAAGCATCGGTACTTCGGTACGGGATGTGGATGAGTTTGTTCGCTACGTTTCCGCGGACAGCGGTGTGCCGATGGAAAACGTGATAGTGATTGCTCAGAGCGTTGGTGCGGTACTCGCAGCGACTTGGGCCCATGATTATGCACCAAAAATTCGCGGGCTGATTCTGGCTTCTCCGGCGTTTAAGGTCAAACTCTATGTTCCATTTGCCCGTGCGGGACTGGGGCTGATGAAGAAATTCCGCGGCTTGTTCTATGTGAATTCCTATGTGAAAGGAAAATATTTAACGCACGACCAAGAGCGGGTTGACTCTTTTAATCAGGATCCTCTGATTACCCGGGCTATTGCGGTGAATATTCTGTTGGAATTGTATAGTACTTCAGAGCGTATTGTGGCGGATGCCGCCGCGATTACGATTCCAACCCAGTTACTGATCTCTGGTGATGATTATGTGGTACACCATAAACCTCAGCATCAGTTTTATCAGCGATTGAATACGTCGGTTAAAGAGAAGCATATTCTGAGCGGTTTTTATCATGATACGTTGGGGGAAAAAGATCGCCATCTGGCATTTGATAAAATCCGGGCGTTTATCGATAAGTTATTCATCATGGAGCCACAGCGTCATGATTACAGTGAAGAGGATCGTTGGAGTGCCAACGCTGACAAATATCGTGAGCTAATGGCTCCTCTGCCTCATTATTCGATCAAACGTTATTATTATCGCGGGCTGACTGCAGCAATGGCTTCTTTGGGTAAGGCATCACAAGGTGTGCGTCTCGGTTTTGAAACCGGTTTTGATTCAGGCAGTACGTTGGATTATGTTTATCGTAATCATCCGGAAGGCCGCAACAGTTTCGGGCGTTTTATTGATAACCAGTATTTAAATAGCATTGGTTGGCGAGGGATCCGTCAACGTAAAATTAATATTGAAACGTTAATTCGCCAAGCTATTGACGATCTTAAACAGCGTAATTTACCGGTACGTATTGTTGATATCGCCGCTGGCCATGGCCGTTATGTGCTGGATGCGATAGGGGATGCGCAGGATATTGAGTCCATCCTACTGCGGGATTACAGCGAACTGAATGTGGAACAGGGCAAGAAGATGATTGCTGAACGCCACCTGTCAGAGAAGGCTGAGTTTGTAGTAGGTAATGCTTTCGATCGTCAAAGCCTTGCTGAACTGACGCCCAACCCAACGCTGGGAATTATTTCCGGATTATATGAGCTGTTTCCTGAGAATAAAGATGTTCAGGCTTCATTAATGGGGTTGGCGGATACTATCCCGGCAGGTGGGCTGTTGGTCTATACCGGTCAACCATGGCATCCACAACTTGAGATGATAGCGCGTTCCCTGACTAGCCACCAAAGTGGAAAGCCTTGGGTGATGCGCTGTCGTACACAGGGCGAGATGGACAGTATGGTAGAACGTGCTGGATTTGAGAAAAAAATTCAGTTAATTGATGACTGGGGAATTTTCAGCGTTTCAATTGCGGTGCGGGTTAAATAAGATAGTCTTTCAGAGGCCTTTGTTTGAAGGCCTCTGACTAATCTAATTAATTAGAATCAATGGGTATTTCGGTTGCAAAATCTAAAGTGCTTATATTGCCTTGGTGAACGACCAGAAGACCGTCTGTACTCAGCGACGGAGTGCGTCGAATGAATAAACTACCATTAAATCCTGATTCTCGCCGGCAGCTTTGGCTACGGGCCGCTATTTGGTTGTTATTTTTAGCGCCTTTCTTTTTTTTAACCTATGGTCAGGTGAATCAATTTACCGCAATACGAGATGATGTTGGTGTATTGGCATTTAGCTGGGAGTCATTAATTCCTTTTTTGCCTTGGACCATTGTTCCTTACTGGAGCATTGATCTGTTGTACGGTATTTCACTGTTTATCTGTACTTCTCGTCGTGAATTGATGGTACATGGCCTGCGATTGACCATTGCCTCCGTTGCGGCTTGTGTCGGTTTTTTACTTTTTCCTTTAAGATTTAGCTTTATCAGACCAATAAGTGACGGTATGTTTGGTTGGTTTTTTCAGCAACTAGAAATGTTCGATCTCCCCTATAATCAGGCGCCATCGCTGCATATTATTCTGCTCTGGTTACTTTGGCTGCGTTTTTATCCCCATATATCCTCTAAGTGGCGCTGGCTATTACACGGTTGGTTTGCCTTAATTGGTATCTCGGTTTTGACCACTTGGCAGCATCATTTTATTGATGTAATTACCGGACTATTTGTCGGCGTTATTATTAGTTATACCTTACCGATTGCTTCCCGTTGGCGCTGGCAACCTAGTCAAGATCCTTTTGCCCGTAGGCTGGCGGTTTACTACTATTCAGCAACTCTGTTTTTAACGATTCTGGCGTGTTGGTTGAGTGGTGGCTTTTGGTTGCTGCTATGGCCAGCGGTTGCTTTGCTGATGGTGGCATTAGGCTATAGTGGATTGGGAAGCGCTATTTTTCAAAAGAATGCGGCGGGTAATATGTCACCTTCGGCGCGTTTGCTGCTAGCGCCTTATCAAATTGGAGCCTGGTGCTCATTTCGTTATTTTAGTGCCAAATATGATAGAAATAATCAGATTACTGAGGGGATCCTGTTAGGCAGTTATCCTCGCCATAGGGTAGCGGTGAATGCCGTATTGGATATGACTTCAGAGTGGCAAAAAAGTACTCGCATTCCTGCGGTTGCCTATATTGCTTGTCCACAGCTTGATTTATTGGCACCGAGCGAAGAAGAACTGCAACATTCCGTACAGGCGCTCAATGAATTGTACCCTCATGGGCAAGTGTTAGTGCATTGTGCATTGGGATTATCGCGTAGTGCGATTGTGGTGGCAGCCTGGTTACTCCAACAGCACAGAGTGACCAGTATTGCGGAAGCTGAAGCGATGATTCGTCAGGCTCGGCCAAGGATTATTTTTAGAGAGTCCCATCGGAATGTACTGAAGCGCTGGGCTAAGCGTTACTTAGTTTTAATTACGGAGAAGGTAACTGAATGATAACCGAGCATCCGATAGCTGGGAAAGTGTTGGTCGTTATGCTGAATAGCTGGCGTTATTTTGCGGCAGTTTCTGCTTTTGCCATGTTGTTTGCATTACTTATGCTATTTTTCGCTGATTATTCAGTGGTGATGTTAACGATTTCCTTAGCACTCGGGCTTGGTTGTCACTACTATTGCTGGCGTCTGTGGATGGATGCTCATTTGTTCAATATTCTTTATCGTTTTCCTGAGCAAACTGAGGTTTTTGATACGGCGATCAATATGTGCTGGGGAAAGAAAGGGGAGAATAACCGCAGTCTGGATTCTCGCTGGTCGGGTGCTCGCCAATTGTTGCACCGGGCAGGACTTTTGGTATTAGTTCAGTGGGGCGTGGTTATCCTGACGGTTCTGTTTTCGGGTTTTGAGTAGATATTAGCAGGTTGATACGTACGGGTTGTTTTAATCTGTTACATTTCAAAATTGTGCTCGCCTGATATTTATCGTACAAAGAAAGTAGGGTTAATTATGTCGAAGAAATCGACAGTAGATAAAGTAAGAAGGTTTATATGGCTGGTATAAGCATTACTAAATTGTTGATCGTCGGTGCGCTCATTGTTTTGTTATTTGGTACTAACAAGTTGCGTACTTTAGGGAGTGATTTGGGTGCAGCGATCAAAGGCTTTAAGAAAGCGATGGATAATGATACTCCATCAACAGATGTAACCAATGAAGCTGCTCCACAGGTAGAGAACAAAAAGTAATTATCTGATTGTCCTGCTTTCTAGGTTTAATAAATGAAAAAGCGTGCAATGCACGCTTTTTTTGTGCGTTAGAACGGTTAGGTTATTTGACTTCTTCACCTTTTGCTTGCAGGTCGGCATGGTATGAAGAACGAACGAAAGGGCCACAGGCCGCATGAGTGAAACCCATTGCCATGGCTTCGGCTTTCATCTCATCAAATTCAGCAGGGCTTACATAACGCTGAACTGCAAGATGATGCCGACTAGGTTGCAGATATTGCCCTAAGGTGAGCATGGTGACGCCATGAGCGCGTAAATCACGCATAACTTCGATGATTTCCTGGTTAGTTTCTCCCAGTCCTACCATCAATCCAGATTTAGTTGGAATATCAGGATGAGCTTGTTTAAAGCGCTCCAGCAGTTTTAGTGACCAGCTATAGTCAGCGCCAGGGCGCACTTGCCGGTAAAGGCGAGGGACATTCTCCAGATTATGGTTAAACACATCTGGGGGCGTCGCGGCGAGTATCTCTAAAGCACGATCCATTCGGCCGCGGAAATCAGGTACTAGCGTTTCAATTTTAATGGTTGGGTTTTTATCACGAATTGCACTGATGCAATCAGCAAAGTGCTGTGCCCCACCATCTCGTAAGTCATCACGGTCAACAGAGGTGACAACCACATAACGTAGCGCCATATCCTGAATGGTTTGTGCCAGCTTTTGCGGCTCATTAACGTCTGGAGCCATTGGGCGACCGTGGGCTACGTCGCAGAAAGGACAACGGCGAGTACAGATGGCCCCGAGGATCATAAAGGTTGCGGTACCGTGATTAAAACATTCTGTCAGATTAGGACAGGAAGCCTCTTCACAGACGGAATGCAATCCATTCTTCCGCATTGCAGCTTTGATTCCCTGAATACGGCTCGAATCTGTGGGTAATTTAATTTTCATCCATTCAGGTTTGCGTAGCATCTCCTGACGCTCAGTTTCCACTGACTTCACCGGAATGAGTGCCATTTTATCGGCATCACGATATTTGATGCCGCGTTCCATCTGAATTGGTTTACTCATAGTCGTTAATATTCCAATAGCTTGGCTCGGGATGGTGATAACCGAGTAATTGTGTAAATTCCTGTATCAGAACAGGATGAACATGTTCAAAGCGGACTGATTCAGCTAACTGTGTTACCTGTGTCATTTGCATACCCGCATACCCGCAAGGATTAATGCGGGTGAATGGCTCAAGGTCCATATCGATATTCAAGGCTAATCCATGCAGAGAACAACCCCGACGAATGCGTAATCCCAGAGAACAAATCTTATCATGATTTACATAAACACCGGGAGCATCTGGGCGAGCGACCGCCTGAATATCAAAATGGGCTAGGGTTCTGATGACCGTCTGCTCAAGGGCAGTAACCAGCTCTCTGACACCCATCTTTTTTCGCTTCAGGTCAATCATGATATACATCACTTGCTGGCCTGGCCCGTGATAGGTGACTTGTCCTCCGCGATCGCTCTGAATTACCGGAATATCACCGGCAGCCAAAACATGTTCTGCTTTACCTGCTTGGCCCTGAGTAAATACTCGAGGATGCTGTACCAACCACAGCTCATCTGATGTGGTACTGATTCTGCTGTCAGTAAAGTTATGCATTGCCTGAGATACGGGCAGATAAGGCTGTACCCCAAGTTGACGTAATATAATGGTGTCTTGTTGCAAGGAGGTCATCATAACGTTGCAAAAATGGTAAAAACATTATACTCACCGTTTCGGGAGACCACCAGATGAAATCGGAAGATTCAGTCTTTTAAAGCAATAGGAGAGAACTTAATGGTCAAAGAGATTCGATTGTTGACAAGCCGGTTTGAATTTCGCGGGTGCCGGCCCAACGAGCACCGTAGCTAGATACAGAAGGTTTACCGACCGTACTCGGTGCAGATTTAAGCACATTATTATTACGGTCGGAATTTGCATGGATGTCAATTTATGGGGATTAGGTGCCGATTTCACTCATTATCATCCAACCTACGCCATATCTATCGGTGAGCATACCGAACCCACTGGACCAGAAAGTGCGCTGAAACGATAAGTTGATTTTTCCTCCTGATGAGAGTGATTTAAACAACCGCTCAGCATCTGTTTTACTGTCCGCTTTCAGGGAGAGACTAAATCCGTGGAATTCAGGGTGAAT
The DNA here is from genome assembly GCF_003096015.2 of Limnobaculum parvum. Taxonomy (NCBI): domain Bacteria; kingdom Pseudomonadati; phylum Pseudomonadota; class Gammaproteobacteria; order Enterobacterales; family Budviciaceae; genus Limnobaculum; species Limnobaculum parvum. Next base: position 2,261,048 of record NZ_CP029185.2, on the reverse strand, counting down.
GCGATCGCACTGACCATCAGACGCCATGAATTGTGAATGACCCACGCTGACGTTGGCATGCATAATTTTGTCTTTCCACTCGTCGGGAACCGGGGTAAGTAGCGCATCGGGAGATTCGCTGTAGCGCATGATCATGGTGATTCTGGCACCAATACTACGCTGGTAAAACTGAAGTGCTTCTTCACAGTTACCGGCAAAAAACAGATAAGGTTGGACTTCCATCATATATCCTCTCTATCAATAGTCTGAAGTACACGCTGATGGTTTTCTTATTTCAAGAATAGTGTCGACAACTCAGTTATGCCACTGGCTGTTGAAATTGGTGTGAAAAGATATTTGAAAAGGAAAAAAGAAATTAATCGGAATAAGAGGGAAATGTGTCTCAGAGGGTTACAGCATCATCTAGTTCTTAGCGAGTTAAACTAATAAAAAACGGACAGAAGAAATCTGTCCGTTTGATTTATCACGTATTTTTGTTGGCTAATTACAGCACCATACGCACAATCTCAATATCACCCAGCTCTTCATACAGCGTTTCCACTTGCTCAATATGAGTTGCAGTAATAGTGATAGAGACGGAGTGGTAGTTTCCTTTGCTACTGGGTTTAACCTGAGGGTTATAGTCACCAGGCGCATGGCGTTGTACCACTTCAACAACTTGGTCGACTAGCTCAGGTTGTGCCAAGCCCATCACTTTATAAGTAAAAGGACATGGGAACTCGAGCAGTTCATTCAGTTTCGTTTTCATGGTTGCTCCAACAAAAATTTAAAAAAAGTGTGGCCTATAAAAATTATAGCTCCCGCTGTGACGGGAGCTATATTGCATCAGGCTATTTATTAAATGGGGCCTGAAATTTTTTTTTCAAGGGGACTAGCCAAACCAGCGGTGGAACAGCAATTTGATATGGTCAACCATACGACCAAAGAAACCACCTTCCTGTACTTCGTTTAATACCACTAATGGGCGCTGTTCGATGGTCTTGCCATCCAGTTGGAAATTAATGGTACCGACAGCCTGGCCTTTCGCCAGAGGGGCATTGATTTCGCCGTTAGTCAGGGTATAGCTGGCTTTCAGATCGTTAAGACGTCCGCGAGGAATGGTCAGCGAGGCATTTTTATCTACACCTAACTGAACGCGGTCGGTATCACCAAACCAAACGGGTTCTGAAGCAAACTCTTTGCCTACCTGTAGAGGGGTAACGGTTTCAAAGAAGCGGAAGCCCCAAGTCAGCAGTTTTTTACTTTCAGCTTCACGCCCCTTAAAGGTACGTCCACCCATAACAACGGAGATTAAACGCATATTGCCTTCGGTTGCTGAAGCAACCAGGTTATAACCTGCGGCTGAAGTATGACCAGTTTTTATACCGTCAACGTTCAGGCTGGTATCCCACAGTAAACCATTGCGGTTTGGCTGTTTGATATTATTGAAGTAATACTCTTTCTCTTTATATATCGCGTACTCTTCGGGTACATCACGAATCAGTGCCTGACCGATAATCGCCATGTCTCGGGCTGAGCTAAACTGACCGGCAGCATCTAAACCATGTACCGTGCCAAAGTGGGTATTTTGCAATCCCAAGGCCTTCACATAGTTGTTCATGATATTAACGAAAGCATCCTGACTGCCAGCGACGTGCTCAGCCATGGCTACACAAGCATCATTTCCTGATTGAATAATAATGCCGCGATTAAGGTCAGATACTTTAACCTGAGTGCCCGGCTGTAAAAACATCAGGGAAGAGCCTTTAAACTCCGGATTTCCAGTAGCCCAAGCTTTATCACTGATGGTGACATTGTCATTTAGGCTGACTTTTCCCGCTTTAATGCTTTGACCAATGACATAACTGGTCATCATTTTAGTTAGGCTAGCTGGGTCTCTGCGGGTATCCGCATTGATTTCTGCCAAAACCTTACCTGAGTTATAGTCCATCAGAATATAGGCTTCAGCATCAATTTGCGGAACAGCTGGAATGATAGTTGTAAGATTTACATCATCAGCTTTAACGACGGAAGTCGTACCCAGCGCGATGAATGCACCTAAAGTTAGACTTTTGAGCAGAGTATGGCGAAATGTTTTTGTAGATAGCATCTGTTTCATAAGCGGGACAACAATATCCGTAGAAAGTTAATAACGGCCACAGTATAACAGGTGGCCAGCCGAGGGGCACCCAACGCGTGTTGTTTTATGGGTATCCGGTGCCGCTGAATTTTTCCATGTCTGTGAGACGATAAGGTGACTACCCGCCTGTTAGCGTGATGCCACCAAAATAATACTATTAGGCTGTCCCTGGCTTGCTAAACGTTGTTGCAATTCTTGAGCTTGCTCTCTGGTACTGAAAGGGCCTAATTGGATGCGATAGTATGCTCCGCCATCAGACACCATACCTGGCACATTCAGTAGGCTACTTAACTTTTTTTGTACTTCAACAGCCCGTTGACGGTTATTCACTGCGCTAACTTGAACCAGAAAACCGGTTGAAGTCGCGCTGACCCCTTGGGCGTTATCTCTATCGGGCGATGCCGGTACGCTGACAGTTGAATTTTGGGATGTGGGAATATTGACGCTTTCAGCCGGTGTTGGCGCACTAAGCAATAGACTACGGTTATTATCAGTCGAGCTTGGTATGGTCATGCGACTGTCTGGCTGAGTGGGAATATTCACCGAGGCTTCTTGCTGGGCACTGAGGTTTTGTTGGGGTGATGAAATCACCTGATTGCCAATTAATGGGCGATCCTGTAACTCGTAGGAACGTTTTGCAACAATAGAACCGAGAGTGCCAGGGCCAGATAGCTGACCGTTTGGCGACACCACTATCACATCCAACCTGACTTTAGTTTGGCCGGTAATATTCAGCCGATCGGCAGCAGCTTTGGACAGATCGATAACGCGCCCTTTAACAAACGGACCCCGGTCATTCACGCGTACCACCAACTGGCGACCATTACTTAAATTAGTCACTCGTACATAGCTGGGGAGGGGCAGAGTAGGATGAGCCGCACTTAGCTCATAAGCGTCAAAAATTTCGCCTGTCGCCGTTTTATTGCCATGCAACTCCTGACCATACCAGCTTGCCAGACCCTCTTCGCTGAAGTTTTCTGGCTGAGTAATAATGCGGTAACTTTTCCCTCTCACCTTATAATCTTTCATCGTGCCAATATTGTAAGGTTCATAACGAGGTTCAATGCCACTAATTTCAGTCGCCGGGCCTGAATGAGGCAGCGGTGGTAATGTTGGTGTTTTAGGCGGAGGAGGCGTCGACTCACAGGCCGCCAGCATGAAACCCATTGCACAAATCCATAACCACTGTTTACGCATTAACTTGTCCTTAAACGTTTTTCGAGAGTAGTTTTCTGTGGGTATGTACTGACATGATAATACCCATCCCGGCCATCAGCACAATTAATGCTGAGCCGCCATAACTGATGAACGGTAACGGTATGCCAACGACGGGCAAAATTCCACTCACCATACCGATATTAACAAAAACATATACACAGAGAATCATCACTATTCCGCCAATCAGCACTCGGCCAAAACTGGTTTGGGCATGGGCTGCCAGCATGAATCCACGAATAATGACACATAAATAGAGTGCTAATAGTACCAGTACGCCAACCAAGCCCAGCTCTTCAGCCAGAACGGCAAAAATAAAGTCGGTGTGACGCTCCGGTAGAAACTCTAATTGGGATTGCGTTCCATGTAGCCAGCCTTTACCCCATAACCCACCCGAGCCAATGGCAATTTTTGACTGAATAATATGATATCCAGCCCCCAAGGGGTCGCTTTCCGGATCGAGCAACATCAACACTCGCCCTCGTTGGTAATCATGCATCAGGAAGAACCAAAGAACCGGAATAAAGGCTGCCACTGCCAGTGCAGCAACGAATATCAACCGCCAACTCATCCCTGCTAAAAACAGAATAAATAGCCCAGATGCCGCAACCAGTATGGCTGTCCCCAAGTCTGGTTGGGCTGCAACCAGCATGGTAGGGAAGAAAATAATGACCAGAGCAATACCGGTATTTTTTAATGAAGGGGGACAGGAGTCACGATTTATATAGCGGGCAACCATCAGTGGAATCGCTATTTTAGCTATTTCTGAAGGTTGAAATCGTATCACACCTAAATCTAACCAGCGTTGAGCCCCTTTACTGATCTGACCAAAGACATCAACCAGAATAAGTAAGACCACACAAAAAACGTACAGATAAGGTGCCCAGTTTTCATACACTCTAGGAGGAATTTGAGCCATTACCAACATCACCACAAACCCAAGAACAGTTTGGCTGATTTTACGCTCCATCATCTCCGGATCCTGTCCACTGGCACTCCACAAGACAAAAAAACTATAGGCGAGCAGAGCCAGCAGGAAGAAGATCATGACGGGGTCAATATGGATTTTGGTCCATATGGTTGGTTTTTTGTTATCACTCATTGGTTATTTATCAGCCACTGTCAGTCACCATCACTGTGTGATGCATTAAGTTCAGGCATTGCTGTGTTCTGATCGTTCAGCAATATATGGTCAAGTATACGGCGAACAATCGGGCCAGCATTACCACCGCCGCCGCCGCCGTTTTCAAGAATCATTGAAACCGCAACTCTCGGGCTATCATAAGGGGCAAAGCCAACAAACAGTGCATGGTCGCGCAGGTGTTCTGAAATCTTTTTAGCATTATAGACTTCGTTTTTCTTCAGGCCAAAAACCTGAGCGGTTCCTGATTTACCCGCCGCTTTATAAGGTGTACCGGCAAATACGCGGCGAGCCGTACCGTTAGGACGAGACACTACGCCATACATACCGTCTTTGGCAATTTCCCAGAAGCCAGATTTTATGTCGCCAATGTGGACATTTTCTTTTTGCTGATAGGGTACCAATTTACCGTTAATTTTTGTGCCACTAAGCAAATGAGGTGTTTTAACTAAACCATCGTTAATTAACGTCACCAGAGATTTGGACATTTGGAGCGGAGTGGCAGTCCAGTAGCCTTGACCAATCCCAACGGGAATAGTATCACCCTGATACCACTGTTTTTTGTGGCGCTTCATCTTCCACTCACGGGTTGGCATGACGCCAGGGTACTCCTCAGCAATATCAATGCCGCTATATTCACCGTAGCCAAACTTTCTCATCCAGCTTGATAAACGGTCGATTCCCATGTCATAGGCAACCTGATAGAAATAAGTATCCGCGGATTCTTCCAGTGCGCGAGTCACATCCAAATGACCGTGGCCAGAGCGTTTCCAGTCACGATAACGTTTATCAGTGTTTGGTAATTGCCACCAGCCGGGATCGTAAAGTGAGGATTTCTTAGAGATAACCCCTTCGGATAGCGCGGCAACGGCCACATAGGGTTTCACCGTTGAAGCGGGAGGGTAGGTACCCTGAGTTGTACGGTTGATAAGCGGTCTATCTGGATCGTTCAACAGTTTTTGATAATCGTTGTAAGCAATGCCATCAACAAACATATTTGGGTCATAGCTAGGGCTAGATACCATAGCTAATATCCCGCCGTCTCGCGGATCGCTGACTACTACTGCTGCACGACGAGTACCCAATAATTCTTCAATATATTGTTGCAGGCTTAGATCGACGGTCAGATAGATGTCTTTACCCGCCTGAGGTGGTTGCTCATTTAGCTGGCGAATCACCCGCCCGCGACTGTTTACTTCAACCTCTTCATAACCGGGTTTACCGTGCAGTACTTCTTCGTAATATTTTTCTATACCCTGTTTACCAATATCATGCGTGGCAGAGTAATCTTGCAGTTGCCCACTGGAGGTTAGTCGCTCTAAATCTTGAGTATTTATTTTTGAAACGTAACCAACAACATGGGTCAGGGCTGAACCATAAGGATAGAAGCGGCGTTGATACCCTTTTATCTCAATACCAGGAAAACGGTATTGATTAACGGCAAAGCGCGAAATTTGTAGCTCTGTAAGCTTAGTTTTTAATGCAATAGGGGTAAAGCGGCGTGAGTTTTTACGCTCTTTTTCAAAGTTAGCGATATCATCATCATCTAAATCGACAACTGAACGCAGATCTTCCATTGCGCCTTTCAGATTACTGATTTTTTCTGGTACTAACTCAAGTTGATAGATAGTTCGGTTTTCTGCTAAAACCACACCATTGCGGTCATAGATTAATCCGCGGGTGGGTGCAATAGGGACCAGTTTGATGCGGTTGTCATTAGAACGGGTCTGATAATCTTCAAAGCGTTTAATTTGGATGTTATAGAGGTTAGCAATAAGAATAGCAATGAGGATAATGACGCCAACAAGAGCAACCAGTGCCCGGCGTATAAATAAAGTGGATTCTGCCGTGTGATCACGGAAGGCGTTAGGTTCTTTTTTCATCCAAAACTATTTCATTCAATTTGCTATTCACGGTGATAAGGGTGGTTTGTTGTGATGCTCCACGCGCGATAGAGGCTCTCTGCCACCAAAACCCTCACTAATGGATGAGGTAAGGTTAATGGTGATAAAGACCAACTTTGCTCGGCAGCATTTTTACAGGCTGGGGCTAAACCTTCTGGCCCACCAATCAGTAAACTCACATCGCGCCCATCCTGCTTCCATAACTCCAACTGTTGTGCCAGTTGTGGTGTTTCCCAAGGTCTACCGGGAATGTCTAACGTGACAATTCGATTACCTTTACCCACAGCGGCCAACATGAGTTCACCTTCTTTTTCCAGAATGCGTTTAATATCCGCATTTTTACCGCGCTTTCCAGCAGGGATCTCTGTTAATTCAAAGGGCATATCTTTAGGGAAGCGACGGATATAATCATTAAATCCAGTCTGTACCCAATCGGGCATTTTCGTCCCCACTGCGATAAGCTGCAGTTTCACTCATTAACTCCAGAGCTTTTCAAGTTCATATAGCTGACGACTATCTTCCTGCAATACATGAACCATAACATGGTCCAAATCGACGACAACCCAGTCGCCGGCATTCTGGCCATCAATACCAAGAGGCAACATCCCTGCTTGGCGGGCAGATTGAACAACGTGATCGGCAATAGACTGAACGTGTTTACTAGAGGTACCAGTACAAATAATCATACAGTCAGTAATACTGGACGTTTTGCTAACATCAATACTGACAATGTCCTGACCTTTCAGATCTTCTATTTTATCAATAACAAATGATTGGAGCTCATTACCTTGCAAAGGTTCCTCCTCCTGATAAAAATCTCTTCATATTATATGGAACATTCTACTATTGGGTGCACATAGCAACATCAGTGCTAAACACCGGAATATAATAAAATGAACTTAACGAATTTTTGTGTTTTTAACCGATGGCGGATAATAGCATGATTCCAGCCTCAGCGGTATAAGCCCTGTTGTTCTATATACTGCTGTACTGTCGGCGGCAGTAAGTCATCAAGACTGATGCCATTATGCTTGCGCTGGCGAATATCGGTGGCAGAAATATCTAACAGTGGTGTATGGGCTAGATAGATTAAACCGTTGGCCTGTTGCTTCAAATCATCAATCTTGGTGGTGCGGTGCTGCGCCAGCCAACTCTCGAGTTCTGGCGTATCCAACTTATCGGTATAACCGGGGCGGGCACAAACCAAAAGATGACAGTAATCTAACAGTGCTTGCCAGCGGTGCCAGTAGTGTAGAGTCAACAGAGAGTCCTGACCAATAATAAAGGCTAATGGAATCTTTTTTCCCTGTTCACGGCGAATTTCTTCCAGCGTATCGATAGTGTAAGACGGAGCGAGGCGATGCAGCTCACGTTCATCGACAGAAAACAGAGGATTATCCGCGACGGCCAGTTTTACCATGTCCAACCGCTGTTGAGTATTTGCTTCTGGTTGTGGTCGATGAGGCGGCACATGGTTAGGTAATAGCGTAATACGATTAAGACCAATTTCCTGAGCTAAAGCTTCAACGGGTTTCAAATGCCCGTAATGAATGGGATCAAACGTACCACCAAATAAGGCGTGAATAGCCTCACCGCTTTCTATTCTGTCAGACATCTAAACGTGCCTCAGATAAGGGTTTGCCGCATAGCAGCATCATAAGACTTTCCAGACCATCCCAGATAGACTGACCAAAGTCCTGTTTTATGATTAACTCAAGCTGGGTGAGTAGGGCAACGGCCTGATTCAGTTGAACCGCCGTTAGCCGTTGTAAAGCTTGCGTTAACAAAGGGCGCCGATTTTGCCATATCTTTTGTTGATCGAATAGGGTTCTGAGCGGGGTTTGTTGCATTTTTCTTTGTAAGTTCAGAAGCTGCAGTAATTCTCGTTGCAGTGTACGAATCAAAATCAGAGACTCAGTCTCTTCTAGACGTAATAGATGGAGAATATGAAACGCTCTTTTTGCTTTTCCCGCCAGAATGGCATCAAGCCAATGGTAGGGGGTAAAGTGAGCGGCATCGTTAACTGCCTGTTCAACCCGTGGTAACGTGAGCTTACCATCAGGATAAAGCAGAGAAAGGCGTTCAAGTGCCTGAGAGAGCGCTAGCAGATTGCCTTCATAGCAATAACATAAGAGTTGTATTGCCGCCTCATCAATCGTCAATTTAAATGTTTTGGCCCGTTGAGCAACCCAGCGCGGTAGATGAGCTTGTTCCGGCGTTAAGCAACTGACATAAACGCTATGTTCCCCCAGCGTTTTAAACCAAGCACTATTTTCCTGAGCTTTGGTCAATTTAGGGCCGCGTAAAATGAGTAAAATATCAGGATTTAGTAACGTTGCTAATTGCTGTAGTTGCTCACCAATAGCCGCGTTAGGGCCATTATCAGGAAACTGAAGGGTTAATGATTTTCGGCTGGAGAAAAGACTGAGGGACTGACATTCAGTAAAAATAGACGTCCAATCAGTTTGAGGACCAAGATCGTAGCTAAAATTTTCGCTAAAGCCCTGAGCTAAAGCAGTTCGGCGAATAGCATCCTGACTTTCTTCCAGCAATAGAGGTTCATTGCCATAAAGTTGATAGCAACTGCGCAGCTCCTCATGAAGCTGCGCACTGAGTTGCTCAGGATAGAGTCGAATCATTGAACCGTAACGGCACCGGGAGTTGGTGTGGTCGGCTGGTTGGCTGATTCATCTTCTGTTTGCTCGGTCGTCTGAACGGTGATCAGTTTACGTACCAGCTGTTGTGCCAGTTGTTCTCTCATTTCTTTATAAAGCATATCTTCTTCGGCATCTTTTGCCAGAGCAGTTAATGGGTTATCAAAAAATGAACGGAATACTTTCGCATTAATGGTATAGATACCTTTTCCTGGCAGCATCACCTGAGCGCTACTTTGCATCACCATTTGGTATTCAGCCGTAGTACCATTCTGGAATATTGAAACGGTATCTCTGAATGAACTCTCACCACTAAGACGAAGTGCTGGCGTTGATTTTAGCGTTTTTTCATCAGTCGTCGAACTATCAACGATAGTCACACCACTTTGACGTAACTGGCTGCGGACCGCTCGGGTCATTGGGCCATAAGGGTCAGGGGTATCAAGAATCAAAGTTTTTAACTCACTAGGCACACTGGTTGTACCCCGTAATTTAAACCCGCACCCGGCAGTGACCAACACGGCCATAGCAACGATGATTGTTATAATAGGATGTCGCACATACACTCCTTGGCTTAACCTACAACCAGATTTAAAAGTTTTCCTGGAACATAAATCACTTTACGAATAGTGACGCCATCCAGATATTTAGCAATTTGATGGTCGGACATCGCAATAGCTTTAACCTGTTCTTCGGTAATATCAGCGGCTACAGTGATCTTGCTCCGGACTTTACCATTAACCTGAACCACCACCAACTTCTCGTCTTCAACCATAGCGGCTTCATCAGCAACTGGCCAAGGTGATGAATCAATATCAGCTTGACCACCAAGCGATTGCCACAGGGTGAAACAGATGTGTGGGGTGAACGGGTAAAGTAGACGAACAACGGCCATTAATGCTTCCTGCATCAGTGCACGATCTTGCTCACTCTCTTGCGGCGCTCGGGTTAATTTATTCATTAACTCCATCACGGCAGCAATTGCAGTGTTAAAAATCTGACGGCGACCAATATCATCATTTACTTTCGCAATAGTTTTATGCAGGTCACGACGCAGCGCTTTTTGCTCATCGTTTAGAGCCGTAACATTCAGTGCTGTAACCGCCCCTTTTGCCAGATGGTCATAAGCCAGACGCCATAAACGTTTAAGGAAGCGGTTAGCCCCTTCAACGCCTGACTCTTGCCACTCCAGCGTCATTTCTGCAGGTGAAGCAAACATCATGAACAAACGCACGGTGTCCGCGCCGTATTTTTCAACGATTTCCTGCGGGTCGATTCCGTTATTCTTAGATTTCGACATTTTAGCCATGCCAGTGTAAACCAGCTCACGACCTTCTTTATCTAAAGCTTTAACGATACGTTGTTTATCATCACGCTCTACGGTGACATCATTTGGCGAAATCCAGATGCGCTCTCCCGTACTAGATGTGTAGTAGAAGGCGTCGGCTAATACCATTCCCTGACACAACAAACGTTTAGCTGGTTCATCAGAAGTGACCAGACCGGCATCACGCAGCAGTTTATGGAAGAAACGGAAATACATCAGGTGCATGATGGCATGTTCAATACCACCTACATACTGGTCAACCGGTAACCAATAGTTAGCCGCCGCAGGGTCTAGCATGCCTTTATCATATTGAGGGCAGGTATAACGAGCGTAATACCAAGATGACTCCATAAAGGTGTCAAAGGTGTCGGTTTCACGCAGTGCCGGTTGACCGTTATAAGTTGCTTTAGCCCACTCAGGATCGGCTTTGATTGGGCTAGTGATACCATTCATGGTGACATCTTCCGGTAGAATAACCGGCAGTTGATCTTCTGGTGTCGGCACCACGGTACCATCTTCCAGCGTCATCATTGGAATAGGGGCACCCCAATAACGTTGACGGGAGACGCCCCAGTCACGTAAGCGGTAATTGATTTTACGTTCACCCACGTTCATGGATACCAGCTTATCGGCAATAGCATTGAAAGCGGCATCAAAGTTCAGACCATCAAACTCACCAGAGTTAAACAGTACGCCTTTTTCTGTGCTTGCCTGCTGGCTTAAATCGGGCGCGGTACCGTCGGCGGCTAATATAACCGGTTTAATTGGCAGGCTATACTTAGTCGCAAACTCCCAGTCTCGCTCATCGTGGCCAGGAACGGCCATAACGGCACCCGTGCCATAATCCATCAGCACAAAGTTAGCGATCCAGACTGCAACTTTTTCACCGGTTAAAGGATGAATAGCATTGAAACCGGTAGCAACCCCTTTCTTCTCCATGGTTGCCATTTCGGCTTCGGCCACTTTGGTATTCCGGCATTCATCAATAAATGCATGCAGTGCAGGGTTGTTTTGTGCTGCGCGAGCGGCCAGAGGATGTGCAGCAGCGATAGCCACATAGGTCACGCCCATGAAGGTATCCGGGCGGGTGGTATAGACAGACAGGCTATCATCTGAACCATCAATAGCAAACTTGATTTCCACCCCTTCCGAGCGACCAATCCAGTTGCGCTGCATGGTTTTAACCTGCTCAGGCCAGCTTTCAAGCGTATCCAGATCGTCTAACAGTTGGTCAGCATAGGCAGTGATTTTAATAAACCACTGAGGGATCTCTTTACGCTCAATTGGCGTATCACAACGCCAGCAGCAGCCATCAATAACCTGTTCGTTAGCCAAAACTGTCTGGTCATTTGGGCACCAGTTTACGGCCGAGGTTTTTTTGTAGACCAGACCTTTTTCATACAGTTTGGTGAAGAACCATTGTTCCCAGCGATAGTAATCAGGATCGCAGGTGGCTAATTCACGACTCCAGTCATAGCCAAAACCTAACAGCTTTAACTGATTTTTCATGTAGGCAATATTTTCGTAGGTCCAAGGGGCTGGGGCGGTGTTATTTTTAACCGCAGCACCTTCAGCAGGAAGACCAAACGCATCCCAGCCAATGGGTTGTAGGACGTTTTTGCCCTGCATACGTTGGTAACGAGAAATTACGTCGCCGATAGTGTAGTTACGCACGTGGCCCATATGTAATCGCCCTGAAGGATAAGGCAACATGGAGAGGCAGTAATATTTTTCTTTCGTTGGGTCTTCAGTGACCTGAAAGGTTTTGTTTTCTTGCCAATGGTGTTGTACGTGAGATTCAATATCTTCCGGGCGGTATTGCTCTTGCATGGCGACGCATCGTCCTTCTGTTTTAATTTGCTAAATGACTAGCAGTAGCATTTATCTGCAATTGGGAAATAGATCCCCATAGGATAGCCGATAAGCGTCGGCCTCAACAATACTCAAAAGCATGTAAATGAGTTTTATGTTAATTATTTATCCTAAGAGAAGGGGAAGCCTTCAGTTATGAGGCTCAGAAGGTAGGTTTATCCGAGGTGAACGATGCTCATAATAGTAAAACAGGCTAGCAATCAGACAGAGAGAATAGCCAAATAGCTCCGCGCCTTCTTCAACGGCAGCTTTGACGTTATACATTAAGAAATGAGGCTGCTCTGGATGCAGGTGGTACCATAAGTATTTCATGCCAAACAGTCGGGAAAAAATCAGGATACACACCAGACCGGAGATCATAAAACCATAGTTGGGTGAGCATGTAAAATTAGCTAACTGCACCAATGTATTTTTGATATTGAAAGAGGCATAAAGCAGACAAATAGCAGTAACCAGTAGCGCGGGATAAAGCCAGAATCCGTGATGGATCATATCTAAAACACTATCGAACTCGCGGACAAGCATACAGCTAAAAAGCCCGCTATCAGTACACTCGAGGATCTGATATCAATACTTTTCCATGCTAGTCTCAGAAATAATACTATGCTGATCAATAACATTATTTCTTGAGAAATCTCGACATAGGAGAGCTCATCCAACTGATTGCCTACCAACGTAACGTCGAGAAACATCATTCCGGTTGATACTGCTGCAGCGAGCGAGTAAAGCAAAAATTGTTGCATGGCACGATATAGGATAGAGAGTTCAGTCTGCATAAAGAATCACAATCATTAATTAGCGCGTTGCATAATAAAGGGAGACAGGGAGAGTATCAATGTGGGGTGATTATACAGAGTTTAATGTGCTGTTCATCAATAGAGTTGTAGATTGATGGTACAAAGGCTCTGCAAATAGCAGAGCCTTTAGATATTGAATATCAATCTTAGTGCAGAATTTTTGCCAGAAAATCTTTAGCGCGATCGGATTGAGGATTATTAAAGAAGTCATCCTTTTTGGTGTCTTCGATAATTTTGCCCTCATCCATAAACAAGATTCGGTGCGCTACTTTTTTGGCAAAACCCATTTCGTGGGTAACCACCATCATGGTCATCCCTTCGTAAGCCAGTTCAACCATAACATCCAGAACTTCGTTAATCATTTCAGGATCGAGAGCGGAAGTCGGTTCATCAAACAGCATGGCAATTGGGTCCATACACAACGCTCGGGCAATGGCGACACGCTGTTGTTGCCCACCAGAAAGTTGGCTTGGAAACTTGTTAGCATGGCTGGTCAATCCAACGCGATCTAACAGGGCTAACCCTTTCTTTTGCGCTTCGTCTTTACTGCGATTGAGTACTTTTATTTGCGCCAACGTCAGGTTCTCAATAATTGACAGGTGTGGAAATAATTCAAAGTGTTGAAACACCATCCCAACCCGAGCGCGTAGCTGTGCCAAATTGGTTTTAGGATCGTTAACCGCAATACCATCAACCAAAATAGTGCCTTGCTGAATTGGCTCAAGGCCGTTAACGGTTTTAATCAGGGTAGATTTACCTGAACCGGAAGGGCCACAAACTACGACCACTTCACCTTTGTTCACTTCGGTTGTGCAATCTGACAACACCTGAAAACGGTCATACCATTTAGAAACATGTTTTAAGGAAATCATCAAACTGTCGTCCTTTTTTTCAAATAAGTTACAAGTAAAGAGGCGGATAAACAGATAATAAAGTAGACGAAACCAGCAAATAAAACCATCTCAATTTCGGTGCCGGAAGTCTTACCAATGTTGTTGGCGCTACGAAAGAAATCCGCGACCCCAATAATGTAAACCAAGGATGTATCTTGAAACAGGATGATGCCCTGAGTCAGCAGGAGCGGCGTCATGGCTTTAAATGCTTGAGGCAGAATAATCAAACGCATGGATTGCCACGGCGTCATGCCTAATGCCAGTGCGGCGGAGTTTTGCCCTCTGGCAACGCTCTGTAAACCAGCACGAATAATTTCCGAATAGTAAGCCGCTTCAAACAGTGAGAAGGCGATAACGGCAGAGATAAAGCGAATATCTGTTTGTGGTGATAACCCTAAAAATGTTTGCAGCAGTTGAGGGACAATCAGATAGAACCACAGCAGAACCATGAACAAAGGAATTGAGCGGAAAGTATTAACGTAAGCTGCGGCAATCCAACTAATCCAACGAAATGGCGGTGGAGCAAGGCGGAAAATCGCTAATGCAGTTCCCCAAGCTATACCAAATATAATCGCACTGCCTGCAATTCTTAGGGTGACCCACATGCCTTCCAGCAGATAAGGCATGTTTGGAATAATGGTACTCCAGTCAAATTCAAGCATCATTATCCTCCAAAGGTGCCAGGCAGACGGGTTTTCTTCTCTACCAGCTTCATCAGTCTCATAACCACAATGTTAATCAGAACGTAAGCAACAGTAACAGCGAAGAAAGACTCATAAGAGCGGCCAGTAAATTCCAGCAACTTATTCGCCTGTGCAGAAAGTTCAATCAGACCAATAGTCGATGCCACGGCAGAGTTTTTCACCATGTTAAGCATTTCAGAGGTCAACGGTGGAATAATAATGCGGTAAGCATTAGGTAACAGTACGTGGCGATATGCCTGAGGCAGGGTTAATCCTAATGCCAAGGCCGCACCTTTTTGTCCACGAGGAAGCGTTAGAATACCTGTTTTGACCTGCTCACATACGCGGGCACCGGTAAAAAAACCTAAGCAACAGACTGAGATAATAAAAAACTGGATATTAGGATCCAACTCGCCTTTAAACCAATCACCAACCGATGCGGGTAATAACTCAGGTGCCAACAGATACCAGATAAAAAATTGAACAATTAGCGGCACATTGCGAAATAGTGCAACATACAGCGTTCCTATTCCGGAAAGCACACGGTTAGGAACGGTACGTAAAATACCAAACAGCGATCCCAGAATAAATGCCAAAATCCATGAGCATATGGACAGTGCTATCGTTATCTGAGTACCGGCCCAGAGCCAGTCTAGATAGGTAGCATTCCCAAAGGGGGCTTGTTCTAAAAATATTCCCCAGTTCCAATTTCCAAACATAACGTAGCCCTTATTATTTCTTTTTTATCGACATCCCTTTACGCTCAATTCAGCGTAAAGGGAGCCAACCTAGAGCCGATAACTGCGATGTAACTCTGTTAGTTCAGGGCTTTATCGTTCGGTGCTTTAAACAGCTTTTTCATATCTTCTGACAGTTCGAAGTTCATGTTCAGATTCTTCGGTGGAATAGGTTGTTTAAACCACTTGTCGTAAGATTTTTCTGCCGCGCCAGAGGTTTGCGCTTGAGCAATAGTTTCATCCATCAGCTTTTTAAACTGAGCGTCGTCTTTACGCAGCATACAGCCGTAGGCTTCATAAGATTGTGGCTTGGCAACAATTTCCCACTGATCTGGTTTCTTCGATTTTGCTCTTTCACCCGCCAGCAATGCATCGTCCATCATAAAGGCAACGGCACGACCACTTTCCATGGTACGGAATGCATCACCATGATCTTTAGCACTGATGATTTTCAGGTTTAATTTGTCGGAGTCATTCAGTTTGTTCAGGATTGTTTCTGAAGTGGTACCTGAAGTTACCGCGACATTTTTATCTTTCAGATCGGCAAACTCTTTGATACCAGAATCTTTTTTGACCAGCAGACGGGTACCGACCACAAACAGGGTGTTAGAGAAGTCAACTTGCTTCTGACGCTCCAAGTTGTTGGTGGTTGAGCCACATTCAAAATCAAAAGTACCATTCTGTAACAATGGAATACGGTTTTGAGAGGTAATTGGAATTAATTTGACCTGAAGGTTTGGTAAGTTCAGTTTCTTTTTAACTGCGTCAACAATTAGGTTGGAGTAGTCTTGTGAATAACCGACAACATTCTGCTGATTATCATAATAAGAAAAAGGAACAGAAGATTCCCGGTGACCAACGGTGATGACTCCCGTGTCTTTGATTTTCTTCAGAGTACCGTCCAAATCCTCTGCGTGGAGCGCCGTACTTGTCAGACCCATTAAAACGAGCGATAGTGCCAACTTGCGTAATTGCATGACTTACTCCTTCATTATTATCAGTATGATGTTGTAACCGTTTTTTGTTGCCCATCAGTCAGTCTAAAGACCGCCAATGATGTAATTAAAATGTAGTTTAATGCTGTGCTTGTGTAAAACAATTAACACCTTGTTTACCAGCAATTTGCACCATTAGTGAGCGAATTCACATATATGCTTGCTTTTAGTGCAAATTTGCACTTTATTGGTGCAATTTATCCTTAACAACCGGAAATTTCAGGATTATTTTCACCTTTTATCCGGCTTCAATAGGTATGTAGCAAGGTACGTGCCAAGTTTTAGGTATGTTAAATTTTTGTTTAAAAGATAGGGGGTGGGTAAAACTCACTGGGAGATGATGGGGAACAGAGATAAATATCAAAACGCAAGTGGTCAATATTTGAGCTGATATATGATGTACTGAGATATCATATATCAGCTCAAGCGCTGGAACATTTTTTCTATTAGTTTGGTACCTCATTTCCTGACAATAAGAATGAGGATAGTGAGGTATGGAGAGACCAACGGATGTTCAGATCGGCAGGGAGACATTAAAAACTATAGGCAGACACATCATTCCTTTTGCTTTTATTCTCTACTTTTTCAACTATATGGACCGCGTTAATATCGGTTTTGCTGCTTTACAAATGAATGTCGATCTGGGGATTTCCAGCGTTCAGTTTGGACAACTTGCATCGGTATTCTTTATCTCTTATCTGGTTTGCCAGATACCCAGCAACATAATGATTCAGAAGTTAGGGGCCAGAAGATGGATTGGCTTCATTCTGATTGCATGGGGCGGGGTGACAACACTGTTATTTTTTGCCCAAAGTTTTGAGCACCTGCTGGCGGCACGTTTGCTGTTGGGAGTGTTTGAAGCCGGTTTCTTTCCCGGGATGATTTACTACCTCGCCTGCTGGTTTCCTGCCAAAGAGCGCGCGCGTGTAACGGCGTTGTTTATGATGGCAATAGCCGTTTCTTCCGTGGTGGCAGCGCCCATGTCTGGATGGATTATTCAACACGCTAATTTCTTTGATCATGCGGGTTGGCGCTGGTTATTTGCCATTGAAGGAATACCTACCGTTTTGCTTGGTGTCCTGACATTTTATGTTTTGTATGATCGTCCTCAGGATGCGCATTGGCTAACAGACAAACAAAAATCATGGTTGATTGCGGAATTGAAAACGGAGACTCAGGGGCAGCCCGTGGGTCATTCAATGACGTTTTTACAGATTATCCGTAACCCGATTTTGTGGCGTCTGTCATTTGTTTATATGTTTGTTCAGGCGGCTTCT
Source organism: Limnobaculum parvum (assembly GCF_003096015.2). NCBI lineage: Bacteria > Pseudomonadati > Pseudomonadota > Gammaproteobacteria > Enterobacterales > Budviciaceae > Limnobaculum > Limnobaculum parvum. The sequence goes on along the minus strand of NZ_CP029185.2, from coordinate 2,243,434 downwards.
CAAGCCAGTAATTACTGGTTGCCGGGGCAGGTAAAGGGATTTGCCCCTGGCCTAACGGATACTCATGTGGGCTTGATCATGGCAGTACCTTTCTTGTGCGCCATGTTTGCGATGCCTCTATGGGGCGCTCACTCCGATAAGCAGGGTGAAAGAAAATTTCATGCTGCAATACCTATGCTACTGGCCGGCGCTGCATTTTTGGTGATAGCGACCGCGGATTCTATGTCGATTAGGATGTTCGGCATGGTGCTATTTGGTGTCGGTATTCTCAGTTATTACGGTCCTTTCTGGGCCATTCCTTCCATGTTGCTGTCGCCCGCTGGATTAGCCATCAGCATTGCGGTCATTAATTCGTGCTCAAGCCTAGGGGGATTCTTCGCCAATTTAGGGTTGGGGTACGTGGCTAAATCCTATGGTTCTTATGGTGTGTTTGTGGTGGAAGCGATCCTGTGTGTTATCTCCAGCGTATTGCTAATCACCATGCGAATTCCTCAGGTGAAGGCAAAAGTGGCTAAAGCTGTAACGGCATAAATTCCCCTGTAACCCGCTATTTATATGATAGGACGGAGAGTTGTATGAAAATTACCAGCGTTGAAATTTTTGATTGTGAGGTTAATCGCCGGGATCCGAGAATGGCTCGTTTTAATCCGGTGATGGTACGTATCAACACCGATGCCGGTATCAGCGGTATTGGCGAAGTGGGTTTGGCTTATGGTGCAGGGGCAAAAGCCGGCGTCGGTATTCTGCGTGATTTAGCGCCGAGAATCGTTGGAAAAGACCCCATGAAATCAGAGGCTATTTGGGAAAATCTGTTTCGAGCAACGTTCTGGGGTATGGGGGGCGGTAATGTCTTCTATGCCGGTATGAGTGCCATTGATATTGCGTTATGGGATATCAAAGGCAAAGTGCTGAATGCGCCAATCTATCAGCTGCTGGGAGGTAAGACCAACGAGAGATTACGTGCTTATGCCAGTCAGTTACAGTTCGGCTGGAGCGATACCTTTCAGATGCTAACCACACCGCAACAGTATGCCGATGCGGCACGGAAAGCGGTTGCGGAGGGGTATACCGCCATAAAAGTCGATCCACTACAGGTCGATCGCAATGGAGGGCCACCGTTAGATTGGGAGATTAACCAGAACTATTTCGGTCTGTTACTTACCGATCAATTACGTATGGGAGAGGAGCGTATTGCCGCCATGCGTGAGGCGATTGGGCCTGATGTGGATATCATCGTTGAAATTCATTCTCTATTAGGAACCAACTCCGCCATTCAGTTTGCCAGAGCCATTGAGAAATATAATATCTTCTTCTATGAAGAGCCGGTTCATCCGCTCAACAGCGATAACATGGCGCTGGTTGCTCGTAGTATCAATATTCCTGTCGCTACGGGGGAACGCTCATATACCCGTTGGGGATACCGTGAATTATTTGAGAAGCAGAGTGTGGCTGTAGTACAGCCTGATTTGTGTTTATGCGGAGGCATTACCGAAGGTAAGAAGATTTGTGATTATGCCAATATTTATGATGCGACGGTTCAAATTCACGTTTGTGGTGGGCCGGTATCAATGGCTGCATCACTGCACATGGAAGCCGCTATTCCTAACTTCATTATTCATGAGCACCATACTCACGGTTTGAAAGCCTGTATCCGTGAACTTTGCACCAACGATTATCAACCGGTTAACGGTTATTATTCCATCCCCGATCTGCCAGGATTGGGGCAGGAGCTTAATGAGGACATCGTGAAAGATTATCTGGCCTATACGATTACGGCTTAGTCCTGTTATCAGCCCCGTCTGGATCCCTCGGGCGGGGCGCTGATTCTGGCAAAAGTATGATGCCATCGCTATATTTTCTTATTGCATAGTATATGATTCGCCTGTTTGACTGATGAGAAGATATTGGGTTACAGGTCTTGGCGATCCAGCTGGTCGGACGGTTTCAAGGCTGAAACATAGCAATCATTGGCAAGATAGCTACAGCGAGGTCGGACTATGCATTTAGATATCCCCAAAACGTTAACTGAAATTGCGGCGGATAAAATACGCCAGATGATTATTTCCGGTGAGTTTGAATTTGGACAGCAGGTGACGGAAAGCCAACTTTCCGAACTGTTTGGGCTGAGTAAAACCCCTGTCCGTGAAGCATTACTACGCCTCTGTTCTGAACATTTAATTGAAATTCGACCGCGTTGTGGCACTTTCATTTGTCGCCTGACTTCGGAAGAAATTGATAATATTAGTGAATTAAGAATTGCCCTTGAAACGTGTGCGATTCACAGTGCTTTAAATAAAAATCGTGAAAAATTGCTTACTGAGCTTCAGCAGAATATTCAACGTTGTGAACCTTTTTTGTTAAAGCCCGATCGTGATGCTTATCTGGCTTTGGACATTGCTTTTCACCGCTCATTGCTCAAATTTGCCAATAATCCTTATTTAATGGATATGCATCGCAATACCACTACCAAGGTATTAGCTATGCGTAACCGACTCACTTTTTCTCAGGAATATATAACCCGATCGATTCAGGAGCATAAGGAGATTGTAGAGGGATTGGGAAACAATGATTCAGAGCAGGCATGCCGTATACTTAAACAGCATATCGACAGTGGTTTTACCGTACGCGCTAAACGCTTATTGAGTGATGTTGCAGAATAAGTGGGCTACGGAAATCACGAATCTGTAGCCCACCAAAGCATTCTATTTTGAACGACGAGATAGCAACCAAGAGCCACCGGCCAGTAGCAACGTCATTAACCAGACTGGTAATGAACCCCAACGAGCATAAGGTGTTATCCCTGCGGTTGGTGCTACCGTAACGTCCAGTACTTGACGTTTAAACTGTGGAATTTGGTCGATAACATCACCGTTGGCATTAATGGCAGCAGTCACACCATTGTTGGTACCACGCAGCATTGGACGACCCAATTCTAATGCTCTCATCCGCGCCATTTGGAAGTGCTGGAGTGGGCCGATGGAGTCACCAAACCAAGCATCGTTAGAAATGGTTAACAGAAAGTCGGTATCTGGCGTGAAGTTATCTCTTACCTGCTGACCAATGATCACTTCATAGCAAATAACGCTGGTGATTTTATATCCGGCAACATCAATTGGAGCTTGCAGATAATTCCCTTCGCTAATTGATGACATCGGTAAATCAAAGAAAGCGGCCAGTGGGCGAAGGATAGATTCAAAAGGAACATATTCGCCAAAGATAACCAAATGGTGCTTATTGTATCGGTTAGTACCGCCATACTGATAAGGCTGCTGGTTACCCAATACAATCAGGGTATTGTAGTAATCAGAGCTTTGTGGCGTGGCCCGATAATCAATAATGCCGGTAATCAGCGAGGTGTTATTCTCACGAAAATTCCGATCCAACATGGATAAGAATGAAGTCTGTCTGGATTCGATATCAGGAATTGCCGCTTCTGGCCAAATAATAATCCGCGATTTACCAATATAAGGTCTGGATTCATTAACGTACGTTTCCAGTGTAGGTAGCAGATGGTCAGGACTCCATTTTAAGGATTGGGCGATATTTCCCTGCACTAAAGCGATATCAACAGCGCGTTCGGGCTGTTCTGTAAACCACTGCACCTGTTTAAGAGGCCAGGGCAGTAGAATGCAGAGCACGGCAATCACGCCGGGTAGGATACGACGTTGGCAAATGGCAAACACCAACAGACCGCTGGTAGCAACCATGAGCATATTGATGGCATCTACACCCAACAGTGGAGCAATACCTTTTAACGGCCCATCGATCTGACTGTAGCCAAACTGCACCCACGGAAACCCAGTGAACACCCAACCGCGTAAAAACTCGGTAACCTGCCACAGCGCAGGTGCAGCCAATGCCAGACGCCAGACGGTCGTTTTCGGCCAGAAGCGAGCCAGCAACCAACCAAACAGCATCGGATAAAGCGACAGATAGGCGGCTAACAGTAATACCAGCCCTAGACTGATCGGCACTGGCAAACCACCAAACTGGTCAATACTGACGTAAACCCAGTGAATACCAGACAGAAACAGACCCAGACCCCAGTAAAAACCAACTGACATGGCTTGTTTTGGAGAGCGGTTTAGCGTTAGGCCAAGCAAGCCGCACAGCGAAACCAGCGCCATTGGCCACAGGTCGTAAGGGGACAGTGAAAGGGTGCCACAGGCACCTAAAATTAACGCCAGCGGCAATCGAATTCGCTGGCGGTCAAAGATATGGGCTACAGCCATGTGATAATTAATCTTCTAATTGTGGTTGTGGCGATTCATTAGGAATCGTGACGTGTACCTGAATAATGCGCCGACTATCGGCCATCGCAACTTTAAACTGGTAACCCTCAATAGAGATGATCTCTCCCCGTGAGGGTAGATGACCAAAGGCTTGCATCACTAGACCACCGATAGTATCGACCTCTTCATCACTGAAGTTGGTAGAGAAAACCTCATTAAACTCTTCTATCGGAGTTAATGCTCTGACAGTGAAGGTGTGTCGGCTCAGTTGACGCACATCTCGGTCTTCCACATCGTCATATTCATCCTCGATTTCACCAACAATCAACTCAAGAATATCTTCGATGGTAACCAAACCGGAAACGCCACCGAATTCATCAATCACAATCGCCATATGATAGCGTTGTGAACGGAACTCTTTCAGCATACGGTCAACGCGCTTACTTTCTGGCACCACTACCGCCGGACGAAGAACCTGATCGATAGTGAAAGGCTGAGAATCTTTACTCATAAATGGCAATAAATCTTTCGCCATTAAAATGCCTTCAATATGGTCTTTGTCTTCGCTGATCACAGGGAAGCGAGAGTGGGCGGATTCGATAATCACATCCAGACACTCTTCCAGCGGCTGATTACGTTTTAAAGTAATCATCTGGGAACGAGGGATCATAATATCGCGAACGCGTTGTTCAGCGATATCCATGACACCTTCCAGCATATCGCGGGTATCGGGATCGATCAGCTCGTTTTGTTCTGAATCGCGGATAAGTTCGACCAAGTCGCCGCGGTTTTTTGGCTCGCCATGAAAAAACTGGCCAAGAATCAGTGAAAAGAAGCCCTTTTTGGGTACAGGGCTATCGTTATTTTGTGAATGATCGTCGCTCATGCATGCTTTATTAGTTAGTTAGACTGCGTCTTTTTCTGAGGCATAAGGGTCAGGATAACCTAACTCTTGCATAATCTCAGTTTCTAAAGACTCCATTTCTTCCGCATCATCATCAATGATGTGATCATACCCTAACAGATGGAGGCTACCATGGACAACCATATGAGCCCAATGTGCGAGTAAAATCTTATTTTGTTCATCCGCTTCCTTTTCTACTATCTGACGGCAGATGACCAAATCCCCTAACAGCGGCATTTCCATACCGGGAGGTGCTTCAAAAGGAAATGATAGCACATTCGTCGGCTTATCCATGCCTCGATAGGTATGATTAAGCTGGTGGCTCTCTTCCATATCCACCAGACGGACGGTGACTTCGGCCTCTTGTTGAAAAGGAAGAACTGCTACATCCAGCCAGCGTTGAATCTCTTGTTCATCAGGTAGCCCCTGAGTATTCTCACAGGCTATCTGTAAATCTAAAATCACATGGTCCATATCTGCCTTCAATTATAGCGCGCCGGGCTCAGCGCTATGCTGATACTCGTGTTTGCGCTGCTCTGCCAGTGCATCTTTACGTTTTTGGTCTTCCGCTTCCCATTCTTCATAGGCAATAACGATACGGGCAACCACCGGGTGCCTGACCACATCTTCGCTATGAAAGAAGTTAAAGCTGATTTCATCAACGTTGGATAATACCTCAATTGCATGGCGCAGGCCGGACTTTTGATGACGCGGCAGGTCGATTTGCGTGATGTCACCGGTGATCACGGCTTTAGAGTTAAATCCGATACGGGTCAGAAACATTTTCATTTGTTCGATAGAGGTGTTTTGGCTCTCATCCAGAATAATAAACGCATCGTTCAGTGTACGACCGCGCATATAGGCCAGCGGAGCAACTTCGATAACGTTACGCTCCATAAGCTTTTCTACCCGTTCAAAGCCCAGCATTTCAAACAGTGCGTCATATAATGGGCGTAGGTAAGGGTCAACTTTCTGGCTTAAATCACCCGGAAGGAAGCCCAGTTTTTCCCCCGCTTCAACGGCAGGGCGGGTGAGTAATATTCGACGAATTTCCTGACGTTCCAGCGCATCAACCGCCGCCGCAACGGCCAGATAGGTTTTGCCAGTACCTGCGGGACCAACACCAAAGGTAATGTCGTGATCGAGAATATTGGCAATGTATTGCGCCTGATTTGGTGTGCGGGGTTTAATCATTCCCCGTTTGGTTTTGATGATTACCGCTTTACCGTATTCGGGTACTGAATCAGCCAGTTGCTCTAAAACGCCGGATTCTTTAATGGCTAAATGTATTTGGTCTGGCTCAATATCAGGAATGATCCCGCGCATCGGTGCTGTATCAACATAAAGCGTGAGAAGAATATCTTTCGCAACTTCAACACAGGAAGCTTTCCCAACCAGAGTAAATCGATTATCACGACGGTTGATTTCAATACCAAGGCGTCGTTCCAACTGTTTGATATTGTCATCAAATGGACCACATAGGCTTTTCAGTCGCTCGTTGTCTGCGGGTTCCAGTGAAACTTCCAGAGTATCAATCTTCAAGTCGTACCTCTTAATCTCGCGATGTGAATAATGAATGAGGGCGGTTTTTGTACAGATCTATTTATCTTTAATTATAGATAACTTACATCATTATTCATGTGAGATCTCAAATTCGCAACTATTGAGATAAATTCGATGAAATCATTGTTATGGGGGAATTGAACAACTCAGTGACCGCCACCGGTGGCCGAGATACATAGATAGAGGAACCAGCCAACAGAACAGGCGGCTATGGTAGTGAGAATAAACAGAATAATGAGTACAGGTGATGAGCGCTTATTGATATAAAACAGAAGTACACCCAAGATCAGAATCAAAATACACAATAAACCGAAGGTTGGTATGATGATCATGCCCATTTTTACTTTCCCTGCGCCTGATTAACGTGAATAGTCATTAAGATTTAATTTGCTGTTTTATGGCATCATGGTAAACAGACGCGGCGGCTTACCATGATGTGTTAATATCAAAAAGCATCTTATTGAGGCTGATAAGTGCCTACGCCTAAGTCATCTTCTTTGCGCGTACGGGCAATCACCTCTTCCGGTGATGCTTGAACCCGCAGGTTCATCTGATCTTCAGTTCTTACTAGCTTACCGCGCAGAGAGTTGGTATAAGCATCGACAATTTCTACGTCAACAAATTTGCCAATCATATCCGGGGAGCCTTCAAAGTTAACCACCCGGTTATTCTCCGTGCGGCCAGACAGCTCCATGATGCTCTTACGGGATGTCCCCTCTACTAAAATACGCTGAATGCTACCTTGCATACGGCGGCTGTACTGCATGGCTTGCTGGCTGATTCTTTCCTGTAGAATATACAGGCGCTGCTTTTTCTCTTCGTCTGATACATCATCCACCATATCGGCAGCAGGTGTCCCAGGACGGGCAGAGAAGATAAAGCTATAGCTCATATCGAAATCAACATCGGCAATCAGCTTCATGGTTTGTTCGAAGTCTTGCAGGGTTTCACCCGGGAAACCAACAATGAAGTCAGAGCTGATTAGCAGGTCAGGACGTGCCGCACGCAGCTTGCGAATAATTGATTTATATTCCAGTGCGGTATGGGTTCTACCCATCATATTTAACACGCGGTCAGACCCGCTTTGCACCGGCAGATGCAGGAAACTCACCAGCTCAGGGGTATCTTTATAGACTTCAATGATATCGTCGGTGAACTCAATCGGATGGCTAGTGGTAAAGCGAATACGGTCAATACCATCAATACTGGCGACTAAACGTAACAGATCTGCAAAGGTACAGATGCCACCGTCAAAAGCGGGGCCTCGGTAGGCATTAACATTTTGGCCCAGCAGGTTTACTTCCCGCACGCCTTGTGCCGCAAGCTGTGCGATTTCGAATAATATGTCATCGCTGGGGCGGCTGACTTCTTCACCACGGGTATAAGGCACCACGCAGTAAGTACAATATTTATTGCAGCCTTCTATAATCGAAACGAAAGCGGTAGGGCCTTCGGCTTTAGGCTCAGGTAGGCGGTCGAATTTCTCGATTTCAGGGAAGCTGATATCGACCACTGGGCTGCGAGTGCCGCTGGCTTTATTGATCATTTCCGGCAGACGATGCAGAGTTTGTGGCCCAAATATCACATCTACAAACGGTGCGCGCTGACGAATGTGATCTCCTTCCTGAGATGCCACGCATCCACCCACACCAATAATAATATCGGGTCTGGTGTCTTTAAATGATTTCCAGCGACCAAGCTGATGGAATACCTTTTCCTGCGCTTTTTCACGAATTGAGCAGGTATTCAGCAATAGAACATCCGCCTCTTCAGCATCTTCGGTCAGCTGATAGCCATGGGTGCTTCCCAGTAGATCGGCCATTTTAGATGAATCGTATTCGTTCATCTGACAGCCCCAGGTTTTTATATACAGTTTCTTGGTCATAGATTCGCTACTCAGTACAGGTTAAACCCTATGCAGGGCGCGTATTGTAATGGTTTGTTGTTCTCGTGACCAGCTTAAGGATCGCTTCAACGCTGAAGGAATTGTAAAAATCCGGTACACTCTGCAACAGTAAGGATTAGCACGGTGTGATAACAGCATGAAAAGAACGATAAAACAGTATGATGCCATTGTTGTCGGTGGTGGAATGGTGGGGGCAGCGGTTGCTCTCGGATTAGCACATGAAGGCTGGTCGGTAGCCATAATCGAGCATGACAGCCCGGTAGCATTTTCAGCAGATAGCGAACCTGACGTGCGGGTTTCGGCCATCGGTTGTACTTCGGTTAATTTGCTGAAGCGGTTGGGGGCATGGGAGAGTATCGCATCAATGCGTATCACACCGTATCGTAAGCTGGAAACTTGGGAGTGGAACGAGTCCAAAGTCGTATTTGATGCGGCTTCTCTGTCGTTGCCTGAATTGGGCTACATGGTGGAAAATCGGCTCATTCAACTGGGTTTATGGCAACAGTTTGAGCATTGGCCATCATTAACATTACATTGCCCTGCTCGCTTAGTTTCTGTTATGCCATCAACGTCTGACGCTAAATTGAAACAGGTGATGTTGGACAATGGTGACTGTTTGAGTGCACCGCTGGTGATTGGCGCGGATGGTGCGGATTCTGCGGTAAGAAAGTTTGCTGGTATCGGTTTGACCGGCTGGCAATATCGTCAGTCCTGTATGTTGATAACCGTTGAGACTCAGCAACCTCAGCAAGATACGACTTGGCAGCAGTTTTATCCTTCAGGCCCTCGCGCATTTTTACCGTTGTTTGGGCAATATGCCTCGCTGGTGTGGTATGACTCACCGTCGCGCATCAGTCAGTTGCAATCCCTCTCTCTGGTCGAGTTAGAAAAAGAAGTCCTGCGAGAATTCCCACAACGATTGGGAACGGTAAAAGTGAAAGTCGCCGGATCATTCCCATTAATTCGCCGTCATGCTCAACGTTATTATCAATCTGGCATGGTACTAGTGGGCGATTCGGCCCACACGATTAATCCTCTGGCAGGTCAGGGCGTTAATTTAGGCTATCGTGATGTGGATTGCCTGTTGCAGGTATTGTTAGATGCGCGCAATAAAGGGGAGGCGTACGGTTCTGATGAGGTTTTAAGCCGCTATCAGCGCAGGCGTTACCCGGATAACTTACTGATGCAGTCCGGTATGGATTTATTCTACAAGGCGTTTAGTAACCCATTGCCGCCGCTGCGGTTGGTACGTAATCTGGCATTAATGGCGGCACAACGCTCCGGTAAGCTGAAGCAGTGGGCATTGAAATATGCGCTGGGATTGTGATTCGTCGCTGAACTAGGCTGAAATTCAGATATAAAAAAACTCGCTGATGCGAGTTTTTTTATATCTGGATAACCATACTCGAGAAGAGAATGGCTGGGGTACCAGGATTCGAACCTGGGGATGACGGGATCAAAACCCGTTGCCTTACCGCTTGGCGATACCCCACCAGTTATATTGTTGCTGAAGAAAATGGTGCGGAAGGCGAGACTTGAACTCGCACACCTTGCGGCGCCAGAACCTAAATCTGGTGCGTCTACCAATTTCGCCACTTCCGCAAGTGGTGGCTACGACGGGATTTGAACCTGTGACCCCATCATTATGAGTGATGTGCTCTAACCAACTGAGCTACGTAGCCAAATACTTTTGCTTAACCTTCAACAACGTTAAGGAGCGCATTATGCGGATATGTGTCGTTTTCGTCAAGGTTTTGATCTGCTCGTTAGGCGGAAAACAGACAGAATAGGTATGAAGTCATTGGATTGATGGCTTTCTGAGCAATAAACAGGGGAAAGAATGAGATAGTAATCAAAAATAGCGGAAAGTAATAAGGGTACTAAAAGAAGATGAGGAAATGGCTGGGGTACCAGGATTCGAACCTGGGGATGACGGGATCAAAACCCGTTGCCTTACCGCTTGGCGATACCCCAATAGGAGATAAATTCCAAAACAGCTTATAAACATAAGCTAAAAAATGGCTGGGGTACCAGGATTCGAACCTGGGGATGACGGGATCAAAACCCGTTGCCTTACCGCTTGGCGATACCCCACCCGAGCATTGTCATTGAAGGAAAATGGTGCGGAAGGCGAGACTTGAACTCGCACACCTTGCGGCGCCAGAACCTAAATCTGGTGCGTCTACCAATTTCGCCACTTCCGCAAAATGGTGGCTACGACGGGATTTGAACCTGTGACCCCATCATTATGAGTGATGTGCTCTAACCAGCTGAGCTACGTAGCCATAATAATTGCTTAACCTTCAACGGCGTTGCGGGGCGCATTATGCGTATCTGAGCTGCGATCGTCAACTAGTTTTTTCTCATAACGGGCTCACTTTTGTCTGATTGTTTGGCTAATAACCGATATGTCGATAAAAGCGACAAAAAAAGCAGCTATTTGAAGAGAGAATGGACAGACGTGTTTTTTATTTTATGGCAAAACGGGCCGAAATGGCCCGTTTTTTAGTGTGTAGTTAGCACATCATTTTGGTAGATAGTCAGTTTTTATAAGCCGATTGGTGAACGCCGACGGCACGGCCTGATGGGTCATCCAATTTTTTGAAAGATTCATCCCATTCAATGGCTTTAGCTGAAGAGCAAGCTACCGAAGGGCCGCCCGGAACGCATTCGGCTGCGCTGGGCAGTGGAAATAATGCTTCAAAAATTTCACGGTACAAATAGGCCTCTTTAGAGGTTGGCGTATTATACGGGAAGCGGAAGCTGGCATTTTGCAGTTGCTGATCGCTAATTTGCTCTGCGGCAGCCGCTTTCAGGCTGTCTATCCAGCTATAACCTACGCCATCAGAGAACTGCTCTTTTTGACGCCATGCCACGCTAGCAGGAATATAAGACTCAAAGTTGTTACGAATAATATATTTTTCCATCTTACCGTTACCGCACATTTTATCTTTTGGATTAATACGCATAGCAACATCGAGGAATTTTTTATCCAAGAAAGGTACCCGAGCTTCTACCCCCCAAGCCGCCATCGCTTTATTGGCTCGGGCGCAGTCATACATATGTAAAGCCAGAAGTTTTCGCACGGTTTCTTCATGAAACTCTTTGTTGTTTGGCGCTTTATGAAAGTAGAGGTATCCACCGAATACTTCATCAGCCCCTTCACCGGATAGCACCATTTTGATACCCATAGCCTTAATTTTTCGCGCCATCAGGTACATTGGGGTTGATGCCCGTATGGTTGTCACATCATAGGTTTCGATGTGATAAATCACATCGCGAATGGCATCCATTCCTTCCTGCACGGTAAAGTGAATTTCATGGTGAACTGTGCCTAAATGGCGGGCGACTTCCTGTGCGGCCGCCAGATCGGGGGAACCCTCCAGACCAACGGCGAAAGAGTGAAGCTGAGGCCACCAGGCTTCACTACGCTCATTATCTTCAATACGGCGAGCCGCATATTTTTTGGTAATTGCAGAAATAACCGAAGAATCTAAACCGCCGGATAGCAAAACCCCATAAGGTACATCGGACATCAGGTGACTTTTTACTGACTCTTCCAGCGCATTGTGTAGCGCATATTCATCAGTGGGATTGTCTTTGACATTATCAAATTCCATCCAGTCGCGCTGATAATAGCGATGGATTTTATGGTCGGTACTGGACAAGTAACTACCGGCAGGAAACTCTTTAATGGTCTTACAAACGGGTACCAGCGCTTTCATTTCTGACGCGACGTAGAAGTTTCCGTGCTCATCATGACCGGTATACATCGGAATAATCCCAATATGGTCACGGCCTAGCAGATAGCTGTTATTGGTGCTGTCATACAGAATAAAGGCAAACATCCCCTGAAGCTCGTCCAGAAAGTCGATGCCTTTTTCCTGATACAGAGCCAGAATAACTTCACAGTCTGACTCTGTCTGGAATTCATATTTATCTTTTAGCTGACGACGCAGTTCTTGATGATTATAAATTTCACCGTTAACTGCCAGTATATGGGTGTGTGCTGCGTTATACAGAGGCTGGGCACCATTATTGACATCGACAATGGATAAACGTTCGTGAGCGAGTATTGCGGTATCAGAAGCATAGACGCCGGACCAGTCAGGACCACGGTGACGCATAAGACGAGACATCTCTAATGCTTTTTTACGCAGCTCAATCGGATCGGACTTAATATCGAGTACACCAAATATTGAACACATTGTTATCTCTCTTATTCCGTTGTCATTGAAGTTACTTAAATTCGGTCATATTAACTTAAGCAAGAATTAAGCCAGATTTTTGATTAGGTGGTGGAGCAAATATCGCCTTATATCAGGGCGATACTTTCTTAGCATAGCAGCAGATTTGCACCAGGTTAGTGCGAAGTAGGTTTTATTTCAGTGCAATGCTCATGAATAAAACACGACACTGATTACAACGTGATGTGATAGAGAGGACGAAAAAAGAGCGGTATATTACCAACAATAGATCAGTCGTTACTGTCGCCGAGTAGATGCTGTAATAGGACACCGTTCAGCATCGAGCGTTTTACCAAAGCAAAAGAACCAATTGCAGAGCGATGATCCAATTGAGTCGTTACCAACGGTAAGTTTTGTCGGAAGTTGATCAAAACCTGATTATCAATGCAGCGTTGAATAGAAGACAACAAAACTTTTTGTGCTTCAGTAATATCGCCAGAAATTACCACTTTCTGTGGATTGAACAGGTTAATGGCAATAGAAATTGCTTTACCCAATTGATGTCCAACGTAATCAATCACGTTAACCGCTAAATCGTCGCCTTTATTGGCCGCTTTGCAAATAGCAGAAATGCTGCAATCGTCCAAGGTTAGTTTACTGCTATAGCCCTGACTGAGAAGGTTACGTACCCGCTGCTCAATGGCAAAGTTCGACGCGACGGTTTCCAGACAACCGAAGTTACCGCAATAGCAGCGCTCACCCAATGGGTCTATCTGAACATGACCGATTTCACCAACGTTACGGTTTTTTCCCAGAAAGATTTGACCGTTGATAATAAAACCCGCACCAGCTCCGCGGTGGACGCGAATGAGCATTGAGTCTTCACAATCCTGAGTTGCGCCGAAATAGTGTTCAGCTAGTGCGAGGCTGCGAATATCATGACCAATAAAACAGCTGATATTAAACCGTTCGCGGATGACCTTACTCAGTTCCCAATTCGACACTGAAATATGCGGCATATATTTCACCACGCCATCTTCCGGGTCTACTAAACCGGGTAGGGAGATGGCTATAGCAATTAATTCACGGATTTTACTGTGGTAGGTATCGATAAAGTGGGCAATGGCCTGCAAAAGGCCTTTTTCCAACGCTTCCTGAGTCCGTTCCGGTAAAGAGTAGGGTTCTTCGAACAACGCCTTACCACTGAGGTTATACAGGGTAATGGTGGCATTATTACGGCCTAAACGCACCGCAACGGTATGAAAATTTCTGTTTTCAGTAACGATAGAGACCGCCCGACGACCTCCGGTTGAAGCCTGCTGTTCAACTTCTTTAATCAGGCCTCGATCCAGAAGTTGTCGGGTGATTTTAGTGATGCTGGCAGGGGCCAGTTGGCTGAGTTCAGCGATCTGAATACGAGATATGGGGCCTTGCTGATCGATTAAGCGATAAACTACCGCCCCATTTAACTGCTTGACCAGATCGATGTTACCAATTTGACCACCTGTCGTCATCGCTACCTCTATTGTTATCGCTGAGTCATGCCTACTGTTTTTTCAATAAGCCATTGACCCATGTCTGTGTGATTTTAAAATCGTGAGTAAACGCGGTGAGATTGGCAACCTTACCGGTTTCAATACTGCCTAAAGTGTTGGACACACCCATTGCCCGGGCGGGATAGAGCGATGCCATACGAAGCGCTTCGTCGAGAGGTATACCAATAAACTGAACGCTGTTCGCGACGGCTTCAATCATGGTTAAAGCGGATCCGCTTAAGGTTCCATTTTCATCTACGCACATTCCGTTGCGATAATATACGGGTTTACCTGCAAAAATAAAATGATCAATATTCGCACCGGCTGGCGCTGTAGCATCGGTAACCAATACCAGTTTGTCGCCTTTCAGACGTTTAGCATTACGAATACTTGCCCAAGCAACGTGGTGACCATCAGCAATGACGCCAGTATAAACTTCCGGCGTATCAAAAATAGCGCCCATTAAACCAGGTTCGCGCCCGGTAATATAAGGCATGGCATTATATAGGTGCGTCGCAAAGCTGATGCCGGCAGCAAATCCACTGCGGGCCTGATCGTAAGTGGCATTTGAGTGACCGGCAGAAACAATAATACCGGCTTCAGTCAGATGACGAATAATCTGGCTGTCCACCTGCTCTGGTGCCAGAGTAACTTTGGTAATGACATCCGCATTGGTACACAGATAATCAATCATTGCTGCATCAGGCTTACGGATGAAGTCAGGATTATGCGTTCCTTTCTTCGCAACATTAATGTAAGGGCCTTCCAGATGGAGGCCTAAAGCCTGATGGCTGTAATTACCAAGATAGCTACGCATTACCTCAACAGCATGTTTCATCATCTCATCACTGGATGTGATCAGTGTAGGTAGATAGCTAGTACAGCCGGACCTTTCGTTAGCCTGCTGCATAATCTCAAGGGTTTTAACGGAAATAGCATCCATAGAATCGTTAAACTGGACACCACCGCAACCATTAAGTTGAACGTCAATGAAACCCGGCGTCAACATGGCACCTTGCAGATCGTGAACTTCGATATCTGACGGTAACTCACTTTGCGGGCATACACGCTGGATTAATCCATTGGCAATGATAACCGCGTGGTTATCAAGGATATCATGGCCGGTATAGATCCGGCAGTGGGTTAAAGCATACATCACACACCCTCGCAGTCGTGGCTTAAAGGTCTTTAATATTTTCCGCCTCTAACTCACGGAAGTATTTAACAGTTTTAATTTTCAGTTCCATAGTGGACGGTTCATCACAAACCATGATGGCTTTTGGATGTAATTGCAGAGCAGAGACCGTCCATAAATGATTAACACAGCCTTCAACGGCGGCCTGTAATGCGTGAGCTTTGTTCAGACCAGTAACCAGAATCATCACTTCTGCTGCATCCATCAGGGTACCAACACCAATGGTTAAGGCATATTTTGGCACTTTGTTTATATCGTTTTCAAAAAAACGTGAGTTAGCGATACGGGTATCTTCCGTCAGTGTTTTAATACGGGTACGAGATGACAGAGATGAAGCCGGTTCATTAAACGCGATATGACCATCGTTGCCCACACCGCCCATAAATAAATTTATCTGGCCGTATGATTTAATTTTATCTTCATAACGCTTACATTCGATCTGAACATCACTGGCATTACCGTCTAATAAGTTGATATTCCCTGACTGAATATCAACGTGATTAAAAAAGTTATTATGCATAAAAGAATAATAACTTTGTGGATGATGTTTCTCTAAGCCAATATACTCGTCCATATTAAATGTAACGACATGTTTGAAGCTGACTTCTCCGGCTTTATAGAGTTCAATCAGACGGACATAGGTACTCAGCGGTGTGCTTCCCGTTGGCAAACCGAGTACAAAAGGGCGGTCGGCGGTTGGTTTAAACGCATTAATACGATTTGCTATATGGCGGGCGGACCATAACCCAACGTCTTTTGCACTTTCTAGTGGAATAAGTCTCATGCCAAAACCTCTTGGTTACATAACACTGGCTATACTCATACGTGAAGGATAACGTGACATATTGAAATTAATGACTATAACTATAACGCACGTTAACGCAACACGCCTCTGATACTGTGTGAAGCTGATATTTTATATGATAAAATAAGTTGCGGTGCATAGCTAGTATTGTCATCCTGATATTAATCTTTTTGGTGATAATTATCACAAATTTGGAGGTTTTAATTTGCGATGCGAAATATATTTTTTACACTATGAATTAGATTGTGTGTGAGTTGTATCTTGTCTATCTACGGTGGCAGAGTTGTACGGTAGGCGCCTTATTGTTGAGTATAAAAAATAAGTCCTTTTTTAAGGACATGCAGGGGGAAACAAGGTGAATATACTTGGATTTTTTCAACGACTAGGGCGATCGCTACAGCTACCGATCGCCGTATTACCCGTAGCGGCATTAATGTTGCGCTTCGGTCAGCCGGATCTATTGAACCTAGCATTTATGGCTCAAGCCGGTGCGGCAATCTTCGACAACCTGGCGCTGATTTTTGCTATCGGTGTGGCTGCTACCTGGTCTAAAGACAATGCGGGTTCTGCAGCGCTGGCTGGTGCAGTTGGTTTCTTCATTTTAACGAAAGCAACGGTCACCATTGAAGCCAGTATTAATATGGGCGTGTTAGCCGGTATTATTTCTGGTCTGGTTGGTGGTGCTGTTTATAACCGCTGGTGTGATATCAAATTACCGGACTTCTTATCATTCTTTGGTGGTAAGCGTTTCGTTCCTATTGCAACAGGTTTCTTCTGTTTGATTCTGGCCGCTGTTTTCGGTTATGTCTGGCCTCCAATTCAGGCGGCTATCCATAACGGTGGTCAGTGGATCGTTGAACAGGGTGCATTAGGTTCAGGTATCTTCGGTTTCGTTAACCGTCTGTTGATTCCAACGGGTCTGCATCAGGTTCTGAATACCATCGCATGGTTCCAGATTGGTGAATTTACTGACGCGGCAGGTAAAGTATTCCACGGCGATATCAACCGTTTCTATAATGGTGATGGCACCGCCGGGATGTTCATGTCAGGCTTCTTCCCAATAATGATGTTTGGTTTACCCGGTGCGGCATTGGCAATGTACTTTTCTGCAAAACCTGCGCGTCGTTCAGCGGTTGGTGGTCTGTTATTGTCCGTTGCGTTAACTGCATTCCTGACGGGTGTAACGGAACCACTTGAATTTATGTTCATGTTCTTGGCTCCGCTGCTGTACTTCGTACACGCCATTTTGACCGGTATCAGCCTGTATGTTGCTACCGCTTTGGGTATCCACGCTGGCTTTACCTTCTCTGCGGGTGCAATTGACTATGCGCTAATGTTTAAACTACCGGCAGCCAGCAGCAACGTTTGGATGCTGTTAGTGATGGGCGTAGTGGCATTTGTGATCTACTTCCTGCTGTTCTCTTTCATTATCCGCACATTCAACTTGAAAACGCCGGGTCGCGAAGATGAAACTGAAGAAGAAATCACTCCGGATAATAGCAATACTAGCGAAGGTCTGGATGCCTTAGCCAGTAGCTATATCGGCGTTATCGGCGGTAGCGATAACCTGACCGGTATCGACGCATGCATTACCCGTTTACGTTTAACAGTAAAAGACTCTGGTCTTGTTGATGGTGCTGCTGCTAAACGTTTAGGTGCAGCGGGCGTTGTTAAGTTAAATAAACAAAGTATTCAGATTATCGTTGGCGCTAAAGCAGAATCCATTGCCGATAGCATGCGTAAAGTGATTGCTTCAGGTGTTGCCCCTAAGTTTCAGGCGGCTGCAATGACAGCGGCCCCTGTTCAGGCGGTAGCTAACAAACCAAAGGTTGAAGTGAAAAAAGACGCTGCTGTAAGCGCGCTGATTTCTCCAATTACCGGTGAGATCGTTGCGCTGGAAGCTGTACCTGATGAAGCATTTGCCAGCAAAGCGGTTGGTGATGGTATTGCGATTCGCCCGACGGGCAAAATCGTAGTAGCGCCAGCAAACGGTACTTTGGTTAAGATTTTTGGTACTAACCATGCATTCTGTCTGGAAACTGAAGACGGTGCTGAAGTGGTCGTTCATATCGGTATCGATACGGTTAAACTGGATGGCAAAGGTTTCACTCGCTTGGCTGAAGAAGGCGCAACAGTGAAAGCAGGCGACCCGGTACTGGAGTTGGATCTGGACTATCTGTTAGCCCACGCTGCTTCCATCATCAGTCCAGTTGTTGTCAGCAATATCGATGACTTCTCGGGTATCACTGATGTGGCAACGGGTAGTGTGGTTGCCGGACAGACTAAGCTGTTTGCTATCAAAGGATAAGATTAGATTCTTGTTTGACGGTAGTTAAATCTAAAACGGGAAGGTGAATAACCTTCCCGTTTTTTTATTTGTCTCAATTTTAATGTAAAATGGTTTGCATCAATGCGGCATATAACCTCTTTAATTCAGTGTGTTCTATTATGAGCCGGGATTCATGCAACTAACAGTTGTGTCCTGCGTGCGGTTGTTAGAAGATAACAGGTTATATGTTGTGAACGTTTTTGCATTTTTGCATAGAGGAAAAAGTAAATGAGTGAGGCTGAAGTTCGCCCAACTAATTTTATTCGTCATATTATTGATGAAGATTTAGCATCAGGTAAGCACACTACCGTGGTGACCCGTTTCCCACCTGAGCCAAATGGATATCTGCATATCGGTCACGCGAAGTCTATCTGCCTGAATTTTGGGATTGCACAGGACTACCATGGTCTGTGCAACTTGCGTTTTGATGATACCAACCCGGTTAAAGAAGATATCGAGTATGTGGAGTCAATTAAGCACGATGTTGAGTGGTTAGGTTTCCACTGGGATGGTGCGGTTCGTTACTCATCTGACTACTTCGATCAACTGCATCAATACGCTGTTGAACTTATCAGCAAGGGGCTGGCTTATGTGGATGAGCTATCTCCTGAAGAGATGCGCGAATATCGCGGTACTCTGACTCAGCCAGGAAAAAATAGTCCTCATCGAGACCGCAGCATCGAAGAAAACTTGGCTTTGTTTGAAAAAATGAAGAACGGTGAGTTTGCGGAAGGTAAGGCTTGTCTGCGTGCAAAAATCGATATGTCCTCCTCATTTATCGTCATGCGCGATCCGGTGTTATACCGTATTAAATTTGCCGACCATCATCAGACGGGGAATAAGTGGTGCATCTATCCGATGTATGATTTTACCCACTGTATTTCCGATGCGCTGGAAGGAATAACTCACTCTATTTGTACTCTGGAGTTTCAGGATAACCGTCGTTTATACGACTGGGTTTTGGATAACATCACTATTCCATGTCATCCACGCCAATACGAGTTCTCTCGTCTGAATTTAGAGTACGCGATTATGTCTAAGCGTAAGTTAAATTTACTGGTGACAGAGAAACTGGTGGAAGGTTGGGACGATCCGCGTATGCCTACTATTTCTGGCCTTCGTCGCCGTGGGTATAGCGCTTCTTCTATTCGTGAGTTTTGCCGCCGTATCGGTGTGACTAAGCAAGACAATAACGTGGAGATGGTAGCGTTAGAAACCTGTATTCGCGAAGACTTGAACGATAACGCCCCAAGAGCGATGGCGGTTATCGATCCGGTTAAAGTGGTGATTGAAAATCTTCCACAAAATCATGAAGAGATGCTGACGGTAAGTGCGCATCCAAGTAAACCAGAAATGGGAACCCGTGCCGTACCATTTAGCCGAGAAATTTATATCGATCGTGCTGATTTCCGAGAAGAGGCTAATAAACAGTATAAGCGTTTGGTGTTAGGTAAAGAGGTTCGCCTGCGCAATGCTTATGTGATTAAAGCTGAACGGGTAGAAAAAGACGAACAGGGTAATATCACGACTATTTATTGTCATTACGACAGTGAAACTCTGGGTAAAGATCCGGCTGATGGCCGCAAAGTGAAAGGCGTTATTCACTGGGTGTCTGCACCTCATGCGCTACCCGCAGAGTTCCGTTTGTATGAGTGCCTGTTTAATGTGCCAAACCCGGGTGCTGCTGAGGATTTTTTATCCACAATTAATCTGGAATCATTGAATGTGGTGCATGGTTTTGTTGAGCCAAGTTTGGCACTGGCTAAACCTGAGTTTGCTTATCAGTTTGAGCGCGAAGGTTACTTCTGTGCAGATAGCCGCCATTCATCACCGGAACATTTAGTGTTTAACCGGACCGTTGGCCTACGTGATACCTGGGCTGCACAGGCAAGCTAATTTTTAGTCTTGATTGAAAGCGGTTAATATTAACAGCCTGTCAGAGAAATCCGACAGGCTTTTTTAATCAATAATGGATGTGTTTTAACGGAGATAGTATGCAAGACGCTGAGGAGATACTTCGTCAGGACTTTTCTCAAGTGGCGATTCAAACGGTCGAAGAAGATGAAGATGAAGATGAAAGTTCACTATGGTGCTGTTCTCATTGCGCTAGCAAAAATGTAGTCCCTTTTATTAAAGATAATAGGCCGACATTTGTGATGTTTATTTTGTTAGGGTTTTCGCGCGTTAAGTATCAGTACGGAATAATGTGTAATGACTGTGGGGAGTTCACCCAAAAATAATGCCAGCAGTGATTAGCTGCTGGCATATTTGAACCTGAGACTATAGGGCTTATTTGGGATCGTGTAATGTATCGTCTTTACGGCAATCACCGGAGCTGCATTTGCCATACAGATACAAGCTATGATTAGTTAACTTGATATTGTATCTTTCTGAAATTTCACGCTGACGTTGTTCAATAAATTCATCGCTAAATTCAATTACGCGTCCACAATCTAGGCAGATTAAATGGTCGTGGTGATGTTTTTGCGTCAATTCAAAGACTGATTTACCGCCTTCAAAGCTATGGCGAGTTACGATACCTGCATCATCAAACTGGTTTAGTACGCGATATACGGTAGCCAGTCCGATTTCTTCGCCCATATCAATCAGTCTTTTATATAAATCTTCCGCGCTAACGTGATGGTTATCAGGCTCCTGAAGTATTTCCAGAATCTTAAGCCGTGGGAGCGTAACTTTCAGTCCAGCCTTCTTCAGTGCGATATTATTATCAGTCATGCAGATTTGTTCCTAAATTCGGGGCGCCATGAATCGCTAGCGAATGATTAACATTATTGTAATATACCATTATAGAGCCAGACATATAAAATGAAAACTTTAGGGAGTCAGCTCAAATTCGATAGAATCGATAGGCAAAATCATAATTCTGACGATATTCAATCATTACTCGATCTGTTATTAGCTAACGATATCCCAAACCGCCGTGGCTAAAAATTCATTTCTTAATGTCTCAATAGGTAAATTACGCCCAATAATAACTAACAGCGTCTTACGGGATTCTTCTGCAGTTCATTCAGTTCCGTAATCAAAACAACAACCCGGTGAACATCTTGCACCATCAAGCAACGAGGTTCACCTTCAATTGCCATAATATCTTCATAGCGTAACATGCCATTACCATACTTTTCGATGGTAGTTTCTATAAATGCGCCAACAAGTCTGACATCAGATTCTCCGGTTTCAAAAACATAGGCGGTAATATCATTATTCCATGAACGGGCCAAGGGCTTGACCGGTTGATTTAAAGGGCGAAAATTTATTGGAGCCTATGCATATGCTGAACATAATTATTATAGTCAGGGATGCCAACCTAACATGAACAGTATCGTTAGAGCGGCATCTAATGGGTTGTTGAATATTGGCGCACGCATTTGCTCCAGAGATTTAGCTGGCGCTAAAATTTGCCCCTTATCGCGACAGGTCTGATACGTCTTAGCCCACGTCAAGAAACCAATACGAGGTTTAACCCATTAATTTTACACACGATCACAGGTTGATGAAATTCTTATTTTAATATGTGACTTATATCCACACACATTAAATCGAGTTAATTCTATTAAATTATTGGGGAATTAAATTTGTGGTGGGACATAATAACCACCAGTACAGTTCTGGTAGTTATTATGTATTTGATAATTTAGTAATATGCTTTATTAAGTAATACAAAAGCGGGGGGCACAGAATTAAGCAAGATTCATTTCGGCAGCGATCTGTTTAACCCAGGTTGAAACGCGTTCAGCGGTCAATTCTGGTTGACGATCTTCATCGATGGCTAACCCAATAAAGTGTTTATCATCGGCTAAACCTTTAGAGGCTTCAAAATGATAACCTGCCGTTGGCCAGTTGCCGACAATGGTTGCACCATGAGGTTCGATGATATCGCGAACGGTACCCATTGCGTCACAGAAGTACTCTGAGTAGTCTTCCTGATCGCCACACCCAAAAATAGCAACCAATTTACCTTCAAAGTCGATCTCTTCCAGAGTAGGGAAGAAGTCATCCCAGTCACACTGAGCTTCGCCATAATACCAAGTTGGAATCCCCAACAGCAGCGTATCAAAACGTGCAATATCTTCTTTACTGCTTTTCGCAATGTCGTGAATTTCAGCAACGTCTTTACCAAGTTGCTTTTGAATCATTTTGGCAATGTTTTCAGTATTGCCAGTGTCGCTACCAAAGAAAATACCTACGGTTGCCATAACGAGTTACACCTTTAATAAATATTAATACGTCGTATTCAATAATATACCATTGTTGATGCGGGTTGGCATCGTTAATCTGTGCTGCTTGGCACAAGGGCCGGGTAGCAGATCACCGATTTTATGACGGTCTGGTACGCTGTTTCTTATTCTCATTTAATAGCAAGATTTCTATCAACTCACTGCGGTTGATTCCTTGTCGGTCAGCAAGCTGATCCAAAACATCAACCGCATCCTGCGACAGTTTCAACTCCACACGTTTCAACCCACGAACCCTGTCACGTCGTAGCTGATTGCGTTTGTTGATGCGCAGTTGTTGATCGCGGGATAGCATGCTGGTTTTAGGACGACCTGGACGGCGTTCATCAGCGAAAAGATCCAGCGTGGTACGATCTAATTGTTCTTTTGCCATAAAATCAGAATACGAAACCAGATAGAAATAAATTTAATCATTCAGTTTAGGTGACAGCGGTTGTTACAGCAAAAATCATACCCTGCAATGTCACGTCGCCGCGGATGATAACGCAGTAGAATCGGTCAGCCAATGGTTAACCCTGCTAATTCAGCAAATAATTAACTTTATAACCGTTCGATATCATCACACCTGCAAAAATTTACGCACAATGTGAATAACGTGTTGTGGTTTTTCTGCATGAACCCAGTGGCCGCTATTGGCCACAACGTAGGCGCGGGCGGAAGGGAACTGACGTGCGATTGCTGGGCGATAACTGTCTTGAATATAAGGGGAAAGTGCTCCACGAATAAAGATCGTCGGATGTACCCAAGCTGGGACCTCGTGCCAGCCAATGATATCTGCATAGTGCTGCTGTAACACAGGAACATTGAATCGCCATTCCCCCTGATGAAAGGATTTTAGTAAAAACTGGATGACTCCTTCATGTAAACCTTGTATCCGCATGATTTCTGCTGCATCCGCTCTTTGATTGACCCCTGATTGTGTTACTGCATTCAGCGCAGCGAAAACGTCATCATGGTGATTTTCCCGATAGGCAACAGGGGCGATATCAATAACAACTAACTGAGAAATACGCTCAGGGGCTATTTCTGTCAGCATCATGGCGACTTTTCCACCCATGGAATGACCAATCAGAATGATTTGCTGCATATTGAGTTCATCAAGTAAAGCCAACAGATCTTTAGCCATAGCTGGATAACTCATTTCATCGCAGTGGGGCGATAGCCCATGATTACGGAGATCGATTTGTAGGGTTTGATAATCCTGTTGAAGATCGCGAGCCAACACACCGAGATTATCCAGACTGCCAAACAGGCCGTGAATCAGCACAATAGTTTGGCCATTTCCCTGAAGGCGATAGTTTAATTTCATAACAATGTCACATATTGGGTTGCTTTGCGTTAGAGTATCACGAGATGAACTTGTATAATTCCCCACGAATAACTAGCAAAGAATTATAGGACAAAGATGAAAACTATCGAAGTTGATGAGGCGCTTTATCGTTACATTGCCAGCCACACGTTGCATATTGGCGAAAGCGCTTCTGAAATTTTACGCCGGATGCTTAATTTATCTCCGGCCGTGGCCGCTTCAAAACAAGACACAGTCATCCCGGTAGCGATAACTGTACAGGCCGATCGTGTTCACGATGTTCAAGAATTACTCGATTCCGGAGACCTGATTGCTCAGAAGAAGGCCGTGGATCGTTTTTTATTGATATTGTCTACATTATACCGTGTTGACAGGGCCAGTTTTGCTGAAGCGACAGAGCTATTGCATGGTCGGACGCGTGTCTATTTTTCTCATTCGCAGCAAACGTTGTTAAAAATGGCAAACATACTAAGCCAAAAGGCATACCGGATACGCCATATTGGGTGATTACTAACACTAATACTGAACGTAAGCGCAGTATGGTTGAACAGATTATGTTATCAATGCAGTTTTCGGCTGAGCTGACAGCCGATATCTGCTTAACTATTTAATTTTATTTAACTTCAGGGAGAGTGTGATGGCTAACCATTCAAGAGCAGGGCAATTAGCCCGCCAAAGCGATCTGATAAATGTTCCGCAACTGGTTTCTGAATATTATGTTTTGCAACCAGACAGTGAGAATCCTGCACACTCGGTAAAGTTTGGGACTTCTGGACATCGCGGCAGCGCTTGCCGTCAAAGCTTTAATGAAGCACATATCTTAGCGATTGCCCAAGCAATTGCGGAGAATCGGGCGGCGAATGGTGTTACCGGGCCTTGTTATGTGGGTAAAGATACTCACGGTTTGTCGGAACCCGCTTTTGTTTCAGTACTGGAGGTATTAACTGCTAACGGTATTGATGTGATCGTGCAGCAAAATAATGGTTTTACTCCAACACCGGCTATCTCTCACGCTATTCTTTGCCATAATCGCACAGGAAAAGCGCAGGCTGATGGTATTGTCATTACGCCATCGCATAACCCTCCCGAAGATGGCGGTATTAAATATAATCCACCAAATGGTGGACCAGCGGATACCAATCTTACCCAGTGGATTGAAAACCGAGCCAATCATCTGCTGAAAAATGGCTTGCAGGGCATTAAACGCCAAACGCTGGTTGCTGCGAATAGAAGTGGCCATATTCACGCTCAAGATTTGATTCAACCGTATGTTGAACAATTAGTGCATGTTGTAGATATGCCCGCCATTCAGAATGCCGGATTAGCCATTGGTGTGGACCCGCTGGGCGGTGCAGGCATCGAATATTGGCAGCGTATTGCAGATGTATACAAACTGAATCTGAAACTGGTTAATGATGCCGTAGATCCCTCTTTCCGTTTTATGCATCTTGACCATGATGGTGCGATTCGAATGGATTGCTCATCGGAGTATGCAATGGCGGGGCTGTTAGCGCTACGGGATAAGTTTGACTTAGCGTTTGCTAATGACCCTGACTACGATCGCCACGGTATTGTGACGCCTAAAGGATTAATGAATCCTAATCACTATTTGGCCGTCGCCATTAACTATCTCTATCAGCACCGCCCACAGTGGAGCAAAGAGATGGGTGTCGGTAAGACCTTGGTTTCCAGTGCGATGATTGATCGAGTGGTCGCCAGTATCGATCGTAAACTGGTTGAAGTACCGGTCGGGTTTAAGTGGTTTGTTGATGGATTATTTGACGGTACGCTGGGCTTTGGTGGAGAAGAGAGCGCTGGAGCTTCTTTCCTACGTTTTGATGGTAAACCATGGTCAACGGATAAAGATGGCATCATCATGTGTCTGTTAGCCGCAGAAATTACCGCAGTAACTGGCAAGAATCCACAGGATCATTACGAGCAATTAGCCCAACGCTTTGGTGCGCCAAGCTATAATCGTATTCAGGCACCAGCAACCCATGCTCAGAAAGCTATTCTTTCTCGCTTGTCTCCGGAAATGGTCACCGCAGATACGCTGGCGGGCGATAAGATTACTGGACGCCTGACAAAAGCGCCTGGCAATGGCGCTTCAATCGGTGGTCTAAAAATTATGACTGATAATGGCTGGTTTGCGGCTCGACCTTCAGGAACTGAAGAAGCCTACAAAATTTATTGTGAGAGCTTCTTAGGTAAAGAGCATCGAGAGAAGATTGAGCGTGAAGCGGTAGATATTGTCAGCGCGGTTTTGGCAAAAGCTGAATAATAAAAATTTAGCCTGACAGGCGGATCGAGAAAGGGCGTGGTAAATTAATTACCACGCCTTTTTATTGTCTGATAATCAAGCATTACATAGAAAATCATTATGTTAAGGGCTACCCCAGAGCAACAAGTAATGCGCCGGCAGAAATTAACCCGATTCCGACACCGGTAAATAATGTGATTTTTTCACCAAACAGGATCACCGCCAGAATCACGGCAAATACGACGCTGAGTTTATCTATCGGGGCGACCTGAGAAACGGTACCATTCTTAATCGCCATAAAATAGAACAGCCACGATAATGCACCCGCAACACCGCTGAGAACGATAAATAACAGCGCTTTGCGGTCAGCCACAATGTCGCCAATCATTTCTAATTTCCCCTGAACTACCACTACGCCGATCAGAAACAGCGCCATAACGATTGAACGAATGGCGGTTGCGGTATTGGCATCCAGATTCTGTAAACCGATTTTGCCAAAAATAGCGACCAGCGCAGCGGTGATGGCTGATAGTAGCGCGTAGATTAGCCAAGTACTCATTATTAGTCCTTCAATTTCATGCGAAATTTTTGGAAGTAGATACGTGATATTACGACTAATTTTCAATAACACACAAGCTTCTAAATAATAAAGACCATGCTGATTACCATTATCTGAATCTATTACGCAATTTTGTTAGCCGTCACTGGTGATGTTGACGTTAGCTAATTATGTTACTCATACAAGTAACTTGAATCAGGAGATCGTTATGGAAAATGAACAGAAAATTAATCATCAAATGCGGTTTATTCAGCATCATTTTTACCAGAATCTGCACCATTCTGCACTACAGGCAGCTCTGAAAGGGATGGATGACGTTAGCTCCTCCAGAGTAGTGCTACAGAAAAAGTTGATGAGCCGGATTATTAAGCTATAGCGGGGAGAGAAATGATGTCTCAAGGGTACCAATTACATTTTACCCACCAGTTTATTGATATGCTGACAGAGGCCGTCAACCAATCAACTATCAGCATTCACTGGATGCAGAAGTGTGTACTGCCTGGTATTGCACGCTACCCTTGTCAGGGGCGTCTATTTCTTAACCGTGCGGCAACCAATAGCGATAATCAACGGTTGAGGTGGCAGTTGGCGAGGCGTTTTAATTGTAATGAGCTGAGAGAGTGGAGTGAAAATGGTTGGCTG
Organism: Limnobaculum parvum; assembly: GCF_003096015.2. Lineage (NCBI taxonomy): Bacteria > Pseudomonadati > Pseudomonadota > Gammaproteobacteria > Enterobacterales > Budviciaceae > Limnobaculum > Limnobaculum parvum. Next base: position 2,215,752 of record NZ_CP029185.2, on the reverse strand, counting down.
ATTATCTATTTGAATAAACTACCACACGTTTATTTTTTGGCATTGATTTCATTATCTGCAACGGAAAATAATAAAATGGATGAAGTTTGGCAGGTAGCTAATTAATGTAGCTCTAACTGGTCAGTCCAGTTGAATGTGTAGCTTTTATGGCGTAATATAAATTATAGTTAATCGGTGATCCTTCACCACAGACAAATCGCCGTTACTAAATAGGGGGAGGGCAGATAATGATGTATCAGAGGTATCCACTATACCGTATTTTATTACGTCGTACTGGCGTAGTGTTGTTAACTATTATTACACTGCCGGTTATGACGTTTTACCCTGATAAGCGTCGCTGCTATAGCTATTTACATCGAGTGTGGAGTAAAACCAGCACTAAACCTGTCTGGTTGGCCTTAGCTGAAAAAGCACCTAAAGATTTTTATTAAATCGATATTATGATTTCCTCATAATAGAAATAATGCCCAGATAAAATATCAGGGTATTATTTCTATCTATTATTTAATTATTTTTACGGCTATAGGTTTTATATATTCTCTATGAAAAATAATCATTGGCATTGAAGAATTTAAATAATCAACTCTGTCTTTAAGGCTGAAATATAAAAACGCTTTGAAAATTTTTGTCGTAAAGAATAATAAACATTATCTCCCTATTTTACACAGGATTGTTCTCGCTCTTCGTTCAGTAGCGGCTTAAAGCTTTCGCCGAGGAGTACGACTATCCGCATCTGAATAATCTTTAGCGCATTAAAATCGCCTAAAAACGGATATACTTTGGAAAATCATACAGGGTTACTGTTCCCGGTAAATTCATTTGTGCTTTAAAGAGGTCATCATGCTGAACAGAGAATTAGAACGGTTGCTGAACGATGAGCTAAAAGTTAGACAGTTTCGCGATTATGCCCCGAATGGATTACAAGTCGAAGGGCGCACTCAGGTTAAACGCATCGTGACAGGCGTGACCGCTTGCCAAGCATTGTTGGATGCGGCTGTCGAACTTAAAGCAGATACCGTATTGGTTCACCATGGTTATTTTTGGAAGAACGATGAACCGGTGATTACCGGCATGATGCATAAACGACTGAAGACGTTGCTGAATCACGATATTAACCTGTTTGGCTATCATCTCCCACTGGATGGGCACCCGACACTGGGTAATAACGCATTATTAGGCGAGGTATTGGGTTTTCATCACACCAGTTCGTTAGATCCCCTGAGTCCGGATTGCTTAATCTGGCAATGCAAGTTGGATACTCCACTGAGCGGCAGTGCGTTGGCTGAACGGATTGCCCATCGTTTAGGCCGTGTCCCCCTTCACTGTGGCGATAATGCGCCGGCTGAAATTCGTCGCGTAGCTTGGTGCTCGGGCGGCGCTCAGGACTATATTAAACAAGCAGCAGAACACGGATTTGATGCGTTTATTACCGGTGAGGTTTCTGAACGCACCATTCATATTGCCAGAGAGATGGGAATTCACTTCTATGCTGCGGGTCATCACGCTACCGAACGTTATGGCATTAAAGCGCTTGGTGAGTGGTTAGCTGAACGCCATCAGTTTGATGTGACCTTTATTGATATTGATAATCCAGTTTAATCAATATTAATCGTGACTTAAGGATGCTCTGTGGTATGAATACAGGGCATTTTTGTTTTTAGGAGTTGATATGCCGGAAGGACCTGAAATTCGTCGGGCTGCAGACCAGTTAGTGGGTGCGGTTGAAGGCAAAATACTGACTTCCGCTTGGTTTGCTTTTCCTGAGTTAAAAGTATTTGAAACGCAGTTGGTTGGACAAACGGTGGCTTCAATTGAGACCAGAGGCAAAGCGCTATTAACCCATTTTTCTTCTGGCCTGTGTATGTACAGCCATAATCAACTGTATGGCATATGGAAAGTCGCGGAACCGGGCAAACGGCCTGAAACTAAACGTGACTTACGGGTAGCGTTGGAAACTGTGGATAAAGCTATTTTGCTCTACAGCGCTTCAGATATTGAGCTGGCGCCACTTGAGATTATTCTTCAGCATCCATTTTTACAACGTATTGGCCCTGACGTCTTGGATATGACGCTAACTGAAGCGGATATCCGTGTTCGCCTGTTGGACAAAGCATTCCGTCGCAAACAGCTGGGTGGCATGTTGCTAGATCAGGCCTTTCTCGCCGGGTTAGGCAATTATTTGCGTGCAGAAATTTTGTGGGCAGCGGAACTACTTCCACACCATAAACCGGAATTACTGTCAGAGGTGCAACTGGATAAGCTGGCGCATGCCTTAATTTCCATTCCGCGACTTTCATATCAGACGCGGGGAGAGGTGAATCCTGGTCATCATCACGGAGCGCTGTTTGAATTTCATGTGTTTGCCAGAGAAGGGAAGACGTGTGAGAGATGCGGGGCGGTGATTCAGAAGACTGCGCTGTCGTCGAGGCCGTTTTATTATTGTGGTGGGTGTCAGGAGTGATAGGGAAGCTTGTGGTTGTACTTAAAGGCGACTTTGGTGCAACCAGCGTAATGAGGGTGAAACCGAATAGATATTTTTAGCGTATCGAGAAAGTTTCGTCCGCTAATGATGCCGAGTCTGGCTCAACTATTGTGCGGCGGCCGAGCAGAGAGCATTAGGGCGAATGCCCTCTGCACTCCCGCGCCTTCGCACACGAATCCAGATCGCCTGTGTAGTGGTCTAATAAACTCGGACACCAATTAAGGTGGTAAACTCAAACCATCAAGAGAGGTGAATAATGATAAAAGAACGTCGACATTTTACCCCAGAGTTTAAACGTGAAGCAGCTGCACTGGTTGTTGAGCATGGCTATAGCACGACTGAAGCTTGCAGAGCAATGGGGGTTGGTGAAACAGCGATGCGTCGCTGGGTAAGACAACTGAAATATGAGCAGCAAGGTGTCACTCCAACTACCCAAGCCTTAACCGCGGAGCAACAACGTATTCAGGCTCTGGAGAAACGAATAAAACACCTTGAATTAGAAAAGGAAATTTTAAAAAAGGCTACCGCTCTCTTAATGTCGGACGAATTCAAAAATATGAGCTGACAGCCCAATTAAGTGAGCGTTACTCAACCCGGCTGCTCTGCTCATTATTTGATATCTCCAAATCGACTTTCTATGACACCCAATCCAGAACGGTGAATAAGGAGCGGGGGCGGCTTCGTCAGCATGTTGTCAGTCTTTTTAAACAGAGTCGGGGCTCAGCCGGTAGTCGAACTATTGTTGGCATGCTGCGTCAGGAAAAGATAGTGATTGGTCGCTTTAAAGTGAGACGACTGATGGCAGAAGCGCAGTTACAAAGTAAACAGCCGGGTTCACATCGCTATAAGCCTGTGACAATAGAACGTCCGGAGATAAGTAATATACTGGGTCGTGATTTTATCCCGTCCAGACCTAATCAGGTATGGACGAGCGACATTACTTATATCTGGTCTGGGTGCTGGATTTACCTTGCAGTGGTACTTGATTTATATGCCCGAAAGGTTATTGGTTATGCTTTATCAGATAAAGCGGATGCAGGGTTAGCGATTAAAGCTCTGGATATGGCCTGGCAACATCGTGGCAAACCTAAAGGAGTGATGCTCCACTCAGATCAGGGTTGCCAGTACACAGCACGGGCCTTCAGACAAAGGTTGTGGCGTTATCAGATAACGCAAAGTATGAGTCGTCGGGGTAACTGTTGGGATAATGCGCCGACAGAACGCTTGTTCAGAAGTTTAAAAACAGAATGGGTTCCGGAAACGGGTTATCACAATCTGATGCAAGCGAAATCAGATATAAGCCGTTACTTGTTAGAATATTATAATCAAAGGCGACCACATGCTTTTAATGGTGGATTACCGCCAATGATTGCAGAACAACTTAAGTTGGAGTCCGGGAATACTTGACCACTACACTGACGGCGACTTCCCTCCGCCTTCAATCGGGCTTACGCATCGGCGCAGAGCCGCTCCCTACGTCGCTGCGCCTCGCCGAACATTCATGTTCGGCGTGCTACCCTAATTCAGTTGTCGGCTGAATTCCAGTGCTCTTAAAGGTCAAAAGAAACAGGTCAAAAGATTAAGGTCAAAAGATTAAGGTCAAAAGATTGTTTAGTATTCAGGGCGTTGTCCTGAGTCTTTTTTGTCTTTGTCTTTGTCTTTGTCTTTGTCTTTAGATCTTTTAATTGAAACTAATCGGAGGGAGAGGCCGCCGTTGGGGTCGTAGCAGCTTTAGCTGCCGGAGCGCCCCTAGGCGGACTTGGCCCGACGCGCTCTGTAGCTGAGTACAGATTGTTTACCGACCGTTGTCGGTGCCGATATAAGCACAGTGTTTTTACGGTCGGAATATACGTAGGTGCTGATTTATTAAGTTTGTAACAGCCTGTAGACGGCCTAAGCCCGATGCACGTTGAGCCTGAGTACAGATGGTCTTCCGGCCGAGCACGAAGGAGATAAGAGCATATTGCTGTTACGGCCGGAATATTCTCAGAACCCGAGTGTGCAAACGTGCCCACTAATCCTGAGCCAGTGGTCTTTCGATCAAAACAGCGTAACCCCAAACAAAAACCCCAAGGATTTACCTCGGGGTTTTCAATCCAACTAATAAGATTTAAAAAAACGTTACGATTTATCCTGACGCTTAGGAATCTGAGAATGAAACTCTCTCTCAGTGTAACCGTTATACAACTGGCGCGGACGGGCAATACGGATGCCGTCGGTGTACATTTCGTTCCAGTGGGCAATCCAACCGATGGTACGGGCAATAGCAAAGATCACCGTAAACATACTGGTTGGGATACCGATGGCTTTCAGGATAATACCGGAGTAGAAATCTACGTTCGGATAAAGTTTCTTCTCAATAAAGTACGGGTCGTTCAGAGCAATGTGTTCCAGCTCCATGGCGATATCTAATAGTTCATCGCTGAGGTTCAGCTCTTTTAGTACTTCATGGCAGCTTTCACGCATGACAGTAGCGCGCGGGTCGTGGTTTTTATATACACGGTGACCGAAGCCCATTAGGCGGAACGGATCGTCTTTATTCTTCGCTTTCTCAATGAATTCAGGAATACGGTCCACGCTGCCGATTTCTTCTAACATTTTCAAACAGGCTTCATTAGCGCCGCCGTGAGCGGGTCCCCACAGAGAAGCAATACCCGCAGCAATGCAGGCAAACGGGTTAGCGCCGGATGAACCTGCCGTTCTCACCGTTGACGTTGACGCATTTTGCTCGTGGTCCGCATGCAGAATCAGGATACGGTCCATCGCGCGTTCAATAACGGGATTCACCACATAATCTTCGCATGGCGTAGCAAACATCATATGCAGGAAGTTACCCGCATAAGAGAGATCGTTACGTGGATAAATAAATGGTTGACCAACGGAGTACTTGTAACACATCGCTGCGACGGTTGGCATTTTGGATAGCAGACGAAACGCCGTGATTTCACGGTGACGCTCATTGTGTACGTCCAGCGAGTCATGATAGAACGCTGCCAGTGCACCGGTTACCCCACAAAGTACCGCCATTGGATGTGAGTCACGGCGGAAACCCTGAAACAGCCGGGTGATTTGCTCGTGAATCATCGTGTGTCGGGTAACAATCTCTTTAAAGGTGGCAAACTGTTCTGGTGTTGGTGTTTCACCATACATCAGGATGTAGCAAACCTCTAAATAGGTGGAATTTTTTGCCAACTGGGCAATAGGATAACCGCGGTGTAACAGAACGCCTTCATTACCATCAATAAAGGTGATTTGTGATTCACAGGATGCGGTGGATAGGTAACCTGGATCATAGGTAAACAGTCCTTTTGAACCCAATGTTCTTACGTCTAAAACGTCTTCGCCCAGGGTACCTGATAATATGGGTAGCTCAATACTTCTGCCATCATCAAAGACTAACGTTGCTTTTTTTTCTACAGCCATGATTGTCTCCATAATTAATTCAGGTTAAGGGAGTATGGCAATTTATTAGCGGTAAAACCGTGATTGCCTTTCCTATAAACAACTTGCTAATACAGTTGCATAAATTTAGACCATCGTGAAGATTAATTTTACTTTTTTTTTACATTTTGCCGCGTAGTTAGCATTTATTTAACATATCGAATGATGGTATTCACATAAACTTATTGTTTTTAATGGTTTTTTTATGATTGTGATCGTTGTCACTATTTAGGTAAATTGTTATCAATCTGTTTTTATTTGAATTGTATTTGTAAAATGAGGCTTCTATACTCATGGACACTTCCTAGACGGGGTGTGCAACCTTTAGTCAGAGAAAGTGGGTTGTACCTCGTTAGTTGGATATCTGGCAAAGAGTCACTTTTTGGACATAACAATTGATATCACAAGGGATTATGTTCAGAGGGATTATCTGTTTTAATAGGGGGCGCTGTTGTAATGGGGGGACCCAATTTCGTTGCAATACGTGCTAATAGTAAGCAGCAACAATCGGTTTACCAGTGCTGGATAAAAGCGGATCGAACAACTCTCTTTTAACAGTTCATTAAAATAAGCTTATAAGCTTTTAGTAACAACGCGTTAGATAAGAGAGTAGCGGGTTCATGTCGCAACACATACTGAAGCATGAAGCTTAAGAGGTCATAATGCAGAACGGCGCAATAAAGACTTGGTTAGACTCATCCTACCTTGCTGGTGCAAACCAGACTTACATAGAGCAGCTCTACGAAGATTATCTGACGGATCCTGATTCTATTGATGAGAGTTGGAGAAAAATTTTCGATAAACTGCCTACTGATGTATTAAGTCCGGATCAATTCCATTCAACCACCCGTGATTATTTCCGCCGACTAGCGAAAGATGCGAAACGCTATACTTCTCACGTTAGCGATCCAGAGAACGACGCTAAGCAAGTTAAAGTATTACAGCTTATCAACGCATTCCGCTTTCGCGGTCATCAGAATGCCAATCTAGACCCCATTAAATTACGTTACAAAGAGCCGGTGCTCGAGCTTGACCCTGCCTACCATAATTTAACCGAAGAAGACATGCAGGAAACCTTTAACGTTGGCTCGTTTGCCATCGGTAAAGAGACCATGAAGCTCAGCGACCTTTATCAGGCTCTGAAACAAACCTATTGTGATTCTATCGGTGCGGAATACATGCACATTACCAATACAGAGGAAAAACGCTGGATCCAACAGCGTCTTGAATCGGTAGTGGGTCGCGGTACTTATAGCAAAGAAGAAAAAAAATGCTTCCTGCAGGAACTAACGGCGGCAGAAGGATTGGAGCGTTATCTGGGGGCTAAATACCCCGGTGCCAAGCGTTTCTCGCTGGAAGGTGGCGATGCGCTGATTCCAATGCTGAAAGAGATGGTGCGTCATGCGGCCAGAAATGATGCCAAAGAAGTGGTACTGGGCATGGCTCACCGCGGTCGTCTTAACGTACTGATCAACCTGCTGGGTAAACGCCCGGGCGATCTGTTTGATGAATTTGCGGGTATCCATAAAGAGCATCTTGGCACCGGTGATGTTAAATATCATCAGGGTTTCTCATCTGATTTTGAAACCGAAGGTAACCGCGTTCACCTGACGCTGGCGTTTAACCCATCGCATCTGGAAATTGTTAGCCCGGTGGTTATCGGCTCTGTTCGCGCTCGTCGCGATCGATTGAATGTCACAGGCAGCAGTAATCAGGTTCTACCTATTACTATCCACGGTGATGCAGCGGTGATTGGGCAGGGCATTGTGCAGGAAACGCTAAATATGTCTCAGGTTCGCGCCTATGAAGTCGGTGGAACCGTACGTATCGTGATTAATAACCAAATCGGTTTTACTACCTCATTCCCTCAAGATGTCCGTTCAACCGAATACTGTACTGATATCGCCAAGATGATTCAGGCACCGATTTTCCATGTTAACGCTGACGATCCCGAGGCGGTAGCGTTTGTGACGCGTTTGGCTTTGGATTATCGCAATACCTTTAAGCGCGATGTGATGATCGATCTGCTGTGTTATCGCCGTCATGGTCATAATGAAGCGGATGAACCAAGTGCAACCCAGCCAATGATGTATACCAAAATCAGAAAGCAGCCTACACCACGTAAGGTGTATGCCGATCGACTGATTGAGAATAATGTGGTTACCGCTGAAGAAGTCACCGAGATGGTGAACCTCTATCGTGATGCGCTGGATCACGGTGAGTGCGTGGTTGATGAGTGGCGTCCACTGAGCACCCATTCTATGACTTGGGTGCCTTACCTGAATCACGAATGGGATGAAGAGTATGCCAATACCGTTGAGGTGAAACGTTTGCAGGATCTGGCTCGTCGTATCAGTCAGGTTCCTGAAAGTGTTGAACTACATCCGCGAGTTGCCAAGATTTATGAAGACCGTGCTTTGATGGCAGAAGGTGAAAAACCATTTGACTGGGGGGCGGCAGAAAATTTGGCTTATGCCACGTTGGTTGATGAGAGCACTCCGGTGCGTATTTCCGGCGAAGACTCAGGTCGAGGCACCTTCTTCCATCGTCATGCGGTGGTGCATAACCAAAAAGATGGTTCTTACTATATTCCTTTGGCCAATATCCATAATGGACAGAGTGAATTTCAGGTGTGGGACTCGGTACTGAGTGAAGCCGGCGTTCTGGCATTCGAATATGGCTATGCCAGTGCAGATCCTCGCACACTGACCATCTGGGAAGCGCAGTTTGGTGACTTTGCCAACGGAGCCCAAGTGGTTATCGACCAGTTCATCAGTTCCGGCGAGCAGAAATGGGGCCGTATGTGTGGTCTGGTGATGCTGCTGCCGCACGGTTATGAAGGTCAGGGGCCTGAGCACTCTTCAGCGCGTCTGGAACGTTATCTGCAACTCTGTGCTGAGCAGAATATTCAGGTTTGTGTACCCTCCACTCCGGCTCAGGTTTATCACATGTTGCGCCGTCAGGCACTGCGCGCTATGCGCCGTCCGCTGGTGGTGATGTCACCCAAGTCGCTGTTGCGTCATCCATTGGCGATCTCTTCGCTGGATGAATTGGCAAATGGTTCGTTCCAACCAGCCATTGGTGAAATCGATAATCTGAATCCGAAGCAGGTAAAGCGTGTGGTCATGTGCTCCGGTAAGGTTTATTACGACCTGCTGGAGCAGCGCCGGACGAGTGGAAAAAGCGATGTGGCGATTATTCGTATCGAACAGCTATATCCATTCCCTCATCAAGCCATGCAAAATGCTTTACAGGATTACGCCCACGTCAAAGATTTTATCTGGTGTCAGGAAGAGCCTTTAAATCAGGGAGCCTGGTACTGTAGTCAGCATAATATTCGTGACGTGATCCCTGAAGGTGCAACGCTGAAGTATGCCGGACGCCCTGCATCCGCCTCTCCAGCCGTAGGTTATATGTCTGTGCATCAAGAACAGCAAAAGAAACTGGTTGACGACGCGCTTAACGTAAAATGAATAAGGATAAATAATGAGTAACATAGACATTCTCGTTCCAGATCTTCCTGAATCCGTTGCTGATGCCACTGTTGCGACATGGCACAAAAAACCAGGCGACAGCGTTGAGCGTGATGAAATACTGGTTGAGATTGAAACAGACAAAGTTGTGCTGGAAGTTCCTGCTCTGGAGTCTGGTGTGCTGGATGACATCATAGAAGAAGAAGGGGCAACGGTAACTTCTCGTCAAATGCTGGGGCGTTTACGCCCGGGTGATATCACCGGTCAACAAGTTACCGATACGTCTCAGGCGACCGAAGCGACGCCTGCTCAGCGCCAGACAGCCAGTTTGGAAGAAGGCAGCAATGATGCCCTGAGCCCAGCTGTTCGCCGTCTGATTGCTGAACATGGTTTGGATGTGAACGTCATTAAAGGTTCTGGTGTGGGTGGTCGTATTAGCCGTGAAGATGTCACTCAGCATATTGCCCAACAGAAAGTGGGTGTGGTGAAACCAGTAGCCAGTCCCGAAGCTAAAAAAGCAGACAGCAGCACCTTATCGCACCGCAGTGAAAAACGTGTGCCGATGACGCGTTTACGTAAGCGTATCGCGGAACGCTTGCTGGAAGCGAAAAACAGTACTGCTATGTTAACCACGTTCAATGAAGTGAACATGAAACCCATCATGGATCTGCGTAAGCAGTATGGTGATGATTTTGAAAAGCGTCATGGAGTGCGTTTAGGTTTTATGTCTTTCTATCTGAAAGCCGTGGTCGAGGCGTTGAAGCGTTTCCCCGAAGTTAACGCCTCTATTGACGGTGAAGATGTGGTGTATCACAACTACTTTGACGTCAGTATTGCGGTATCGACCCCTCGAGGTCTGGTGACTCCGGTGCTGCGTGACGTTGACTCCCTTAGCATGTCGGATATTGAGAAAAGTATTAAGGATCTCGCGGTTAAAGGCCGTGATGGTAAGTTGACTGTAGAGGACTTAACCGGAGGTAATTTCACCATTACTAACGGTGGGGTTTTCGGGTCATTAATGTCTACACCAATTATTAACCCGCCTCAGAGTGCTATTTTAGGTATGCACGCTATCAAAGATCGCCCAATGGCGGTTAATGGTCAGGTTGTGATTTTACCAATGATGTATTTAGCGCTCTCTTATGACCACCGTCTGATTGATGGTCGTGAGTCGGTGAGTTTCCTGGTGGCAATCAAAGATATGCTGGAAGATCCTACTCGTCTGCTGTTAGACGTTTAGATCTTGTCCCGGTTTAAGCGTTAGTCGATATATATGTAGCCACGGGATCGGTGGCTACATAGCTACATTAAGTTAAGGACGATAGGTACCTATTCTCTGAAGTGTAATGAGAGTACATATCAGAATGAGTGTGTTTTCGAACTTAGTATTCGCTTAGCAAGCGGTATCTTGAGTGTCGAGAGGCGCAGTTCTTTAATCCCTACAATAATGGATAGAACATCATGAACCTACATGAGTATCAGGCAAAACAGCTTTTTGCTCGGTATCGCTTACCGGTACCAACAGGCTATGCCTGTAGTACAGCACAGGAAACGGTCGAAGCAGCAGAAAAGATCGGTCAGGGTCCTTGGGTCGTTAAGTGTCAGGTACATACCGGCGGTCGCGGAAAATCCGGTGGTGTAAAGTTGGCTAAGACGAAAGAAGAAGTGCGTGAGTTTGCCGATCGTTGGTTAGGCCAGCGTCTGGCTACTTATCAAACGGATGCTGCGGGTTTACCGGTTAACCAAATTCTGGTTGAAACCGCGACTGATATCGATCGCGAACTCTATTTAGGTGCAGTTATTGACCGCAGCTCTCGCCGTGTCGTTTTCATGGCTTCAACAGAAGGCGGCGTTGAAATCGAGAAAGTTGCGGAAGAGACACCTCATCTGATTCACAAAATGGTATTGGATCCATTAACTGGTCCGATGCCTTATCAGGGCAGAGAGCTGGCGTTTAAACTGGGATTAACCGGTAAACAGGTTAATCAATTTACCAATATCTTTGTTGGTTTAGGTAATCTGTTTTTACAGTGCGATCTGTCTCTGGTGGAAATTAACCCACTGGTAGTTACCGGCTCCGGGGAGCTAATCTGTCTGGATGGCAAACTGGATGTGGATAGCAATGCGCTTTACCGTCAGCCAGAACTGCGTGCGATGCGCGATCCAAGCCAAGAAGATGAGCGCGAAGCCCATGCAGCGGAGTGGGAGTTAAACTACGTTGCTTTGGACGGTAATATTGGTTGTATGGTCAATGGCGCTGGCCTGGCGATGGGTACCATGGATATTGTTAAGCTTCACGGCGGCGAACCGGCTAACTTTCTTGATGTGGGCGGTGGAGCAACCAAAGAACGTGTTAGTGAAGCTTTTAAAATTATTCTGTCAGACGAAAAGGTAAAAGCGGTATTCGTGAATATCTTTGGCGGCATTGTTCGCTGCGATCTGATTGCTGACGGTATTATCAGCGCTGTTGAAGACGTTGGCGTTAATGTACCGGTAGTTGTTCGTTTGGAAGGTAATAATGCTGAGCTGGGGGTTAAAAAACTCAGCGCCAGTGGCCTGAATATTATTGGCGCAGCCAGCCTGACCGATGCCGCTCAGCGCGTGGTCAGCGTAGCTGCCGGGGAGATTCGATAATGTCCATTCTGATAGATAAAGAGACCAAAGTCATTTGTCAGGGTTTTACCGGCAGTCAGGGCACGTTCCATTCCGAACAGGCGCTGGAGTACGGCACTAAACTGGTTGGCGGTGTGACGCCGGGTAAGGGTGGTACCATCCATTTAGGCTTACCGGTGTTTAATACCGTTCGCGAAGCCGTTGAGGCTACAGGTGCTACTGCATCGGTTATCTATGTACCGGCGCCATTCTGCAAAGATTCTATCCTTGAGGCTGCGGAGGCTGGCATTAAGCTGATCATCTGTATTACCGAGGGTATTCCGGTTCTGGATATGTTGACGGTAAAAGTAAAAGTCGATCAGTTGGGAGTGCGTATGATTGGTCCTAACTGTCCAGGGGTCATCACCCCCGGAGCCTGTAAGATTGGTATCATGCCGGGCCATATTCATAAACCGGGTAATGTGGGTATTGTGTCTCGCTCGGGTACATTGACCTATGAAGCAGTGAAGCAAACCACCGATGCCGGATTTGGTCAGTCAAGCTGTGTAGGTATTGGAGGCGATCCAATACCAGGTTCTAACTTTATTGATATTCTGAAGTTATTTGAACAAGACCCGCAAACTGAAGCTATCGTCATGATTGGTGAGATTGGTGGCTCTGCAGAAGAAGAAGCCGCCCATTATATTAAGCACCATGTTACCAAACCGGTTATCGGTTATATTGCCGGGGTAACTGCGCCTAAGGGTAAACGCATGGGGCATGCTGGAGCCATTATTGCTGGTGGTAAAGGTACTGCTGATGAGAAGTTTGCTGCACTGGAGGCCGCAGGTGTTCGTACGGTACGCAGCCTAGCAGATATCGGTGAAGCCGTTAAAGCCTCGCTGGGAGCGCACACGGCAAAAAAGATCTCTGCTGAAGTGAATTGATTATAAAAGTCATTTCATGACCGTTTATTAAAAGCCGCTTATGCGCTGAGGGATCCCCACAAAATCAGCGCTAATAAACCAACACCATACTCTGGTAGGTTTTGGCGAGATGATTAAGAACAGTGCTCAGTACTGTTCGTCTTAAAATTAGCGGTGAGTGTCGCAAGACATTCTCCGCTAATGTCAGATAAGAAATTACCCGCCGCGATTTAATACTGTTGGCCTGGTATCTCAGATGTAACCCTCTATTTTCAGCGTGATAGCCAATAAGCCACAACACTATTGTGCTCAGTGTTGCCAGCAGGCTCAGTACCCTCATTCTGCCCGCCGAACGGCTGTAACTGGCTCGCAGGCCGAACCCAAAGCGTTCGCTTTTCTCATCCCGAAAGTTCTGCTCTATCTGCATACGACGACTGTATAACTTCATGATTTCACGTGGCTTAAAATCATTCGTGTTGCTGAAAATAAGCCAAGGTTCTCTTGCTGCGTTACGGGCGTCATTTACCTGTGAAAGCCTTGTGGGTCGGCAACGGGAACGTTTGTAGTGCCTCCCTTTTGACGCTTTTTTATGAAGGTAAAAATGACCGTCACACCGGGCATATTCGGCCCGCGCAAGCGTACCCGGCCCCAGATATTCTGGTTTGCTGCTGGCCTGTAATTCCTGACGCCTGAACCAGTATTCTCCTTTGCTGTCTAGGCGCATCTGAATATTGCCTCTGACACGGCCGATAAAATCCCATCCGAGTGACTGGATATGCCGGAACCATGCATTCTGAAAGCCTGCATCTGTAACGATAATAACCCTGGCCTTTGGGTTCACGGCTCCGGCAAGGGCATCAAGGAAAGCTTTCTGTATCTGTGAGTTCTGCTGTTTTTCTGAGGAAACAATCCAGCTTAACAGGGGAAGTGAACGTCCGTCACAAAGCAGACTGGCACGAAGCACATGATATTGCTGAGAAGGATAACCGCTCCAGTCAACCGCAATAACACACAGCGATAATTTTTGGGTCAGCATGGTGATAATACCTTTGAAAATAAGAGGGATATCACGATGAAGTGATTCATTACCCAGCAGACGGTCAACTCGTTTGATTTTATTTTTGACCTGAGCCGCACCGGGTAAATAACGGCCAATACTGGTCAGCGTCAGTGATGCACCGCTGATTAAGGCAATAGTGGCATCCAGCAGAGCATTTTGTCGGTATTTGTGAGATGGGGATAGAGCATCGCGGAAAAACTTCTGACATACTTGGTAAACAGGCATAGAGGTGATCTCATTGAATTGATAGCACAATCAGTAGATCACAAAACTCTATGCCTGTCTTTTTTTACCTGCTCATTACTGGGGATTCCTCAGCGCTTATGCGGCTTTTTTGTGGCCTGATTTAAGTGACTTTGTCGGGAGCTGATACTATTTTTTCCTTAAAAATCAATGGATATAATTTTAATTATATCGTATTTCATAATAATGCATTGAAGTTATATTATTGTTTATATTAGACTTTAGAGATGGTCGTTTATAAATTGAGGGCGATTAGCCCATTTTTTATAGATATACATTGTTTGCCACTTTTATCAGCGCTTATGATTGGGATTGTTATGAGTAAGTTATTAAAACAGAAGTTAGCTGGTCTCTTTATTACCGCCTATCGGCTTACTGGTTTTCATGTTAAAAAAAATCTCCAACCCTCTGATGTCTGTAATTTAAAGAATATTGCTATTTTCTCTACTACAGCATTGGGGGATTTTCTCCTTAATACGCCAGCCATTGCGGCTATCCGGAAAAAATATCCTGACGCTAATATTACAATCGTTGTCCATCGACGGAATGCTCTGTTAGTTGAGGGTAGCGATATGTTTAGCGATGTTCTCTATTGGGATGGCAAACTGAATGGCGTATTGAAATTAGCTAAAGATTTGAGAAGCCATCATCTTGATGCCGCATTTTTGCTCCATTCCAGATCACCTTATGACATCGTTACAGCAACACTGTCAAACTCACCAATTATTGTTAAAGATGTGTATTTCAACGATTATTTAAATAGACCAACTTTTTATCTTAATCCTTTTTTATCGGTTGATGGAAATAACCGAATCGGTGATGTACATCTTATTCACAAAAAAGCAGAGTTACTGAAGAGTATTGGAATTGATACGCCTTCAATAGAGATGGTGATTCCTGTTGAATATACCCCTGAGAAAAAAAATAGAAAAACAATAGGGCTCCATCTTGGCGCCTCTTCAGAAGAACGCTGCTGGCCAATTGAATCATTTGCTATTGTTGCCGAGCAGATTTTGAATAAGTTTCCTGATGTCGATGTCGAACTTATCGGGGGACCAGGAGAAATTGAGCGTAATAATCAGTTATTACATTCATTGCTTCCTTTTAGTGAGCGAGTGACAAACTCCGCGGGAAAAACAAATTTAAAGCAATTAGTTGAGAAAATAGCCTCTTTTCAATGCTTGATTGTAGGTGATACCGGGCCTTTACATGTAGCGATTGCTGTTAAGACGCCAGCAGTTGTTATGTTCCGAGGCATGAAACATGCTATAGGTACCAGACCATTGCAGGATCTGGTATTACATAACGTATTAATTTCGGAAGAAGACTTAGGGATATCATCAATTAAAGCAGATGAAGTTCTGAAGGCCGTGTATGAAAGACTATCCGTAGATTAGGTCAGTGTTTTAGGATTACAGCCGAGTTTGTAAAACCAGCACGTTTATATCATTGCTGCAATATTTCTCTGAAAGTGAAATATTGCAGCATTCTCTCCTCGCTCTACTATCCTTTTTCTATCCGTGTTTCGTTTTTCATTCAACATGGCGACTTATCAAGCTGAAGATTCTTTATAAAAAACCATTCAATGTTAATTAATTGTTTTTATCAATGCAATGATGTTAATTAAATGTATTGAATGACGCATTTTATTTAGTATATATCGCCAAAATAGTAATTAAATGGAATTGAAAAATATTGAATCTATGGTGTAATTAGCTGAAATTGTTTTACATCAATTTTTTGCGCAGATGTTCTACATATCGATTTTGATTTGAGTTCACAATTCTAATTTTTTTGCAAAATACCTATTTATTGTAAGGGATTAGAAGCGTAGTATTTAATGTGTGTTATAAGATCGTTTAAGTTAATAGGTGTTTATGTTCAACAGGACACAGCGTGGATAGCGAGTTAAACGCGGTATGACTATTAAAATAGTTGATAAAACAAATATTGCTTACAGATTGATGTAAATTGATTTTTTAAGGCATTCACCTCTGGTGAGTAATGGGTGTAAGACGGCAGGTACAACATCTATTTTGAGTTGTTACCGTTCGTCTTCCTGAGGAGCAAGGAGTCAAGATGTTTGATATCGTCGAACTATCACGATTACAGTTTGCCCTGACGGCAATGTACCATTTCCTGTTTGTCCCGCTAACGTTAGGTATGGCGTTTTTGTTGGCAATCATGGAATCGGTATATGTGCTGACAGGTAAACAAATATATAAAGATATGACCAGATTCTGGGGCAAGTTATTCGGTATTAACTTTGCACTGGGTGTGGCTACGGGTTTAACCATGGAGTTCCAGTTTGGTACAAACTGGTCTTACTATTCCCAGTATGTAGGGGATATCTTCGGTGCGCCTCTGGCTATCGAAGGTCTGATGGCGTTCTTCCTTGAATCAACGTTAGTTGGTTTGTTCTTCTTCGGTTGGGATCGTCTAAGTAAGGTTCAACATTTAACCGTAACTTGGTTTGTTGCTTTAGGTTCTAACCTTTCTGCACTGTGGATTCTTGTGGCAAACGGCTGGATGCAAAATCCAGTTGCATCAGAATTTAACTTTGAAACCATGCGCATGGAGATGCTTAGCTTTGCGGAACTGGTGTTAAACCCAGTTGCTCAGGTTAAATTCGTTCATACCGTCTCTGCTGGTTATGTTACGGGTTCGATGTTTATTCTTGGCGTTAGCGCATTCTATTTACTGAAGAAGCGCGATCTGCCATTCGCCAAGCGTTCATTTGCTATCGCGGCTTGTTTCGGTCTGGCTTCAACCCTGTCAGTTATCCTGTTAGGTGATGAGTCTGGTCATGAGTTAGGTGATGTACAGCGCGTGAAACTGGCAGCTATTGAAGCAGAATGGGAAACACAACCTGCTCCGGCCGCATTCAACATCATTAGCCTTCCGGATCAAAAAGAGATGAAGAACCACTACGCGATTGAGGTTCCTTATGCTTTAGGGATCATCGCAACGCGTTCTTTAGATAAGCAAATCACCGGTCTGAAAGATCTGATAACAGAAAACGAGTTACGTATTCGTAACGGTATTACTGCTTATCAGATGCTGGAAAAACTGCGCGCAGGGGATAAAGACCCGGCAGTAAGAGCTACCTTTAACCAGACCAAAAAGGATTTGGGATTCGGTATCCTGCTGCACACGCAAGCTAAAGATATCAATAACGCAACAGAGGCTGAAATCAAAGCCGCTGCTGCCAGCACCATTCCTGAAGTGGCTCCGCTTTACTTCTCATTTCGTATCATGGTTGGCTGTGGATTCCTGATGCTATTGATCATCGGCCTCTCGGTATATCACGTTGCACGTAACCGCATTGGTGAGAAACCCTGGTTGCTTCGTTTAGCGCTGTACGGTATTCCATTGCCGTGGATTGCTTGTGAAGCCGGCTGGTTCGTTGCTGAGTATGGCCGTCAGCCGTGGGCGATTGCCGATGTTCTGCCGGTTGCGGCAGCAACATCGAACCTGACGACAGGTGACCTGTGGTTCTCAATCATCCTGATTTGCGGGCTGTACACACTGTTCCTCATTGCGGAAATGTACTTAATGTTCAAATATGCACGCCTAGGCCCAAGTAGCCTGAAAACAGGGCGTTACCACTTTGAACAAAGTAGTGCCGCATTAGTGCAAGAAACACGGTAAACAGGAGTCCAGACATGTTAGATTACGAGACATTACGATTTATCTGGTGGCTGTTGGTTGGCGTGTTATTGGTAGGTTTCGCCATTACCGATGGTTTTGATATGGGCGTCGGTATTCTTGTGCCTATCATCGGTAAGACCAATACTGAACGTCGTATTATGATTAACAGTATTGCCCCTCACTGGGATGGTAACCAAGTATGGTTGATCACTGCCGGTGGTGCATTATTTGCTGCATGGCCACAGGCTTATGCCGCTGCGTTCTCCGGTTTCTATATTGCGATGATTCTGGTTCTGGCGGCGTTATTCTTTCGTCCGATTGGTTTCGATTATCGCGGTAAAGTTGAAGATCAGCGCTGGCGTAACCTGTGGGATGGTGGCATCTTCTTTGGTAGCTTCGTCCCGGCGCTGGTGTTTGGTGTGGCCTTTGGTAACCTGTTGCAAGGTGTGCCATTCAACATCGACAGCATGTCCCACTTAACTTACACCGGTAACTTCTTCCAACTGCTTAACCCGTTTGCCCTGGTTGCTGGCGTGGTTAGCCTGATGATGTTAGTGACTCAGGGTGCGGCATGGTTACAGATGAAGACCACTGCCGAGCTGCGTCTGCGTGCTCGAACGGCAACGCAAATCGGTGCTTTAGTGGTACTGATTGCTTTTGCAGCAGCAGGGGCTTGGGTAGTTTATGGTATTGATGGTTATGTTGTGACCTCGGCATTAAATCACACGGCTCCGTCTAACCCGCTGAACAAGCAAGTTGCTATTCAGGCCGGTGCATGGCTGATTAACTATAACAACTATCCGATTTTGTGGACTGTGCCCGCATTAGGTGTGGTGTTACCGTTACTGACTATCATCAGTTCTCGCTGCAATAGCGGTGGTATGGCATTCCTATTCTCATCACTGACCATTGCTTGTGTCATCTTTACGGCGGGGATCACGATGTTCCCATTCATCATGCCGTCAAATATTAACCCAAGCATTAGTTTGACCATGTGGGATGCAACTTCAAGTCACCTGACTCTGACAGTAATGACCTTTGTTGCGCTGATTTTCGTTCCACTGATATTGATTTATACGATTTGGAGCTACGTGAAAATGTTTGGCCGTCTCGATAGAAAGCACATCGAAGACAACCACACTTCACTGTATTGATATCAACATAAGGAGCAAAACAATGTGGTATTTTGCCTGGAGTCTCGGTACGTTGCTTGCCTGTGCATGTGGTATCATCGGTGCAGTATGGTATGAAACCAACAACGGGAAAAACGACGAATAATAATGGGTACTTTGTTTAATAAACTGTACGCTATTATGGATAAGGGCCCGTTTCGGGCCCTTTCTTTAATCTTAGCGTTTTCACTGGCGTTCTGTGTTTTTTGGGATCCCGCCCGGTTTGCAGCCAAGACCAGTACTGTTGAGATATGGCAAAGTTTTCTGGTTATGTGGGCAATATGCACGGGGATTATTCACGGGGTAGGGTTTCGTCCTCGGAGAATTCGCTGGAAAGCTTTTTTTACGCCGCTTCCGGCAATTGCGGTCTTGATCGCTGGCCTGGCTTACTTTTTGTCATAAGCGCATTTCAAATAGCAAAAGTAATAGTCAGTTTTTCTAACTGAGAATTATTTTTGCTCTCATCTGCAGCTTCCCATTCACAAGAGGTTTGCTCTTGCGTATAGTATCAGCCGGTTAGTTATAGAGTCAGACTGGATATATTTGTGAGTAACTTGCTGTTCAAATGGCCCGTTCGGGTCTATTTTGAAGACACTGATGCAGGCGGTGTAGTTTATCATGCCCGTTATGTGGCCTTTTATGAAAGAGCGCGCACTGAGATGCTGCGCCAATACAATTATAATCAGCAACAATTGCTGAGTGAGCATGTCGCTTTCGCTGTTCGTCGTATGGCCGTTGAGTATATTTTTCCTGCTCGTCTCGATGACATGCTGGAGATTGAAACTGACGTTGTGGCTATTGGCGGCGCATCCCTTACGTTTGCACAACGCATCTTTGACCAACATGGTAAACTTTTAAGCCAGGCAGATGTGTTAGTAGCATGTGTTGATTCACACCTGATGAAGCCAATGAAGCTTCCTCGGTCTATTGTCGCGGAGTTAAAGAAGTGACTGACATGAATATCATGAGCCTGTTCCTTGAGGCTAGTTTACTCGTAAAATTTGTAATGCTGATCCTGGTTGGGTTTTCAATTGCATCTTGGGCTATTATTATCCAACGTACCCGTATTTTAAGTACGGCGAGACGTGAAGCGGAAGCTTTTGAAGATAAATTCTGGTCTGGTATCGACTTATCTCGTTTGTATCAGGAAAGTAACTCCCGTCGCGATGACTTGGGTGGTTCAGAACAAATTTTCTATTCAGGTTTTAAAGAGTTCGCTCGCCTGCACCGCGCTAACAATCATGCGCCGGAAGCAGCCATTGAAGGGGCAACCAGAGCGATGCGCCTTTCCCTGAATCGTGAGCTTGAAAACTTAGAAAACCATATTCCATTTCTTGGTGTGGTAGGGTCTATCAGCCCGTATATCGGTCTGTTTGGTACCGTATGGGGTATTATGCACTCCTTTATCGCGCTGGGGGCAGTAAAACAGGCAACATTGCAGATGGTTGCTCCGGGTATTGCTGAAGCGTTGATAGCGACTGCAATTGGTCTGTTTGCTGCGATTCCTGCCGTAATGGCACACAACCGCCTTAGCTTACGAGTATTTAAGCTCGAGCAGAATTATGACAACTTTATGGAAGAGTTCACCACAATTCTCCATCGTCAGGCGTTCTCCACAGAGACTAAATAAGCAAGGGGGCTAGCGTGGCGTATAAACGTACATCTCGGCGCAGTAGCACCGGTAAAACGGCTGAAATAAACATCGTTCCGCTGTTGGACGTGCTGTTAGTGTTGTTGTTGATTTTTATGGCAACAGCACCCATTATCACCCAAAGCGTAGAGGTTGATTTACCGGATGCTTCCGACTCGAAAGCCGTCTCTACGGATAATAAACCTCCAGTTATTGTCGAAGTATCAGGAGTGGGGCAATATGCGTTAGTTGTTGATAAAGATCGCATTGAGCATATCCCTGAGCAGCAGGTGATTGCAGAAGCTCAGGCACGGTTAAAGGAAGATCCAAAAACAGTATTTTTAATCGGTGGCGCTAAAGAAGTTCCTTATGATGAAGTCATTAAAGCGTTAAATATGCTTCATCGTGCAGGGGTAACCTCTGTTGGGTTGATGACTCAACCGATATAATGGTTGAGTCTGGCTTAGTTAAGCCAGCGGTCTTGTTAGTTCATTTGTTTTTTGGAAGCAACGCGTGGTAAAGGCGACAGAACACGAAGATAAACTAAACCGTTCCGTAATGGTTTCGATAATTTTGCATATTCTGGTGATTGGCTTATTGGCGATCGGCGCGTTTATGCAAAAAGATGTCCTGACCGGTGGGGGCGGCGGTGGTTCAGTAATTGATGCAGTGATGGTCGATCCTAATGCTATGGCACAACAGTATGAGCGCCAGCAGCAGCAAAAATCAGATGCCAAGCGGGCAGAGAAACTCAGACAGCAGGAAGTTGACCGTCAGGCGGAAGAGCAACGTCAACAACAGGCGGCAGAACAACAACGTTTGAAGCAGTTGGAAAAAGATCGTCTTGCCTCTCAGCAGGCAACTAAAAAACAGGCGGAACAACAGCAACAGGCAGAGCTGGCGGCGAAGAAAGCTCAAGAAGTGCAAAAGCAAGCTGAGGTTCAGGCTGCTCAAGCTAAGGCTGAAGCGGAAGCGCAACAACAAGCTACGGCAGCCGCAGCTGAGGCAAGAAAGAAGGCGGAAGCCGATGCTAAAAAAGCGGCTGATGAGGCTAAAAAGCAAGCAGAGACGTTAGCCAAACAGAAAGCGGCAGAAGATGCTAAACAAAAGGCTGCTACTGAAGCTAAGCAAAAAGCGGCAGATGATGCGAAAAAAGCAGCGGATGCTAAAGCTGCCGCCGATGCCAAAGCAGCCACGGACGCTAAAGCTGCTGCTGATGCTAAAGCCGCAGCAGGTGCCAAAGCCGCTGCAGATGCTAAAAAAGCTGCGGCGGATGCCAAAAAAGCAGCCGCCGAAGTTGATGATATTCTAGGTGGGTTGGCCTCTGATAAGAATGCACCATCAGCCAATGGTGCTTCTGGTGGTGGTGCAAAAGCAGGAGCCACCGGGCCTGAAGTCAATGCCTATATGTCGCAGATCCAATCTGCAATTATGCGAAATTTCTATGATGCGCAACTGTACAAAGGCAAAACTTGTACGCTGCGTATCAAGTTAGCACCAGATGGAACGCTATTTAGTGTTCAGGCAGAAGGTGGGGATCCGGCCCTTTGTCAGGTCGCGTTAGTTGCGGCAAGGCAGGCGAAGATACCGAAACCCCCATCAACTGCTGTGTATGAAAAGTTCAAAAATGCACCAATCGATTTTAAACCACAGTAACTAAAAGATAGATAAAGAGAAATTACGTTTAGACTTGATTTATGATTGGTTATAGCCAATATTTGGATGGTTTAAACGTTATCACTTTGTTACAAACGAGCAATTTATCAAGGTCATCAGGCCGGGATAAGGGAGAGAACATGAAGCATGCATTTCGACTAGCTATGGGGTTGCTGATTTTGTGGGCATCCGTGCTACACGCTGAAGTCAGAATTGTTATTACTCAAGGTGTGGATTCAGCCCGACCTATTGGTGTTGTACCATTTAAGTGGACGGGTACTGGCGCCGCGCCAGAAAACATTTCCGATATTATCGCTTCTGATTTAAGAAATAGCGGTAAATTTAATCCATTGGCGGCTGAACGTAACCCGCAAGCACCAAGCTCAGTATCTGAAGTAACGCCAGCAGCATGGTCTGCCCTAGGTGTTGATGCGGTAGTGGTTGGTCAAATTCAGCCAAGTGCTGATGGTGGTTACTTGGTATCTTATCAATTAGTTGATACCTCAACCGCCAGCCCAACGGTGTTATCACAAAACCAATACAAGATAACTAAACAATGGTTACGCTTTGCAGCTCATACCGCCAGTGATGAAACTTTTGAAAAGTTAACCGGTATTAAAGGTGCATTCCGTACCCGTATCGCTTATGTGGTGCGTAAATCTGGTGGACAATACCCTCATGAACTGCGCGTATCGGACTATGATGGTTTTAACCAGTCAGTTGTTCACCGTTCTCCTGAGCCGTTGATGTCTCCAGCTTGGTCTCCAGACGGTAGCAAAATTGCTTATGTAACTTTCGAAAGTGGCCGTTCTGAATTAGTGGTTCAGACATTGTCAAACGGCGCTATCAAGCGCGTTGCTGCTTTCCCTCGTCACAATGGTGCTCCGGCATTTTCTCCGGATGGTTCTAAACTGGCTTTTGCATTATCAAAAGATGGCAGTTTGAACTTATATGTGATGAACTTAGCTTCAAGTCAAATTACTCAGGTCACTCGCAGTCGTAGTAACGACACCGAGCCATCTTGGTATCCGGATAACCAAACTCTGGCGTACACGTCCGATCAGGGTGGGCGTCCACAAATTTATAAAGTGAATGTTAACGGCGGTGCGCCGGTTCGCGTTTCCTGGGAAGGTGCTCAAAATCAAGACACGGATGTATCACCAGACGGCAAGTTTATGACTATGGTGAGCTCTGCGAATGGTCAACAGCATATCGCTAAACTGGATCTGGACACAGGAGCGGTGCAAGTATTGACCGATACCTTCCTGGATGAAACGCCGAGTATCGCACCTAACGGAACCATGATTATCTATAGCGCCACTGAGGGGCAGGGTAGCGTGTTACGTTTAGTTTCGACCGATGGGCGTTTTAAAGCGCGTCTTCCGGCAACTGAAGGTCAGGTTAAGTTCCCTGCCTGGTCGCCGTATCTGTGATGCATGATGTTAAAAATGTATAGCAATCTTATTTATTAAAGGATCGAGAAAAATGCAACTGAATAAAGTGCTGAAGGGGCTGATGTTTGCGTTACCTGTTATGGCTCTGGCTGCATGTAGCAGCAGTGGTTCTGACACCGATGGTAGCCAGTCAGGTATGGGTGCTAACGGCGGCGGTTACGGTATGGGTGGCAACAGTTCGTCTCTGGATGAGCAAGCGCGTCTGACTCTGCAACAGCTGCAAAGCAACAACATCGTTTACTTCGATTATGACAGCTACGATGTACGTTCTGATTTCGCTCAAATGTTGGATGCTCATGCAGCATTCTTGCGTTCAAACCCGTCTTACAAAGTGACTATCGAAGGTCATGCTGATGAACGTGGTACTCCGGAATACAACATCGCACTGGGCGAACGTCGTGCTAATGCGGTGAAGATGTATCTTCAGGGTAAAGGCGTATCTGGTGAGCAAATGGCTATCGTCTCTTATGGTAAAGAGAAACCTGCTGTGATAGGTCATGACGAAGCTGCTTATGCTAAAAACCGTCGCGCAGTACTTGTTTACTAAGAGAAATTCATGAACCGTAATTTCAGATATCGTTTATTAGGTCTGTCGTTACTGGTTGGCGTAGCAGCCCCTGGGGCTGCTATTGCTGCGTCAGATGATGAACGCCTCACTCAGCTGGAGCGTATATCTAACGCACATGGGCAATTGCTGACTCAATTGCAGCAGCAATTTTCCGATTCGCAGAGAGATATTGATAGTCTGCGCGGTCAGATCCAAACCAACCAGTATCAGTTAGAACAAATTGTCGAACGGCAAAAAATTATTTTGCAGCAGATAGATGAACTTGGCAGTAAAGGGGCTTCATCTGCCGCGAGCACGTCGAGTACTTCATCGGCCAGTGCAGCCACAAGCGCAGCAGCAAGTACCTCAAGCGGTACTGAGGCAGCCAGTAGTGGAAATGAAAAGCAGGATTACGATAATGCAGTAACCCTGGCTCTGGAGAAGAAACAATATGATGATGCCATTACTGCCTTCCAAAGTTTTGTAAAACAGTATCCAAACTCCAGCTATCAGCCAAATGCTAATTACTGGTTGGGGCAACTGAATTACAATAAAGGCAAAAAAGATGATGCGTCATACTATTTTGCATCCGTAGTGAAAAATTACCCTAAATCACCTAAAGCTGCTGAATCAATGTTGAAAGTGGGCATTATCATGCAGGAAAAAGGGGATAAGGATAAGGCTAAAGCTGTATATCAGCGCATTATCTCCCTGTACGCGAACAGCGCCAGCGCGAAACAAGCAGAGAAACGTTTAAGCGCCCTGTAAGCTTTTGGTTATTATAATCTGCCTGTATTTTTACCAGATTGGCTATTTTATGAGGTCAGATGGGTAAAGAACAGGCAGTTAGATGCCGAAAGGGAAAATTTTTGTTGCACAAATTCCAGAAGTGATTAATATAAGCCGCCGTTGCAGGGGATAACTGGATACAGCATCCGTATGTAACAGATAGCAAATTAGTAAAGATAGTAAAGCTTAGGGTCGTTAGCTCAGTCGGTAGAGCAGTTGACTTTTAATCAATTGGTCGCAGGTTCGAATCCTGCACGACCCACCATTACTAAGCTTTAGCACGATGAGAAATCGTGGGGATGAAGAACCAAAGGTTCGAGTCGAACGCAGTGAGATAACGTTGCCAGCGGCAACGGCCCGAAGGGCGAGGCCATAGGCCGAATAATCCTGCACGACCCACCATCTAAGCCATTTCATTTTTATTTATCTCGTTGTTATCACTATCAGACATCAATAATGGGTCGTTAGCTCAGTCGGTAGAGCAGTTGACTTTTAATCAATTGGTCGCAGGTTCGAATCCTGCACGACCCACCATTATTGAATAAGCGCCTAAGGCGCTTTTTTTATGCCCGTCAATCGTGGGGGATGAAGAACCAAAGGTTCGAGTCGAACGCAGTGAGACAACGTTGCCAGAGGCAACGGCCCGAAGGGCGAGGCCATAGGCCGAGTCATCCTGCACGACCCACCATTATTGAATAAGCGCCTAAGGCGCTTTTTTTATGCCCGTCAATCGTGGGGGATGAAGAACCCAAGGTTCGAGTCGAACGCAGTGAGATAACGTTGCCAGAGGCAACGGCCCGAAGGGCGAGGCCATAGGCCGAGTCATCCTGCACGACCCACCATTATTGAATAAGCGCCTAAGGCGCTTTTTTTATGCCCGTCAATCGTGGGGGGATGAATCCTCATAAATACTTATATTTACTATTCTCGTTAATATATACGTTCATATAAGCATTCGGTGCACTAAATGGTACCACCCATAGTTAATTTATTTTGGATTATGCTGCTTATTTATACATAAAACATAGGTGCATTTAAGTTGTAGGTGAAAACTTTTTAATTATCTATTTTATTGGATTTGGAGGGTTAATTTTAACGCTATAGAGTCATGAGAGAACAATGTTTATATATCAATTTGATAATGAGTTTTTTACTTAATCTAATGAAAAATATAATTATTATTGGATGGTGTCAGTGGTGTCTTACATATTTCACTTCTTGTGAATGTTATCACTAATTCATATTAATCATTTAGTTATCGTAATCTCCCTCTGGCGTATTAGTTAAAATGAAATAATTTTTTGGATCACTCTCGCCTTATTGACGGGAACGGCCTAAATAATTAAGGGATGAATGAGAATTTAAATGGAATCAGATAGCTATCCTACCTACTTTCGCTATTGGGGTAAAACACGGAAATCAGATAATGATGGGGGTGATGCTTATCATCTTTTGCCTTATCACTGCTTGGATGTGGCGGCTTGTGGCTATGAGTTAGTTGTTAATAATCGTTTTCATGCTGCTGATATACTTGGTGCGCTCGGCTTTTCTCGTGATGAAGGTGCTAAGTGGTTCGCTTATTTTCTTAGCTGGCATGATATTGGAAAATTTGCTCGAGGCTTCCAACAACTCTGGTCACATAACAACCCAGCTTTAGTTTCCCCTGTTAGCGGTAGAAACTATTCCCATAGACATGATTCATTGGGTTATTGGCTATGGAAAAATCAGTTATGTCAAAACTGGCGAGAAGGTCAGGCGGATTTCCTACCTGATGAAAATACAAAAAAAGACTGGATACCTGCATTAGATGTGTGGTTAAAGATAAGTTGTGGCCATCATGGAAGACCGCCAGAAAAAGCGAATGATAGCGCGTTAGCATTTGTATCCGATGATTTTCGCGAAGTGGAATCGTGGTTATTAGAATTACGTCAACTATTCTCTATTGATAGCTTTCCGAGTTTTTTTGCTGATAAATCTTGGGTAATACGCTTTAAGCAACAGAGCTGGTTGCTGGCAGGATTAACGGTGCTGGCTGATTGGCTAGGTTCAAATACTTTTCATTTTCCGTTGGTTAGTCAGCCAATGCCGTTAGACAGTTATTGGCAGAGAGCAAAGAGACAGGCAGAGAATGCCATCAATCAATTACCGACCATTTCATTAATTAATCCGTTTCATCACCATCATCAGCTTTTTCCATTTATCCAGCAATTGACACCGTTACAACAAAGCTCTGCAGAGTTAGATATTTCTTCGAATGGCTCGCAATTGATCATTATGGAAGATGTTACCGGCGCGGGAAAAACCGAAGCCGCACTGATTTTAGCTCATCGCTTAATGACAGAGGGAAAGGCGGATGGTCTATATATCGGACTGCCTACAATGGCGACGGCTAATGCCATGTATCAACGTTTGGCGGCAGCATATCGTCAGCTATTTCATCCTGACAGTTATCCATCGTTAATATTGGCTCACGGTGCTAGGAAGATGTCATCGGTCTTTAATCAATCTATTTGGCAGCAGGGGAAGTCGAATGATCGGCAACATTACGCGCAGGATGAGGTTAGTGGGAGTGCTGCATGTGATTATTGGTTTGCCGATTCGCGTAAAAAATCTTTGTTGGCTGAAGTTGGCGTAGGAACGATAGACCAGATTTTAATGGCGGTTATGCCAATGAACCATCAGTCACTACGGATGCTGGGACTATATAAAAAAATATTACTGCTGGATGAGATCCATGCTTATGACGCCTATATGGTGTGTTTACTAGAAAGAGTTTTGTATTTTCACGCAGCGCAGGGTGGTAGTGCCATTCTTTTGAGTGCCACCTTACCTTTTTCTCTACGGGAAAAACTATTGAATGCCTTCAATTCTGGTGCAGGTTATTCACTTATTACACCGCATCCTCAGGCTGATTATCCGTGGCTATCCCATTTACATGCACAACAGCTTGATGAAAGTCATGTAGCAACACGAGATGAAGTTAAACGGCAAGTGGCGGTTAACTGGCTAAAGGCTGAGGATGAAGCAATCGTGTTGATCAAACAGGCTATAGCGAATGGTCAATGCGTATGCTGGATTCGAAATACGGTAGATGAAGCGATTTTGGCTTACCAGCAAGTGTTAGAGGATATTAACCCTGATAACGCACTGCTATTTCACAGTCGTTTTGCTTTTATTGATCGTATCAATATAGAGCAAAAAGTATTGACGTGGTTTGGTAAAGAGAGCGGTTCCTCATTACGGTGTGGAAAAGTACTGATTGCAACACAAGTTATTGAACAAAGCTTGGATATCGATCTGGACTTGATGATTAGTGATTTAGCTCCGATAGATTTATTGATCCAACGAGCTGGTCGATTACAACGTCATATTCGACAGAACGATGGTGAGCGTAAACATACGCTACCGGATGAACGTCCTTTGCCTTTATTACATATTCTTGCGCCAGAATGGCAGCCTGATGCCGGGAAGGATTGGCTGGGGCCTGCGCTGAAAGGAACCGGGTTTGTGTATACCGACCATGCCTGCCTGTGGCGAACTCAGGCAGTATTGCGAGATGTAGGCGCGATTCGTATGCCTGAGCAGGCGCGCACGCTGATAGATGGTGTCTATGAGTCCCTGATATCTGTGCCAGATGCATTACAAAAAGTGGAAGATAATATATTGGGTAAAGTGTATGGCGATCAGGCGGCAGCAAAACAAATATTACTAGTTCGTGATAAGGGATATGACCGTAACTCCAGCGATTTGCTCTGGAGTAAGGAAATTGAAATATCCACACGTTTAAGTGAAGACACTATTGAGCTCTATTTAGCATGGTTAGATAACGATCAAATCTTACAGCCTTATGCCGATGATGTTGATTTTTCATGGGAGAAAAGTCGCGTGCAGATTCGTGATTCTCTATGGAGGAAAATATCAACAAACGTCTCTCATTTACAGAGTGATGAGCTAGAGCGATTTCGCCAGCAGATTCATCGACCAGACGCTCAAGTGATGCTGCTTAATCAAGGGAAAACATCTGACTACTATAGTCAAGTATGGGGATTGTGGAATAATCCCCGCTGATGCGGGGAACATACATATTAATAGAATACTTCAGGTTTATCCCTACATATGTAAGGAACAGGTAGATTGCATTTTAAAGTATATCAGAATCAAAAATTAAATTTTATAAATCTAAATTATCTGATTAATAGAATACTTCCTTATTTTATTTGACACTTCAAACAGTGTGAGTATATTGTGTTCAGCATACCCGTGGATTTGTTGTGATCTACGATGTTCTTAACATAAATAGAGGGAGTTTGAAATTGCGTATTGAATTTAAACGCGGTAAAGATGGCGAATGGCAGTTGATTATTACTCTTTTTTGGTTCGGCTTTTAGTATAAAGCTGCAACTTCGGGATGAAGCAATAAAGGAAAATTTGATGTTTTCATTAATCTCTGAACCTTGGTTGCCTGTGCTAAATAATGCAGGGGAACGTAAGAAAATATCACCGCTACAATTGGCTGATGATGCCATTATTGAACTCGATTGGCCGCGAGCAGATTTTCAAGGAGCAGCCTATCAGCTTCTTATTGGTATGCTACAAACCGCCTGTGCTCCACAAGATGAAGAAGAATGGCAAACGATATGGGAAGAGGGGCTTGATCCTGAAAAATTACGACAGGGGCTGGATGCTATTGAGCCAGCTATGCAGTTTGGTAAACAGAAACCTTCATTTTTGCAGGATTTCTCATCGCTTGACGTGGAGAATTCATCGATCGGTGGATTACTCATCGACGCTCCAGGTGGTAATGCGTTAAAACTGAACAAAGACCATTTTGTAAAGCGAAGTTGCTACGTACGTTTTTGCCCTCACTGTACCGCTATGGCGTTGTATACGGTACAAACCAATTCACCGGCTGCAGGGGCAGGATTCCGCACCAGCATGCGAGGCGGTGGACCCATAACAACATTAGTTATGCCTCAGGAACAGCGCCAGCCACTATGGAAAAAGTTATGGCTGAATATCATTCCTCAAGGCGCATCGCTGGATATTAGTCAATACCCATTAGTCTTTCCTTGGTTAGCACCGACTTTAAGTAGTGAAAGTGCATCAAATAAAGTTACACCCGATAATGCCCATCCTCTCCAAGCCTATTGGGGTATGCCGCGCCGACTTGAAGTTGACTTTTCCACTACGGAATCAGGTGAATGTGATCTATGTGGTGAACTGCATCCGGGCTTATTGACTCAAATACGGAGTAAAAATTATGGTGTGCAATATGAGGCTTGGTTGCATCCACTTTCACCTTACAGAAAACCATTGAAGGATGTGACTTCTCCTTGGTTGGCGGTAAAAGGGCAATCCGGAGGATTAGCTTATAAAGACTGGCTTGGTTTGATGATAGAAAGTGAAGATCGTTTTAACCATATTCGAACGGCAGAAGTCGTACGGGTTCATGGCGACCGCGACGATGTCGATATCAAAACTGGGTTGTGGTGTTTTGGATATGATATGGATAATGCCAAAGCGCGTTGTTGGTACGAGCATCGTTTACCTATCTCGTTTATCCCCTTCTCAACATTGCGTCTTATGGAATCGGTATCACGGCAATCCATTGAACTGGCTACCAGTAGTCTGCCTTTATTACGTCAAGCGTTGAAAGAAGCATGGTTTGAGAATCCAAAAGAAGCAAAAGGGGATTTTAGCCTGATAGATATCGCTTTTTGGCAACAAACAGAACGTGATTTTAGACACCTATGGTTTGCCTTAATGAAACATCCCGATCCGGTAGCCTCAGAATCACGTTCAGCCTTACGCCGTTGGATAAGTGATATTGAACACTATCTGTTTAGCGCATTTGACCGTCAGGCGTTTACCAACCCAGAAGAAGTCAATGATTTACACCGTATATTGACTGCCCGAAAAAGACTGGATAAAGAGTTTAATAAGCAGAAAATACTCAATTTGTTACGAGAGTTATCTACTGAGCGTAAGGAGAAAACCGATGTCTAGAAATGATACTTCGGAGGCATTAATTTTTCGTGATAAAGCTGCGTGCCAGGTACTGAATGATTGGTTTGACAGTTTGCAAGAGCGTGGGCGTTATGATGGTTCACCACGCATTAATGGTCGAGCATGGCGGGCTCAATTGCGGCGAGTAGAGTTTCCACACGGAATTATGGTTACGGATGGATATCATCATCTGGCTCATCGGTTGAATGAATTCATGCAGCCAAAGGATGTGCACTCTCTTTCTTTAGCGTTGTTTGCTGCAGTAGTAGTTCATGCCAGTAAGAATAATCAAGATGGCAGCTTTGCCCAGCAGTTAGGGGCGAAAATTAACGATCGTGAATGTGTATCCCGCCTACGTTTTGACCGCCTGCTCGCTGCAAGAACGCCAGATGAACTTTGTAGCAGACTTATTCGCGTGGTTAAGTTACGTGGTGAGTTAGGAATAAATGTGGTTTCACTGGCGGATGGTATATTTCTTTGGATGCAAGAGTGGTTGGCCCGACAAGAAAATCGAGAGCTGGAGCTGAATCCATTTCGTCGTAATAACGTACGCTGGGCCAGTGAGTATCTGCTTAGTACACCGCATAAATAATTATTATCTAACTTTTTTCTTCTATTTTAGGGACAAAACTTATGACAACGTTTATTCAACTTCATATGCTCACTGCCTATGCGCCAGCTAATTTGAATCGTGATGATACTGGGCGTCCTAAAACGGCCATTATGGGTGGTGTTGAACGTCTACGAATTTCCTCTCAAAGTTTGAAGCGAGCCTGGCGAACCTCTGAGATGTTTGAGGATGCCTTAAGTAGTCACATCGGTGTTCGTACCCGGCAGTTGGGCCGAAAAGTATACCAACAACTGATAGCCGGAGTTATTGATGAAAAGTTGGCGATGACGATATCCGCTAAGATTGCCGAACAGTTTGGTAGTTTAAAGAAAGAAAAAGCACCTAAAGATAAGCTGGATAATATTGATATTGAACAGTTAGTTCACCTGAGTCCGGAAGAGAATCAGGCAGTTGAACAGCTTGTTGCCATTTTGATTGCCGAAAATAGGGAACCAACGGATGGTGAGTTAAAACTACTGCGTGGTCAAGCTCAAGGTGTCGATATTGCTTTGTTTGGTCGGATGCTGGCCTCTAGCCCTGAGTTTAATGTTGAAGCCGCCTGTCAGGTTGCACATGCATTGGGTGTAAGTGCAGTTACGATAGAAGAGGATTTTTTCACTGCGGTGGATGATTTGAACCTCAGAGAAAATGATATGGGCTCCGCGTTTATGGGAGAGCGAGGTTTTGCTTCTGCGCTGTTTTACAGTTATATCTGCATTAGTCGCGATTTGCTGTTGGAAAACTTGAATGGTGATGAAACATTGGTTAAGCGTACGCTTAAAGCACTAACTGAAACTGCGATGAAAGTTTCTCCAACGGGAAACCAAAATAGTTTTGCCTCTCGGGCTTATGCAAACTATGCCTTGGCTGAAATTGGGATACAGCAACCACGATCGCTGGCTGCGGCTTTCTTTAATCCTATTCGTGTTGAAGATCAAATAGTTAAAGCAATACAGCAGTTGCAACAGCAACGCCAACGTTTTGATGATGCTTATGGCGCATGTGCAGATAAGTATTATGAGATGAATATGGAAGTAGGTAACGGCACATTGCCAGAATTACTGGAATTTATTGCCCAGTAAGGAGGGGATATGTCTCAATATCTACTATTTCAAATCTACTCACCGTTTGTCTCTTGGGGTGAGGCTGCAGTTGGCGAAGTTCGACATACATCATCTGTGCCCAGTCGTTCGGCCTTATTGGGGATATTGGCGGCTGCATTAGGGATTCGACGTGATGAAGAACAGCGTTTGGCTGTATTTAATCAACATTATGAATTTGCTGTTCGCCCATATCTTTCTCGTGAACAATGGTTAAGAGATTATCAAACCATTGAAGTACCAAAGGAAAATAGGAAGCGGCATTATTTTACTCGAAGAGATGAATTGACTCTGGCGCCTGATGAGCTAAATACAATGCTGACTTTTCGCGAGTACCATACAGATGCCTTCTATTTTATTGCAGTGCGTGAAACAGTGGGTGCCCCAGTAGGCTTAGACAAGGTAGCTGATGCATTGCGCAATCCAGTTTTTCCGCTTTATTTTGGCAGGAAATCTTGTCCTCCAGCTTTGCCCTTATCACCTCAAATATTACAAGGCACTTTGTCTGATGTTCTTTGCCAGGCTTTAGAACATGCTTTGCTGAATAATGACAGTCCACTTTTCACCCTATTATCTGGGGAAAATGACCTCTGTTATTGGGAGGGGGAACATGAAGGAATGACGGTGGTTGAAACCCGTCAGCGTAGCGATCAACCACTTAGTCGCCAACGTTGGCAATTTACCACTCGTCTCCAGCACTCAGGAAATATTAAGGGGGACGAGTAATGTTTTTTTCACGGGTTAAACTAGATTTATCCTTGTTGGATCAAGGTATGTGGCAGAAATGGCTGACTGCCCAGTCTTATGCCAGCCACCAGTGGTTATGGCAGCTATTTCCGCAAATCGATAAACGTGAATTTTTATTTCGTCATCAGGCAAGTTCATCAAATGTATTTTTTTATGTGTTATCTGAGCAGGCACCAGAGATACATCACAATCTTTTTCAAATTGAAACTAAACCATTTAACCCTCAATTAGCTGCTGGTATAAGGCTATTTTTTTCATTGCGGGCGAACCCAGTGGTAACTCGGGGAGGGAAACGCAGTGATATATTGATGGATGCCAAATATCACGCCAAAAAACAGGGGGCTGATAGAAAAGAATGGAGGCCTATTCAGGAAAATGCTGCGTTACAATGGTTAAAAACGCAGGGTGAGCGAAAAGGTTTTCAACTCGATATCGAAAATTGTCGTGTGGTGAACTATCAACAGCAGCGCTTTGTTAAACCGCAAAGCCACAAACCCATTGTTTTTGGCAGCGTTGATTTTGAAGGGGAACTAACGGTGACGGAACCAGAATTGTTTCAACAAATGCTAAAAGAGGGCATCGGGAAGTCGCGTTCTTTAGGGTGTGGGTTGATGTTAATTCGTCGGGGATAGTGGATGAGTTATATTCCTTTAAGTCCTATCCCTATAAAAGATCGAACTTCTATGATCTTTTTGCAGTATGGGCAAATTGATGTAATCGATGGTGCTTTTGTCTTGATTGATAAAACGGGCATTCGAACTCATATTCCATTGGGTTCGGTTGCTTGCATCATGCTGGAGCCAGGAACCCGTATTTCTCACGCAGCAGTAAGGTTAGCCGCAACAACAGGTACATTGTTAGTTTGGGTAGGAGAAGCCGGAGTAAGAATGTATGCCAGTGGGCAGCCCGGGGGGGCACGTTCGGATCGTTTACTGTATCAGGCTAAATTGGCATTGGATGAAGAACTTCGTTTAAAAGTCGTGCGTAAAATGTTTGAGCTTCGCTTTGGCGAGCCAGCGCCAAGTCGACGTTCAGTAGATCAATTGCGTGGTATTGAAGGTTCAAGAGTTCGGCAAACATATAGCTTATTAGCTAAACGTTATGGTGTGAAGTGGAATGGTCGACGCTATGATCCCAAAGATTGGGAAAAAGGTGATGTTGTAAATCAGTGTATTAGTGCGGCAACTGCTTGCCTATATGGTATTACTGAGGCGGCTGTTCTGGCGGCAGGTTATGCTCCTGCTATTGGGTTTGTTCATTCAGGAAAGCCTCTGTCATTTGTTTATGATATTGCGGATATTATTAAATTTGAAGGTGTTGTTCCTGTTGCATTCGAGATAGCTGCTCGTCAACCACGATCTCCCAATAAAGAAGTTCGTCTTGCATGTCGAGATATTTTCCGTAGCCAAAAGACGCTTGCCCGTTTGATACCATTGATTGAGGAGGTTCTATCCGCAGGTGAAATCCCATTACCTGAACCTTTTGTTGATGCTCAACCTCCAGCAATACCTGAACCAGAATCATTAAGTGATGTGGGATACAGGAGTAAGGGATAATGTCGATGTTAGTGGTAGTGACTGAAGCGGTTCCTCAACGACTGAGAGGGAGGCTTGCTATTTGGTTACTTGAGGTGCGAGCAGGTGTTTATATTGGCAATACCTCGCGTAAGGTCAGGGAGATGATTTGGCAGCAAATTATACATCTTGCTGACGAAGGCAATGTGGTTATGGGATGGGCGACAAATACGGAGTCAGGATTTGACTTTCAAACATGGGGTGATAACCGCCGTATTCCGGTAGATCTGGATGGATTAAGGTTAGTCTCATTTCTACCCATTTAAAATCAATTGGTTATGGTTCTTTAAAAATATAAAAAAGTTGGTGGATATTTTAGTGCTATAAATGTCATTATAAAACAGTTAGCTATATTTAGTATGTTCTCCGCGCCAGCGGAGATAAACCGTCACATGCCGATATTTTAGCTCTGGCCCCAACATGTTCTCCGCGCCAGCGGAGATAAACCGATCGCGAACAACGGCTGCTGGGTGAAAAACTGATGTTCTCCGCGCCAGCGGAGATAAACCGCCGGTATGACAGATTTACGAGAGACGTCCGATATGTTCTCCGCGCCAGCGGAGATAAACCGCATCCACTACATGGATCATATCAGCAGTATTCATGTTCTCCGCGCCAGCGGAGATAAACCGCCAAAATAACAGCATAAAAATTTCGCATGCGAATGTTCTCCGCGCCAGCGGAGATAAACCGACATTAGCGAGGACACCCGCCTAACCTGGGCTATGTTCTCCGCGCCAGCGGAGATAAACCGGATGGATACCACTTCGGTCCTGCATGGTCCGAATGTTCTCCGCGCCAGCGGAGATAAACCGGAATATGTGCTCATGACTTCTAACAAACCGGTATGTTCTCCGCGCCAGCGGAGATAAACCCAGCGCATCTCGCTGCAATCTTATCGTTTTGTAATGTTCTCCGCGCCAGCGGAGATAAACCGCGTGTTGATTCAGGCCCCGACTGGGGCAGGGAATGTTCTCCGCGCCAGCGGAGATAAACCGGAGGCTTCTGACCGGTTCCGTGAGCTTGAACGATGTTCTCCGCGCCAGCGGAGATAAACCGCCGTCAACCAGAACGGCGGGAGGGCAGGCGTCATGTTCTCCGCGCCAGCGGAGATAAACCGACGATGGCCCACGCGATTGATTATCCACTCACATGTTCTCCGCGCCAGCGGAGATAAACCGGTATCACGGAAATTACTCCCTATTCTGGCCGGATGTTCTCCGCGCCAGCGGAGATAAACCGCAATAACCCTCTGGCTCTGGACGCTCAGACAGATGTTCTCCGCGCCAGCGGAGATAAACCGAACATCCGCCACTACCGGTACAGGCCGAGGCAATGTTCTCCGCGCCAGCGGAGATAAACCGCTGGCTGTCATCTCAAACATGACATTTTTCTCATGTTCTCCGCGCCAGCGGAGATAAACCGATTGGGCGAGCACTATCAGGATGAGTAATAGCATGTTCTCCGCGCCAGCGGAGATAAACCGATGATTATTTAAAACATGAGAAAAAGTTACTGATGTTCTCCGCGCCAGCGGAGATAAACCGGCGGCTATTTGAATCGTGATTACTGAAAGCAGATGTTCTCCGCGCCAGCGGAGATAAACCGCAGGCCTCGTTATTGCTGTTTCTGGTTTTGGTATGTTCTCCGCGCCAGCGGAGATAAACCGGTCGTCGACCGCCCCCTCATCCATGATTGTCTATGTTCTCCGCGCCAGCGGAGATAAACCGTATGCTGAATCAGCAGTACGGAAATCAGTTGAATGTTCTCCGCGCCAGCGGAGATAAACCGTGATGAGGGACTATTAAATGATTCGATGCGTTCATGTTCTCCGCGCTAGTAGAGATAAATAACATAGTCAATAACCCACAACAAAATACATCAACATAATCTTCGCCATAGGCTTGTTTGCGCGTATCCGATTGTTGTAGGCTGTAATATTGTTGTTTGATTAGACACCGAGCGGGTAAAAATGAACTACCAAAATGACGATATAAGAATAAAAGAGATTAATGAGCTGTTACCTCCGGTTGCGTTGCTGGAGAAGTATCCTGCTACGGAGAAAGCGGCGTTGACGGTCGCGGCTTCCCGCGAGGCGATTCATAATATTCTGGTGGGTGAAGACGATCGTCTGCTAGTGGTGATTGGGCCTTGTTCTATTCATGATGTTGATGCAGCCCTTGAGTATTCTCGCCGTCTGGCCGAGGTGCGTAAGCGCCTTGATAAAGACCTAGAAATCGTTATGCGGGTCTACTTTGAAAAACCGCGTACTACCGTGGGTTGGAAAGGGCTGATTAACGATCCTAATCTGGATAACAGCTATCAAATTAATGATGGTTTACGCATTGCACGTAAACTGCTGCTGGATATTAATGACAGCGGCTTGCCAACCGCCGGTGAATTTCTGGATATGATTACTCCGCAATATCTGGCGGATTTGATGAGTTGGGGCGCCATTGGTGCTCGTACCACTGAATCACAGGTTCACCGTGAACTGGCGTCAGGATTATCCTGCCCGGTTGGTTTTAAGAATGGTACTGACGGAACGATTAAAGTCGCGATCGATGCGATTAACGCTGCGGGTGCACCACATTGTTTTCTGTCGGTGACTAAATATGGTCATTCGGCCATTGTGAATACGCGCGGTAATCATGATTGCCATATCATCCTGCGCGGTGGTAAAGCGCCAAATTACAGCCCTGAAGATGTGAAAAACGTAAAAGAGAGTCTGAATAAGGCCAAGTTACCTTTGAATGTCATGATCGACTTCAGCCATGCGAACAGTAGCAAACAGTATAAAAAGCAGATGGAAGTGTGCGAGAGCGTATGTCAGCAAATAGCCGGTGGTGATGGTGCTATTACTGGCGTGATGGTCGAAAGCCATCTGGTGGAAGGTGCTCAGAGCTTGGAAAGCGGCGAACCGCTAATTTACGGTCAAAGCGTTACCGATGCTTGCATCGGCTGGGACGACACTGAATTGCTGCTGCAAAATCTAGCCTATGCGGTTCAGGCCCGTCGCGGTAAGTAATGGACAATGCCTGAAATATAATAAAACGGGGGAGCCAAGGCTCCCCCGTTTTATTATATTTAGCGTATATTTACTTCGCTTTGCCCTGATTAGCTACCGCCGCAGCCTTGGCGGCTATTTCATCAGCATCACCAAGATAGTAGTGTTTAATCGGATTCATATTCTCATCAAATTCATACACCAACGGTACGCCAGTGGGAATATTGAGTTCCAGAATTTCATCCTCGGTCATATTATCCAGATACTTCACCAGAGCACGAATAGAATTACCGTGAGCAGCAATAATCACGCGCTCTCCGCTGGCAATCCGTGGTTTGATAACATCACTCCAGTAAGGGATTACCCGCTCGATAGTGGTTGCCAGACTTTCGGTTACGGGCAGTTCGGCTGGTTTTAGTTTGGCATAGCGTGGGTCGTGACCAGGATAACGCTCATCTTCTTTGGTTAGTTCTGGAGGTGTAATGGCAAAACCACGACGCCAAAGCTTAACCTGTTCATCACCATATTTTTGTGCGGTTTCTGCTTTGTTTAGCCCTTGAAGTGCGCCATAGTGACGTTCATTCAGTTTCCAAGATTTTTCAACCGGTAACCATTGGGCATCCATTTTATCCAGAATACTCCACAACGTATGAATCGCTCTTTTCAGCACGGAAGTATAAGCAAAATCAAAGGAAAAACCTTCCGCTTTTAACAGTTCACCGGCCTGAGCCGCTTCGGCTCTGCCTTTATCGGACAGTTCTACGTCAGTCCAACCGGTAAAACGGTTCTCTTTATTCCACTCGCTTTCACCATGTCTGACAAGAACTAGTTTTGTTACAGCCATTGTTATCTCCTTTACACATAATTCATCAAATGATAATGATTATCACTATACTCTTATTGAAATAAATTCAAATAGAAGGGCATGAGTTAATGATAGATGAAGTTATTCATAACGGAGCGGATGGGCGGAGTAAAAAGCCCGAAATGACAGGCGTTTCGGGCTTGGAACCAGACGTTTAACAATATTGATAGTTAAACTAAATCAAATTGATAGACCGTTGAAGAGCGATAGATTTGCTGTGGCGCGAACCAGCAGTCAGGCTGTGACCACTCGGGGTGATTAGGGCTGTCTGGCAAAAACTCACTTTCCAGCGCGATACCAGCAAAGCTGTCATAGGTTTTACCATCGCGGGATGGCGTACCCTGCAAAAAATTACCGCTATACAACTGAAGCGCAGGTTTAGTGGTAAATACGCTCATTCTCACCTTATTATCTGCAGACCAGAGCAGTGCCGCTGCGTGCTCTCCGCTGCGGCACTCGGGTGACAGCAGGTAAGCATGGTCATAACCGCTAACCTTACGCTGGTATTCATCGGTCAGGAAATCTTGCATCAGGGTTTTAGGCTGACGGAAATCCATACTTAAACCATTAACCTGAGTCAGGCCCGCATCGGGGATCCCTTCGCTATCGACGGGCAGAAAGTCGTCGGCATTGATTTGCAGTTGATGCTGGCGGCTGTCCTGATTTTTACCATCCAGATTGAAATAGGCATGATTGGTTAGGTTGATTGGACAATCGCGGTCGACACTAGCCAGATAGCTAATCTCAATGCGATTGGTTTCCGTCAGGATATAGGTGACTTCTGCGCTAAGGTTTCCTGGATAGCCATTGTCGCCATCGGCCGAGTAGATCTTAAAGGTTACTGATTGATCGCTCTGGCTTTCAATGGTCCAGCGGCGCTGGTCAAAACTGTTGGCACCACCGTGCAACTGATGAGCACCCTGATTAGGCACTAGTTCAGTCGCGATGCCATGACGGTTCAAACGGGCGTTAGCGATCCGGTTGGCGTAACGCCCAACGGTCGCGCCCAGATAGGCGCTTTGATGCAGGTAATCTTCTGGTTTACTGCAACCCAACAGCAGTTCGCGTACAGAACCATCACGCATTGGCATGCGTAAAGAAAGCCAGGTTGCTCCCCAATCCATCATTTGGGCCTGAGTGCCTGACGAGTTAGTTAAAGTAATAACATGGAATGGCTGACCATCTGGGGCCAGCGCTGCGGTGGTTTCTAGCATGTTCCCGCCCCTTCTGATGCTCGGCAAAGATAGAACACTTCTTTCATTCCGGTTTGCTGATGATATTGTTGATGAACCGCCTGACGAATCTCATCCACCAGTGCCTGAGGTGCCAGCGCCACAATACAGCCACCGAAGCCTCCACCGGTCATACGTACGCCACCTCGATTGCCAATAACCGGTTTAATAATTTCAACCAGAGCGTCAATGGCAGGGACGGTAATTTCGAAATCATCACGCATCGAAATATGCGATTCAGCCATCAAACGACCCAGTTCAGATAGATTACCCTCAGCCAACGCGTCAGCCGCAGCCAGTGTGCGGGTATTCTCAGTGATGACGTGGCGAGCCCGTTTAAAGACCAACGGATCCAGATTTGCTTTAGCCGCATTCAATTGTTCAATAGTGACATCACGCAGTGCCGTCACGTTAAAAAAGTCAGCTGCCGATTCGCACTGTTTACGGCGGGTGTTGTATTCGCTGTCAACCAGCCCACGTTTCACGTTGGAGTTGATAATAATCACCGCCATGTCTTCAGGCATCGAGACGGCTTTGGTGTTAAGACTACGGCAGTCAATCAGCAGAGCATGATCTTTTTTGCCAAGTGAAGAGATTAGCTGATCCATAATGCCGCAGTTACAACCCACAAACTGATTCTCAGCCTGTTGTCCGTTCAGGGCCAGCGCTACACCGTCCAGCGGTAACTGATACAGCACCTGAAAAGCTTTACCAACGGCAACTTCCAGTGAGGCGGAGGAGCTTAAACC
Organism: Limnobaculum parvum; assembly: GCF_003096015.2. Taxonomy (NCBI): domain Bacteria; kingdom Pseudomonadati; phylum Pseudomonadota; class Gammaproteobacteria; order Enterobacterales; family Budviciaceae; genus Limnobaculum; species Limnobaculum parvum. The sequence goes on along the minus strand of NZ_CP029185.2, from coordinate 2,174,746 downwards.
GGCACCCTGAGGTACGTTACCGCTAATCACCAAATCGGCACCGCCAAATCCCGGTGCGCGCTGTTGTAAAAATAGAATCACGCCGCGAATATAGTTAGCCCACATATATTCAGGATGAGAGGCAATATCCTCACCAAGCGTGAAGCTATCCTGTTGGCTGTGGTAGTCAGCGGCAATCACTCGTACCTGATTATCATCGCGTTTAGCGCAGCTAATGATCGTCTGGTAATCGATGGCGCAAGGCAGAACAAAGCCGTCGTTGTAATCGGTATGTTCACCGATTAGGTTGACTCTTCCCGGGGCTTGAATGGTGGCTTCAGGGACATAGCCAAACTGTTGTTGAAAAATAGCTTGGGTCTTTTGCTTTAAATCACTCATTTGGCACTCCTGATTCATTGTAATGCACATCACTTACTGCTCTCAGGCGTTCTGCTGCCTGCTCTGCGGTGAGGTCTCGCTGTGACTCTGCCATCATTTCATAACCCACCATAAATTTACGGACCGTCGCAGAACGCAACAACGGTGGGTAGAAGTGAGCATGTAATTGCCAGTGCAAGTTATCTTGTCCGTTAAACGGCGCACCGTGCCAACCCATAGAGTAAGGGAAGGAGCACTGAAACAGATTGTCGTAACGGCTGGTGAGTTTTTTCAGCGCCAGAGCCAGATCCTGACGCTGTTCAGCGTTTAGCTCGCCCAGATGGCGAGCATGAACTTTCGGTAACAGCAGGGTTTCAAAAGGCCAGGCAGCCCAGTAAGGAACGACTGCCAGCCAGTGTTCAGTTTCTACAACGGTACGGCTACCGTCGGCTATTTCCCGCGTGACATAATCCACCAACATGGGTGAGTGTTGCTGTTCAAAATATTCGCGCTGCAGGCGATCTTCGCGTTCGGCCTCGTTGGGTAGAAAGCTGTTAGCCCATATTTGTCCATGAGGATGGGGATTAGAGCACCCCATAGCCGCGCCTTTATTCTCAAAAATTTGCACCCAAGGATAGCTTTTTCCCAGATCGTCCAACTGCTGTTGCCAAGTACGGATAATCTCTTCTAAAGCGGGAAGGGATAACTCCGGTAGGCTTTTGCTGTGGTCAGGCGAGAAACAGATTACTCGACTGGTTCCGCGTGCGCTTTGGCAGCGCATTAGCGGGTCAGTAGATTGTTCTGCGTCAGGGGTATCCGGCATCAGCGCGGCAAAGTCATTGGTGAACACATAGGTTCCACGGTAATCGGGATTAATATCTCCGGTTACCCGCGTGTTACCAGCACATAAAAAACAGTCCGGATCGTGGGTCGGTTGACGGGTATGGTCTACCGATTCTTGTTGCCCCTGCCACGGGCGTTTAGCCCGATGGGGAGAGACCAGAATCCACTGCCCAGTTAGTGGATTAAACCGACGATGTGGATGATCAACAGGATTAAAACCAGCAGAGTTAGTGTTACTCATCGGGATAGCCTTGTGGATTCATTGATTGCCAACGCCAGGTATCTGCACACATGTCGTCTAGGTTCAGTTTTACCTGCCAGCCTAATTCATTTGCTGCTTTGGTTGAGTCTGCCCAGTAGCTGGCCAGATCGCCACCACGGCGGGGAGCGAACTGATAAGGAACCGGTTTACCACAGGCTTTACTAAAGGCATTCACGACATCCAGCACACTGTAACCAAAGCCAGCACCCAAATTGTAGACATAAGTACCAGGATGATTAGTCACCTTATTCAGTGCGGCAACGTGGCCGTCGGCTACGTCGACTACGTGAATATAATCGCGTACGCAGGTGCCATCTGGCGTTGGGTAATCGTTTCCAAAAATAGAGAGACATTCACGACGACCAACGGCTACCTGAGCAATAAATGGCATCAGATTATTAGGAATGCCCTGTGGATCTTCCCCCATCAAACCGGAAGAGTGTGCTCCAACCGGATTGAAGTAACGTAACAGCGCTACACTCATGTCCGGCTGCGCTTTTTGGATATCTTCCAGACACTGTTCGATAATCAATTTGCTGTTGCCATAAGGGCTGGAAGGACGGCGGGTTTCCATGGTTTCCACGTAAGGGGTAATTGGTTGATCGCCATATACCGTTGCGGATGAGCTAAAAATAAAGTTCTTAACGCCGGCTCGGCGCATGGCATCGACCAGCGTTAGTGAGCCGTGAATGTTATTATCATAATATTCCAGCGGCTTGTTAACGGACTCTCCGACCGCTTTTAGCGCAGCAAAATGGATGACGGAGTCAATGCGATGTTCAGCAAAAATCTTATCCAGTAAAGCGGCATCGCGAACATCACCGTTGTAGAACGTTGGCTTGTGGCCGGTTAGCTGTTCAATTCGCTGAAGTACGCTGGCCTTACTGTTACATAAGTTATCAATAATAACCGGGGTATGCCCAGACTTAATCAGTTGAACGCACGTATGACTGCCTATGTAACCGATACCACCTGTAATCAGAACATTCACAAGATTCTCTCCGCATATAAAGTAATTGAGGCAATGATAGCACAACAAAAATAGGGGAAAAGGTGATCGGGATAAAAAAATGAAAGCGTTTACATTTTTAGGGGGAATATGAATAGCGAGGGTAACGAGATACCCCGCACAACCCGCGCGGGGCAATCAAAATGATAAAACATAGCGAGTCTGATTATGAAGCGCTATGTTCCTGCCACTGCATGCTGGTGGTGATTTCAGCTAATGGCGTAAGGGACTGCATACTTTGCTGATGGAGTTCAGGGGAGGCGGCGGCACACAAATCTTCCAGCACCGTGACTTTAAATCCCAGATCGTGAGCCTGGCGAGCCGTACTCTGGATAGCCATCAAGGAGCTTACACCGCCTAACAGAATATGGTCATATCCCCGACCGGTTAGCCAGTCATAAAGATTATTGCCCGCGAAGGCAGAAATCGCTTTTTTGATTACCACTTCATCTTCAGGCTGTACATCCAGATCTTTCACCCACTGACAGCCAGAATCGCTCAGACGCAGAGCGCCATTTTTTTTCGCCAGATTGAACAGCGGGGAGTAAGGTGGTATATCGTGATAATCATCGGCAAAACCGACCTTCACCCAGATAACAGGAACATGGTGTCGGCGGGCGAAAGCCACAGCCTGATTGGTTAATGGAATCAGACGGCGTGCCTGAACTTGCTGATGGCTACTGTTAGAGCGCCCGTGTTCGCCGACAATCTCTTCAATAAGATCAATGATAATTAAAGCACTGGACATAAGATTTCCCTGTATTCATTGGCTGATATAATGTTTTTTCAGTCACTCTGGGTAAGTATAGTCGACGAATTTCCTCAATCCGGTAGCTGTTCTATTGCATAAGCATAGCTATTGCCGGTAGAAATAAAGCTCAGACGATGGGTGATACATTTAGGTGCATCTTCTGCATGATGGGAAACAAATAGCAATTGGCTATTTCCGTCACTCATCAACACATCAATCCAACGTTTGACCAGTTGACGGTTGAGTGGATCGAGCCCCTGTAGCGGCTCATCAAGAATCAATAGAGTAGGATGTTTTACCAGTGCTCTAGCTATCAGGGTTAATCGCTGTTGTCCCCAAGATAGAGAGTGAAAAGGGCTATCGGCCTGCTGGCTGAGCGCTAACATATCCAGCCAATGCTGAGTGAGTTTTTCCTGAGTATCGGAAGTCGCCTGATAAATACCAATAGAATCCAGATAGCCGGAAAGAATCACATTACGTACGCTGGTGCTAACGCGATAGTCCTGATGCAGGCTGCTGCTGACATAACCAATATGCTTTTTGATGTCCCATATGGTTTCTCCACTGCCTCGACGGCGACCAAATAACGTTAAGTCATTGCTGTACCCTTGGGGGTGATCTCCGGTAATTAGACTGAGTAAGGTCGATTTACCGGCACCGTTAGGGCCGACAATTTGCCAGTGTTCATCCGACTTAACCTGCCAGTTAAGGCCGTTAATAATGGGTTGGTCATTATAGGTAATTAGGCAGTTATTCAGGGTTATCAATGGGGTATCGGCAGAAAATGTACGTTCGGTGGTGGCTTCAGGGGGAGGCAACGAAATGCCCGCAATACGTTCGCTTTGGGCCAATTGAGCTATCAGGGCTTCTGACAGAATCTCCTGACGAGAGCCAATGCGGGTCAGATGGCAATCTGCCAGTACGCCAACGTGGGTAATAAAGTCTGGAATTTGATCAAACCGATTGAGAACCAGTACCAGCGTTAGACCATTGATGGAGAGTTCCGCCAATAAATTGGCTAATTGTTGACGCGAGGCCACATCTAACCCATCGAATGGTTCATCTAAAATTAATAGGTCGGGAGAAGAGATAAGCGCCTGACACAGTAACGTTTTACGCGTCTCTCCGGTAGAGAGATATTTAAAACGGCGGCTGAGCAGATGGCTGATACCAAACATATCGGCCAACTGTCGGCATCGGGCCTCATCGCGATGTTCTAATTGAATGATTTCGGCGGTGGTTCGGCCGGTGTCATCTTCGCCTTCGCTTAACAGATCGGTGTTATTGCGCTGCCATTCTTCTTCAATAATTTTTTGTAGTTGTTCAAATGACAGGCGAACAATATGTTGAAAATTGTTATGACGGGAACCGTTGAGTAGGATTAGCTCATCAGATAATGCTCTGGCCAGTACCGATTTCCCACTGCCGTTAGAACCGACAAATCCCCAGCTTTCGCCTTCATTTAAGCTGAATGTCGGTAAGGTTAGGGTTTTGGTATCACTTAACCGAAAACATCCATCAGAAATCATTAACTGTTTCATATCATGACCTTTGTACTTATATATCAGTAGGTTGTTTTTATTTCTATGATGTGATTAGAGCGGTTTACAAGCATCTCAAAATAAAAGTGAAATGACACCACATAACGTGCTGCTTTTCAGGTAAACGACATTTTTTTGTCAAAAAGGAGAGCGGAATAGGCGATGTGAGCAGAAGATCATATATGGTGCTAAAAATTTTTAGAGAACGAGCCTGTGAATTTTCGATCTCACAGGCTTTGTATTAGCTAAAAATCGATTAAAAATTATATTTAATCGAATAAATGACACCGTCCTGCAGGAAGCTTTCCCCCAGTTTGTTATCCGCATAGCGATATTGAACTCCAGTGGTGATGGATGGGTTCGGTTTCCACCAGAGGGCAACAGCACCGTTGATACCTTCTTTTCCTCCGTTACCGGCGGCGTAGCGAGCCGCACGGTCGAACTCATATTCTGTCCAGTTGGTCAGTGCGAACTTTTCATTCCAGAGATTAAAGTCATAACCAGCCACCCAACCAAACACATAACCGTTATTGCCGCTGTAATAGGTTTGGTCGGTGTAGCGTTTGGCGATAAAGGGTTTAAACCAGAACTGCTCCAACTTAACGTTATAGCCTAAGCCGTAAAGGGCCATCACATCATGGAAGTTTCTACCGTTTGGCGAACCGTAGGTACCATAAACATGGCCGTAGAGGTTAAGACCGGTATGCCCAAGATAGATACGGTTAGTGTTTTTAAAGGTATAACGCTGCTCGCTACCCGGTTTATCGTGTCGACCATTGAAAGGGTTTTCCCAGTCAAAAAAGCCATAAGTTTCACCCCAAGTAAAACCGGCACCGCCTTCCAGTTCCAGATAGGCAAAGTCATCTTTATGGGACTTATTCGATGTTCGGTGGGTGGTGTGGGATGTCCAGTCAAGATAGTGAATGCCGATATCAGCAAAACCCCAGAGATATTCAGCCTGAGTCGCGGGGCTGACGGCTACCGCGGTAAGGGCAACCATGCCGGAGAGATATTTTTTCATTAATGTTATTCCCTTTGTCCAATAAGCATATTTGGGAAGCGATTCCCGAAGCGCGTTTGATTGTTGTGATGCCGGAATAAAGTGATGGCGCTGTATTATTGAAGGGGAGAACGAATGAAAACCAATATTCAATTTTTAGTTATTAATATAATTTTAATATTAATGATGATTTGCTTATTTAAAACAGGACATTGTCATTAAAAACTGAATGCAGATAATGTGATGTGAAATAATGGTGATTTTATTTCTGTGATGAAAGTCAAAAATAATAATTAAATTGAGCGGTGAATTAATTCTGGATGAACAATTTATTATTCTGATGTTGCATTTAATCGTCAATTATTGAATTAAATTAAAATGTGCTATCAACAATGCTTTGCTAATTTGACCGAGAGTTACAGTACCGGATGAATGACAGTTCTTCCAGATAGCCGGGCAGATTGGTTTTGCGTACCAGATTATTCAGTAAGGTTCGTGAAAAGGTATCGTTTGGTTCACTGAAATATGTCTAATCAAAACAAACCGAAACGCGTGAGAGTTCCTAATGCCCAGCGGGCGTATCTTTAGTGGGTCATGACGACCAGCATCGGGTGTTGCTCCGATACCAAAGGGGGCCATGATTAAAATAATTGCGCGCATATTATTATCTCCAGACAAGAATTCAGTCAGTTAAGTTATATCAATTTATCTATAACAGGAATTGATTGAATCGGGTGAAACCAATCAATATTAAATCCATATCGATCCCATGAGAAAACAATATTGGATAAAGTGATTTGGCAGTCGGTATAAATAACAGGATTAAAAAGAAAAGCTTTATTGCAATTAAAAATTAAAAAAACTCAATCAATGAGGGGAACTGTTATGTCACAAATAGAATTATCTCAAAATGCATTTTATGCAGCGGACATTATTCATCAATATAAACCCGATTTTATACCTCGAGTGGCGTTTATTTTAGGTTCTGGACTGGGTGCGTTGGCTGAACAAATTGAAGATGCGGTTGCTATCTCTTATGAAAAATTGCCAGGGTTTCCGGTAAGTACCGTTCATGGTCATGCCGGCGAGTTGGTGCTGGGCACATTGTCTGGCGTACCGGTAGCCTGCATGAAAGGGAGAGGGCATTTTTATGAAGGTCGCGGTATGACCATTATGACCGATGCTATCCGCACCTTTAAGTTGCTGGGTTGTGAATTACTGTTTTCAACCAATGCGGCAGGCTCGTTGCGACCTGAAGTTGAACCGGGCAGTTTGGTTTCACTGAACGATCATATTAACACCATGCCGGGCACACCGATGGTGGGTTTGAACGACGAACGTTTTGGCGAACGTTTTTTCACATTGGCAAATGCTTATGATGCAGATTACCGAGCGTTGCTTCAGCAAGTGGCTGAAGAGTCTGGTTTTCCATTGTCTGAAGGCGTTTTTGTTTCTTATCCGGGGCCTAACTTTGAAACTGCCGCAGAGATACGCATGATGCAGATTATCGGCGGTGATGTGGTGGGGATGTCAGTGGTGCCGGAAGTTATTTCTGCTCGCCATTGTGGGTTAAAGGTGGTTGCGGTATCGGCGATTACTAATCTGGCGGAAGGATTAGGTAAGGTGACGCTGTCCCATGCTCAAACGCTGGCTGCTGCTGAACTGTCTCGCCAGAACTTTATCACTCTGATTTGTGGTTTTTTACGCAAACTGGCTTAAAACAGAGAACATCCATAAGGAGACAGGAATGTCTGCATTAATGAAGTTATCTGTGATGTTACATAACAGGGTATTACCACCGATGAGCCAGCCATATGGCGGAAAGGGAAAACAACATGGGAATTAAAAATCGCCTAAAAATCATGTCGTTTTTACAGTATTTCATTTGGGGAAGCTGGCTGGTGACGCTGGGCTCCTACATGATCAATACGCTGCATTTTAACGGCGCATCGGTGGGGATCGTGTATAGCACTAAGGGCTTGGCAGCAGTACTGATGCCAAGCCTGATTGGTATTGTTGCCGATAAGTGGGTGAGGGCCAATCGGGTTTATACCTTATGTCATTTGGTGTGCGCTGTGGCACTGTTCTATGCCGCCAGCATCAATGAACCAAGCCTAATGTTTTGGGTCATGTTGATGAATGCCATGACCTTTATGCCAACCATTGCGTTATCTAATACCATCTCTTACTCCTGCTTGGAAAAAGCGGGGTTGGATACGGTGAGTCATTTCCCGCCGATTCGGGTATTTGGCACCATCGGTTTTATTGTTGCCATGTGGACTATCAGCCTGTTGGGCCTTGAGCTAAGTAATATGCAGTTGTATATCGCTTCGGGCGCTTCACTGCTGCTGGCAGTCTATTCATTAACATTACCTTCCATTCCGACGGCGAATAAAAAACAGAATCAGACCTGGGTCAGTATGTTGGGACTGGATGCCTTCGTGCTGTTCAAAAAACCAAGAATGGCGGTGTTCTTTCTGTTTGCCATGCTGTTAGGCGCGGTATTGCAGATCACCAATACCTTCGGTAGCCCATTCCTGCACGATTTTGCGCTGAATCCTGAATTTAAAGACAGTTTTGTGGTGAAGTATCCCTCTATTTTGCTGTCGGTTTCGCAAATGTCCGAGGTGCTGTTTATTCTGACAATTCCATTCTTCCTTAAACGCTTTGGTATTAAAACCGTCATGTTGTTAAGTATGGTGGCTTGGTGCCTGCGCTTTGGATTGTTTGCCTATGGCGATCCTTCCCCGGTGGGTTTTGTGCTGCTGCTGATGTCGATGATCGTTTATGGCTGCGCCTTTGACTTCTTCAATATTTCTGGCTCGGTGTTTGTTGAGCAGGAAGTCAGTTCGGATATTCGGGCCAGTGCACAAGGCTTGTTCATGACCATGGTCAACGGTGTGGGTGCTTATGTTGGTGCCATTCTGAGCGGTAAAGCCGTGGATTACTTTTCCGTTGATGGGGTTAAAGACTGGCACACTATCTGGCTGGTATTTACTGCCTATGCGGTTCTGCTGGCGGTGGTGTTCTTCTTTACCTTCCAATATAAGCATCAACCAGAAAAGCTGGCTCAAACCAGTATCGCTCACTAAATACTGAAAATAGGGCCCGTTTCGGCGGGTCTCTCTTCTCAGACATTCAATTTTATCTGGCCTGAATATAACCATCAGGCAATTGAAGTATCGCAATGGAGTCGTAAATGAAAGAAATTCTATTATCTTCCGGTGTGGGTTTTGCCGTGGGCGCGCTGTGTACCTATCTTCGGGTGCCCATTCCGGCACCTAACGTTCTGCCGGGCGTGTTGACCATTGTCTTTATGTATATTGGTTATCTGGTCGTCAAAGGGCTTATGTAATAAAAATAAAGGAACAGACAATATGCAGAATTTGAAAACCATTGCCCGACAGGCACTGAATCTGATGGATCTCACCTCATTAAACGAGAATGACACCCGTGAGGTTATCAACAAACTTTGTCAAAACGCTAAAACGGCTTACGGTCATCCGGCTGCCGTTTGTGTTTACCCTGCATTTATTGCGGATGCACGTCGTGCTTTAAGCGAGCAAGGGCTATCGGCGGTGCAAATTGCTACCGTCACTAATTTTCCAGCCGGATCGGCTGATGTGGCATTAGCCGAGCGAGAAACCAAGGCCGCCATTGCAGCAGGAGCCGATGAAGTTGATGTAGTATTTCCGTGGCGTGCGTTACAGACTGGCGATACACAAATCGGTTACGATTTGGTTGTCGCCTGTAAAGCCGCCTGTGGTGATAAATTGCTGAAAGTGATCATTGAGAGCGGAGAGTTAAAAACGCCAGCATTGATCCGTCAGGCATCGATGATTGCTATTGATGCCGGAGCCGATTTTATTAAAACTTCCACCGGTAAAGTACCGGTTAATGCCACGCCGGAAGCGGCGGAGATCATGCTGGGTGTGATTGCTGAAAAGGGCGGTCGTTGTGGTTTTAAAGCCGCTGGCGGCGTTCGTTCTGCTGAAGAAGCCGAGCATTATCTGGCTATCGCGGCCCGTTTACTGGGAGAAGCATGGATAACACCCGCGCATTTTCGCTTTGGCGCATCTAGCCTGTTGGCGAGCCTATTGGCAACGTTGGATGATAAACAAGCCGCCATCTCCCCAAATGGCTATTGATGTGTAATTTGTCATGGTGAGGTTCTGACGGGCGGTTACATAAACTCGCTATAAAAAGACCCAGGACAGGAGCCGATGTGGATTCAATTGAACGCGTTTATCGTACTGACCTGAAGCTATTGCGTTATTTTTTAGCGGTAGCGGAAGAACTTCACTTTGGCAAAGCGGCGGTGCGCCTGAATATGTCGCAGCCGCCGCTCAGTATTCATATAAAGGAGCTGGAAGCTCAGTTAGGAACCCTGCTGTTTATTCGTCATTCACGCAGCGTCGCTTTAACCCATGCGGGGAAGGTGCTGATGGAAGAGACGCGTAGCCTACTGGCGGCAACCAATCAGGCGCTGGCCAGAGTCGAACAAATAGGCCGGGGAGAAAGAGGTCGCATAGAGCTGGGTATTGTTGGAACAGCAATGTGGGGGCAATTGAGGCCCGTTTTGCATCGCTTTATTAAAGCCAATCCTACCGTTGATATTATCTTTCGCGAAAAGTCTCCGGGTATACAGATGGCTATGTTGGAGCGCCATGAAATTGATGCCGGTATCTGGCGTATGGCTTCTATTCCACCTCAGGGGTTAACCAGCCTACGATTACAGGAGGCTTCTTTTTTAGTGGCCTTACCCAGTGAACATCGGTTGGTCAGACATGACGCTATTCCTCTGCATGAGTTAAGAAATGAAGCGTTTGTAACGTTACCCGCGGTGCATTCGGACTGGTCCTTTTTACAAAAAGTATGTAATAAGGCCGGTTTTTCTCCCCATATTGTGCGGGAGGCAGTAGAGCCACAAACCGTACTGGCGCTGATCAGTATGGGATTAGGGATTACGCTGATAGCGGACAGCTATGCCCAAATGAATTGGCCGGGGGTGATATTTAGACCGCTGGAAGAGCGAATTCCTGCTGATTTGTATGTGGTTTATGATGAATTGCAGATAACTTCGACAACCTTACGGTTGATTGATGAACTCAAGGTGGTTTCAGCGTAGGGTCCTTTTGATATCGGGCGTCAATTTAAATTCGCTATGGTGTGCGAATCAATTGGCCCCGAGTCAAGGGGCTAAAACAAATTCTGATGCTTTAGCACAGGGTAGCAATAATGACGCTCTCGGCGCTAAACGTTGCCCATAATGTTTGTCCGACCCGAACAGAAAGAACGTCAGCCTGTTGATGAGAGAGGGTAGAACAGAGCGTTTCTCCCCCATCTAACTGTAATAAGACTTCGCAACGTTGCTCCTTGGTACTGACGGATGTCACCGTACTTTGCAGACAGTTATCACTGGCGGCGAGGGGGTGGTGATGTAAATCAATCATCGGCGCTTTGATCAACGCTAATACCTCTTTCCCTTGGGTAAGTTGCAGCCGCTGGATACTTTGCTGAGTTAGGGAGGCATGAATTTCGGTTTTGCCATCATTCATCAGCAAAGTAACACAGTCTGGTTGATTGGTTGGCTGTTGGTCGAGAATGGTACCAAAAAATTGATTACGGGCACTGGTTTGGAGTGAAAATCGGGCGATGGCGGCTAACAAGCTGTCTAACGGCATTGAGTCATCTTGTAATGCATTGAACGCCTTTTGTTGTATTTTTTCCAGCAGATCATACAGTTGAAGTAGGCGTTTACCATAAGGTGTCAAATGCGCACCACCCCCACCTTTACCGCCGGTTGCGCGCTCTACTAACAGATTATCGGTCAACTTATTCATCTCATTGACGGCATCCCAGGCGCTTTTATAACTGATCTCTGCCAGCTTGGCTCCCTGACTGATAGAACCGGTATGCTCAATTTGTTTTAGCAAGGCGATACGGCGAGGATCAGCAAATAGATGACCTTGTAATTTCAGGGTAAGTAAGATTTCAGCATTCATCGCGATAGGGTCCGTTTGGTAAAGACGTACTACATTGTCCTTCATTTTTATCATTCTACCAAATTGCCAGTCAGCACAGATAGATGAAAATTATCAGCAGATAGCTGATAAACTCTGTGTTATATTAATGAATACCGCTGGTAATAAAACCACCGCGAACATGCTTTAGCATGATGAGTTAAATGAGGAACTTATGTTTGAATTATTAAAAAGTCTGATATTTGCTGCCTGTATGGTTCCCGTGGTGATGGCAATTATTTTGGGATTGATTTATGGGTTGGGCGAAGTGTTTAACTTTATTTCAAAACTGGGTCCAAGCAAAAGCCGTAATAACTAATCCCAGCAGGGATTAGCCTAAATCTGAATATGAAAAGACACCGGCCTGCAATGCAGGCCGGTGTCTTTTTGTTTCTGTGATATCACGTTGCAGTAATTTTCATAAATCAAACATCGGGCAATGACAAGTAAACAGGAAAGCGTTATATTTTAAAATACATACCGAAGGGTGATATTGACTGATAATAGTGACAATAAAATAACGAGGCTTAAATGAAGAACAAACTGAAACTCACTCTGGTTGGGCTGTTAGCCGCTACTTTGCTACAAACCGCATCAGCAGCGGAGAAAATTACCGTATTCGCTGCTGCATCCTTGACCAATGCGCTGGAAGAAATCGCAACAGACTATCAAAAAAAGAGCGGTGTAGAGGTCACTTCCTCGTTTGCCTCTTCTTCAACGCTAGCCCGTCAAATTGAACAAGGCGCACCGGCAGACATGTTTATCTCTGCTGACCAGCAGTGGATGGATTTTGTTGTTGAAAAGAAACTGATGGATGATAAAACGCGTGTAACCCTATTGGGTAACGATCTGGTTCTGGTTGCCCCGGCTGACAGTCCATTGAAACACGTCAATGTCAGTAAAGTGACTGACTGGTCATCTTTATTGAAAGATGGACGTTTAGCCGTAGGCGACCCCGATCACGTTCCAGCGGGCATCTATACTAAACAAGCATTAACTTTCCTTGGTGTTTGGGATCAACTGTCACCAAAGATGGCGAGAGCAAACAACGTGCGTGCAGCATTAGCGCTGGTTGAACGCGCTGAAGCCCCGTTAGGTATTGTGTATGGGTCTGATGCGGTAGCCAGCAAAAAAGTAAAAATGGTGGGTATTTTCCCTGACGACAGTCACTTACCGGTAGAGTATCCTATGGCGGCGGTAAAAGACCATGCGACCCCGGCAGTGCAGGCGTTTGCTAAATACCTGACTACGCCGGAAGCTTCAGCAGTATTTGAAAAATATGGGTTCAGTCCACGTATTAAATGATGTTATCTCAATATGAGTTAGAAGCGCTGCTGCTCAGCCTTAAAGTGGCTGGAGTGGCCGTGGCCTTCAGTTTACCTGTCGGTATTTTTGTTGCTTGGATTCTGGCGCGCTGCCAGTTTCCTGGTAAAGCATTGCTGGACAGCGTTATTCATCTACCTCTGGTATTGCCACCAGTCGTGATCGGTTATTTACTGCTCATCGGCTTTGGCCGCAAAGGTATTATTGGTGAATGGCTATATCAGTGGTTCGGCTTCAGCTTTACCTTTAGTTGGCGCGGAGCCGCTTTTGCTTCAGCGGTTATAGCTTTTCCCCTGATGGTCAGGGCAATCCGATTGGCGCTTGAAGCGGTGGATACCAAACTGGAACAAGCCGCCAGAACGCTGGGCGCGGGTTTTTGGCGCGTCTTATTTACCGTCACCTTGCCTTTGGCTTTTCCCGGCCTGTTAGCGGGTGTAGTACTGGCTTTTGCCCGATCGCTGGGCGAATTCGGTGCAACCATCACCTTTGTCTCTAATATTCCCGGTGAAACCCGTACTATTCCGTTAGCGATGTATACCCTCATTGAAACGCCCGGCGCAGAAGGGGATGCCGCTCGTCTGTGCATTATAGCCATTTTGTTGTCATTAATATCGTTGCTAATGTCTGAATGGCTGGCGCGCTGGAGTCAACGGAGGCTGAAAGGCTGATGTTAAAGCTAAATTTCAAACAGCGCTTGGGTGCGTTGGAGATGGATGTTGCGGTTGAAGTGCCCGGAGAGGGGATTACCGCAATTTTTGGCTTGTCTGGTGCTGGCAAAACGTCACTGATTAACGCAGTAAGTGGATTAACTCGACCAGACAGCGGCGAAATTATTCTAAACGACAGGGTGTTGGTAGATTGCTCTCGAGGGATTTACCTGCCACCGGAAAAGCGCCGTATCGGTTATGTTTTTCAAGATGCGCGCCTGTTTCCCCATTACAGCACTAAAGGCAACTTGCAGTACGGTATGCAGCCACAAATGCAGCGTCAGTTTGATGATATTGTTGAGCTATTGGGTATTGCTCATCTGCTCAAACGTTTTCCCATCACTTTATCCGGTGGTGAAAAGCAGCGGGTAGCAATTGGTCGTGCTTTATTAACAGCACCTGAATTGTTGTTGATGGACGAACCCTTAGCCTCACTGGATATACCGCGCAAGCGAGAGCTGATCCCTTATCTAGAACGTCTGGCGAAAGATGTGAATATTCCCATATTGTATGTGACCCACAGTATGGAAGAGATTCTGCGACTCGCTGAACAGGTGATCGTGCTGGACAGTGGAAAAGTCAGAGCGGCCGGGGAGCTGGAAAGCGTATGGGCCAGTGATGCGATGGCACCGTGGCGACAGCAGGATGAGCAAAGCAGCGTACTGAATGTGACCTTACTGAAACAGCACGATAAGTATGCGATGAGTGCGTTGGCATTAGGAGAACAGTGCCTGTGGGTTAATCGGGTGGATGTACCACAGGGGCAACGATTACGGGTTCGTATTCATGCGGCGGATGTCTCTTTAGTCTTAACTAAACCACAAGATAGCAGTATCCGTAATGTGTTGGCTGCGGAGGTAACAGAAATTCACCCTTCGGGCGATCGCATTGATGTGAAGCTATTAGTGGGGCAACACGCTATTTGGGCCAGAATTACCCCCTGGGCTCGGGATGAATTACACATTTGCGTAGGGCAGGCACTGTTCGCGCAGGTGAAGAGCGTGTCGATTAGCCGAGAGGCATGGTGATGGTGGCGTGATGTTTTGCGGGTTGGTCGTTCTAATATTTGGCCCGTAAAAGTAAGGAGCTTAGATGGGCAAGGAGTACGGTCGGAAGACATGTTAAGCCACCAGACATTATTTTCAATGAATAAAAGCCTCCAATTGGGAGGCTTTTTTCATCATGACATCACTCTGCTTACTGTTGCAAAACGCGCTCGCGGATAATATTGGCGATGGTTGGCGTCTCGTTTTCTCCGGCTATCAGATCGGCATGCATCTTTACCTCATCACTGCTGTTACCCATTGCGACGCCTAATCCGGCCTGAGACAGCATACTCACATCGTTCAGGTTATCGCCGAATGCGATCACATTATTCATGCTAATTCCCTGAGATTCGACCCATTCACGCAGTCTGTTGCCTTTGCTGTTACCTTGTTGAGTCAGATCTATCTGGTTATGCCATGAGCGTTCACAAGTTAGCCCTAGCTTTTTCTCTACTAGGTTACTGAAGTGATTAAGTAAATCTTCATCATCGCTGGAGGTGGCAAACTTCCATACGTTGTCAGCCTGATTAATCACCGTTTCGAATTTATCCACTTGGAGCATAGTAGGGCGCTGATTCTCCGGCAGGCGAGCGGCCCAAGCATACCAGCGGTCAATGCTGTCATCTTTTTGCTCGAAGGTCATGGCATTATCAATGTACATCAGGCTTTGAATCGGATGATTACGCAGTAGTTGAACTACCTGAGTTGCCTGAGATTTTGTTAGCGGCGTTCCGGACAGAACCTGCTGCTTTTGATAGTGATAGGTGTAGGTACCATTACAGCAAATAGCCGGTGTATCCAGTTGCAAAGCCTGATAGAAGGGGTGAATGGCTACATGATGGCGTCCGGTAACAATAACCACTTTGACTCCTTGCTGACGAGCAAGCGCAAGGGTATCCAACGATTCCTGCAAAATCTGTTTTTGCGAAGTGAGTAAAGTACCGTCTAGGTCGAGCGCAATAATCTGATATTTCATGGCGGCTAATTGTCTGTTGTTGATACGGTTGGCGGGAGATGAAGTGCTAATTCGAGCATAAAACCAGCATATTATCAAAGTTTAATTCCATACTGTTGATATCTGCGGTTTGTAACACGTTGGTTACCAAATCAGGTTACCATGATGATAGGAAAATCTTACAGTGAAAGAAAATGAAGGTAATAGTAGGTTGAAAAGTCATCAAAAAACACGCAAGCAAAATTTTTTTCAATTATTTATTAAGAATAAATCGCTGGTAAACAGGGTAAAAAAAAATTTAGCGGGGATGTTTTTCTCGGCGTTTCTGAAAAAGGCACCTGACGCAATGCAGCAGTATTAGTAGGGAAATTTTACTTATCCACTATTCCTGTGGATAACCTTGTGCATTAACGTTAGAAAAATCATCTCATCCCAGCCCTGATGCGGCTCTTCCAGTTTTTGTTTGCATTCTCAGCGCTGGTGAAAAAGTATTAAATATCATTTAGTTATCTAAAATCAAGTGGCTGATATAGGACAGGAAATGCGGCAGTGGATATGATTGAAAAAATGTGTCGATTTGAAGAATGTCAACTCGTTTTTGGGGATAAATGACATTTCTATAGCTTGACTATTAGCCCTTCTGGATATACTTCCCTTTATGAAAAAATAGTTGTTTAAAATTATGCGGTTACTAAAATTAGGTTTTTACTGGTTTAATATACAGTATAATGGGAGTGGTAAAAAGCTGTCCAGCTCCACATAATAGAAATTGCGATCTCTATCGGACATTCTTTTCAGATAGCTAATCTTTCAATTCAGGCAGCGTGAATCATGAGCAAAACATTCAAATTAAACTCGGCTTTTCAGCCCGCCGGCGATCAACCGGAGGCTATTAGGCGGTTGACTGAGGGATTGGAAGATGGATTAGCTCACCAAACGTTACTTGGGGTAACCGGATCCGGTAAAACGTTTACCATCGCCAACGTCATTGCCCAGTTGGAAAGGCCTACCATGATTCTGGCACCGAATAAGACGCTGGCCGCTCAGCTGTATGGGGAAATGAAAGCCTTCTTTCCTGAAAATTCGGTGGAGTATTTCGTCTCTTACTATGATTATTATCAGCCAGAAGCTTATGTTCCCAGCTCGGATACTTTCATTGAGAAAGATGCCTCGATTAACGAACATATTGAACAGATGCGACTGTCGGCGACCAAAGCTTTGTTGGAGCGACGGGATGTGGTTCTGGTGGCTTCGGTTTCCGCCATTTATGGTCTGGGCGATCCCGATGCCTACCTGAAAATGATGTTGCACCTGACGCGCGGCATGATCATCGATCAGCGTTCGATTTTGCAACGATTGGCCGAATTGCAATATACCCGCAACGATCAGGTATTCCAGCGCAGTACTTTCCGGGTGCGCGGTGAAGTGATTGATATTTTCCCTGCGGAGTCGGACGAGTATGCCCTGCGTATTGAATTGTTTGATGATGAAGTAGAACGCCTGTCGGTTTTTGACCCGCTGACCGGTCAGGTTCAGCAGGTGGTTCCCCGTTTTACTATCTATCCTAAAACGCACTATGTCACACCGCGTGAACGCATTCTGGAAGCTATCGAAGGCATCAAGGTTGAGCTGGCCGATCGTCGGCGAATGCTACTGGCCAATGATAAGCTGGTGGAAGAGCAGCGCTTGAGCCAACGAACCCAGTTTGATATTGAGATGATGAATGAGCTGGGTTATTGCTCCGGCATCGAAAACTACTCACGCTATTTGTCGGGGCGTGGAGAAGGCGCACCGCCGCCAACCCTGTTCGATTACTTACCGGCTGATGGCCTGTTGGTGATTGATGAGTCCCACGTAACCGTGCCTCAATTAGGTGGTATGTATCGCGGTGACAGAGCGCGTAAAGAGACGTTGGTAGAATATGGCTTCCGTTTGCCTTCAGCGTTAGACAACCGCCCCCTGCGTTTTGAAGAGTTTGAGCAACTGGCTCCGCAGACTATTTATGTGTCCGCCACCCCAGGAAATTACGAGCTGGAGAAATCCGGTGGAGAAATTATCGATCAGGTGGTACGTCCTACGGGGCTGTTGGACCCACTGATTGAGGTGCGCCCCGTTGCTACTCAGGTGGATGACTTACTGTCTGAAATTCGTATTCGGGTGGAGAAGAATGAGCGGGTGTTGGTGACTACGCTAACCAAACGGATGGCGGAAGATTTGACTGAGTATCTGGAAGAGCACGGGGAGCGGGTGCGCTATCTACACTCAGATATTGATACCGTTGAGCGAGTAGAGATTATCCGCGATTTGCGTCTGGGTGAGTTTGATGTACTGGTGGGTATCAACCTACTACGTGAAGGTCTGGATATGCCAGAGGTGTCATTAGTGGCTATTCTGGATGCGGATAAAGAAGGGTTCCTGCGTTCCGAACGTTCACTGATTCAGACCATTGGTCGTGCGGCACGTAATTTAAACGGCAAAGCGATTCTCTACGGCGATAGAGTCACTAAGTCGATGGCAAAAGCCATTGATGAAACAGAACGTCGTAGAGCGCGGCAGATAGCGTATAACGAGGCCAATGGCATTGTTCCGCAGGGGCTGAATAAGTCTATCGAGGATATTCTGGAGCTGGGTCAGGGGCTGGGGACACTGAAACATGCCAAAGGCCGTGGTAAGAAGAAAGCGGCAGAGTCAGAGGCAGATTACACTGCACTGACGCCGCAGGCGTTAGATAAAAAGATTCGCGAGCTGGAAGGTAAAATGTATCAACATGCGCAGAATCTTGAGTTTGAAGAGGCGGCTCAGTTACGGGATGTATTGCAGAAACTGCGGGAGCAGTTTATTGCGATATCGTGATGCGGTTTTTGATTATTTTGAAATAGCATTAAGGAGCGTCAGGAGGGTAACTCCAGACCACCTTAGGGCTCAGTCGAAAGGGTATAATTGCTTGATATTTGAGAACGTCGGCTAAGTCCGACGTTCTCAATGATGTAAGATTCAGAGGCGGCCAATCGGCCGCCTCTATGTTTATCTAAAATGTCGGAACCCGCCAACGCGACCTTGGAATCCATGAGACAGGTTCCCCCGATCGAATTGGTGCACATTTTCCATGCGGTTTCCACCGCCCTGGAATTGCCCACCGCCTAAACGACCGCCGCCAATGTTTTGATTAACATTTTGACGATCTTGAATGCGATTTTGTCGGTTTTGTTGGAAATTATCTCGGTTGATATCAGGAGAAGATGAGTAGCTACGATCTTCTGTACGCTGATTGGCGCGGGTACGGGCCTGCTGGTCGCGGTCTACACCTGAGTTAGAAGGTGGAGTGACTTGCTTAAGCTGACCGTTTGACTGTACTTGCTGCCAACCCTGACCTTTATCATAGCGATAAACATGACCGTCTTTACCGGCGTAGAAGCCATTATCGGTATTGACGTGTCCGCCGTGGGTAACTTGCCCGGTGCTGGCATCATAGTGTACATAGCCGGAACCATGTGCATCACCAGCGATACCTTGGCTGTTAAACGCGCGGGCAGACGTTGCGCCCTGATCGGTGCGGGTGGCAACATGGGCACTGTCGGTTACACGACCGGTACGCGCATTAACGCTGGTTCGGTTGTTGGCTCCAATGGCATTTCCGGTATCCGGATTAGCGATAGCTGCACCATGAGAAGCAACGGCTCTGCCAGTTTGTGGGTTATAGCGAACGTTGCCTGCAACCCCTGATTTGATTCCGGTGTAATCATTGGTATTACGGGCAGCATAGCCGTAACCATGAGTGCCAGTGGCCTGATTGTAGAAACTGCCTCTGACGCCCGTACCGTAGTTTCCGGTCCATGGATTCGACCAGTTAGTACGAACGCCTTGTGCAACGGTATTTCCCCAGCGGCCATACACATTACTGATAGCAACAGAAGGGCCGTCATACCATGGCGTCGGGCCATCCCAGTCGTACCAAGGTCCCCACGATGGGCCATACCAAGCGGAAGCCCATGCCCATCCAGCAATAAAGCCCACTGACCAGCCGACATACGGGTCATAACCAAAGGCAGCGTTGTAGCCATAGGTTGCAGGGCAACCATACCAAACGTTACCAACCCAGGCGTTGCAAGGATAGCCGGTGCCATAAACCACGACATTATTACTGACAACGGTACCGTAATAACCGGGGGTATAACCGACATACACTACGCTGGTGGTATGCCCATAGACATGAACATAAGTGACATAGTGAACCGGTGACGAGGCAGGAATGGTATAGATTATCGATGGAACCGACAGCGCTACGGCCCAAGGCCCGGTTGATGAAGCGGCTGTAAACCAAATGCCATTCTGCACGGCATAAAACAGGTTCGGGTTCACTTCAATGACCGGCAGGGCACTATTGACCGCATATTGAAGGGTTGTGCCTTCAATCGACTTAAACTGCGCTTTGCCGCCGTCATAGCTAACGTTCAGTTTTGCCTGCTGGATATTGACGCTGGCCGTTTGGGGTATTGAGTTAGCGATCAGTGATTCTTTTGCTTCGGGTGTTCCTGGTATTGACGCCAACACGGCACTTTTTGGACTCAGTGACGGTATTTTGGCGAAGTCAGCCGGTAATTTCTCCCCGGGAACATAGGTCCACGGACCTTTGGTTGAGTCAGCCGTAAACCAACGACCAGACAGTAAAACATACCAAGCATTATTCGTGGCTGAATCAACAAACACATCGCCGCTGGTATTGGTTACATACATCAACGCGGTATTTTCTATCGGGGCAAACTGCGGATCGCCATCAACCGTAATTAACTCTGTTGGTGTGGTTGCGGTATAGATAGTAGGGTATTTACCCTCGGCTAATGATTTTTTCATCACATCGCTGGGCTTATCCATCACATCCACGGCTTTGGCTTTTACCGCTTCTTGCATCACTTTTTCAAAGCCATCGGGGATAGTGGTTAGCGGTTCCCAGTTCCCATCCAGCTTAGCCGCGGACATCCAGTGATTGGCAAAATAGAGATACCAACGACTATCCTTTTCCAGCAGCAACGAGCGGGTATTTATCACCCGATTGATATTTTCAATGGATGTTGGTTTGGTCACCGGTTCACCATCAACGAGTACCAATAGAGCAGGGGTGAGCGAGAAGATAACTTGAGGAGGCTTATTATCTACGGCGATGCCGACCTGCTGATTTTCGGCCTGATTAATTGCCAGTGACGCTTCAACCTGATCCAGATTCACCATCAGACTTTTTTGCGGTAGCGCTTTATGCACTAACGCCAGATAGTCGTTTTGTTTATCGGGAGCGGTTGGAAAACTAGCTTTATCAATACTGATATCGTGCAACTGTGCTGTTCGGGCAGCGGTATTGGTATCAATAAGTGCTGAAAACCAGAGAACACCATAATCAAGCTGTGCTCTTTTCTTGCCATTTTTATCAGTAATAGAACCTTTATTAACGGAAATAGCCAGACGACCTTTTAGCGTATTTCCTTCAAGACTATCCAACTGTGGTTGATAAAAAGTGACAGGTGTTTTATCGATGGTATAGCTGTGAGGCCAAGGCGCTGGTTGGATGCTGGCGCTTTGATCGGATGACGATGCCGTTTTTGCTGCCTGAACCGGGATGGCGACAGCAAGAGAGAGGCCAAGCAGTAAAGCAGTTAATCGGTGGGAATGAGAGAGAAACATAATTGTGCCTCATAGAAAATCTAAAAACGTTGTAGTTAACTGCGTGATTCATAGCCGTATTTAGCATATAGGTTACCATCATGCTTTACTAGTTTCGGGTTGTGATATTTAGTGTATTAATTATTTGAGGTTTAGGCATAAAGTGACCTTGGGCTACTGGCTTGTTATACTTACGTCCCATCGTCAGTACAGGCTGTAAATTATATTATGCAACATCAATCCAAAGATCCTCTCCACGGTATAACCCTCGAACGCCTGCTGACGACGCTGGTGGATAAATTTGGTTGGGAAGCGTTGGCGCGCGAAGTTAATATCAACTGTTTTAAAAACGATCCCAGTATTAAATCTAGTCTGAAATTTTTACGCCGCACACCTTGGGCGCGTAAACAGGTGGAAGACCTGTATGTTCACGACCAGTTGAGCAAACGAGATGAAGGCATCGGTGAAGGGCCGTGGGGGAAATGGGAGAAGTAACCGCGTTTTCACCCATGCCTACAAAACGAACAACTCTTCCTGACGCTCAATTAACGACTTGAGTGAAAACGCCAACCTCTCAATAAGTTAATCTTTTGATTAATGAGTGATTTAATCTGCCTATTCATATGGGAGTCAGAGTAGTGTACTGGTCTACTGTTATACTCGATCGATTCACCTGACAGGAATGTCAATGTCGGTGTATCAGGATTGATAGCAGACCATTAAGTCTAAAAGGGAGAATCAAATGAAATCAGTATTTATTAAAACATTGGGCGTCGCGTGTATTGTATTAAGCATGGCGGGATGTGCATCAAATATCTCTTCGACTTCCTATAATGATAAGCAAGTTGGGCAGGCCAGTCGCACGTATGCGGGGGTCATTGTTAGCTCGAGAGTTGTTGATGTGGAAGGTAACAGCAGTGTTGGTGGGCTAGTTGGTTCAGCAGCCGGTGGTGTTGCGGGTTCTGCTATTGGTGGAGGCTTTCGGTCTAATGCGCTGGGTGCCATTGGCGGTGCGCTGTTAGGTGGTCTGTTGGGATCAGCAGTAGAAAGCGGCGCTTCTAAACAACAGGCGATTGAGTACGTGATTCAAACTGAAGGCAATGGAATGATTACCGTTGCTCAGGGTATGGACCAGCCGCTGTCCAACGGCCAAAAAGTATTGGTCATTGAAGGTAAACCTACTCGTGTAGTGGCGGATACTCGTTCTCAGAAGTAAGTCATGAATTGAAATAAAAAAGCGCGAGAGATGAATAATCTTCGCGCTTTTTTATTTTGTTCTATCTGCCGAATTTTTGTAGTGCGGCTTCCAACGCTTTATGTAGCATTTCACGATCGTGGCGATAGGGGATATCTTCTGCTTCCAGAGGTTGCTGAACGATGACCTTATCGACAATATCTTCTGGGCTGGTATGCGGGCCAATAACGATGCCATCAATTTTACGCCCACCAATGGCTTGCTCGATGATATCCATTTTATCTTTCAGGCGAAGGGCCGCCGCCGCAGGGCTCATTTCTTTAGCCAGATTTCCAATATAGATGATCTTCGCTTTGCTACGGTGTAGCGCCTGTGCAATTTCAGTTAGCAATAATGGCGGCAACAGGCTGGTCATAAAGCTTCCCGGACCAATCAGGATCAACTCTGCTTCATCAATGGCCTCTATCGCTTCACGGGTTGCCGGCACGTGAGGTTCCAGCAACAGTTGTTTCGGCATTTGTTGCAGGCTGTCGACATTCACTTCTCCGTAAACCACATTACCGTCCACATCGACTGCAGCGAGGTCAACTGGATGTTCTGACATTGGGATGAGATAAGCCCGTACTTTTAACAAGTTACGGATTAAATTTATTGCTTCTAAAGGGCGAACGCTAAGGTTATCTAGCGCCTTAAGCATCAGGTTACCCAGATTATGACCCGCCAGCTCACCGTTGCCGCTAAAGCGATATTCAAACATGGTGGAAGCCACACTGGGTTCAGTAATTAACTGGTTCAGGCAGTTACGGGTATCGCCCCAGGCAATTCCGCCTTCTGATTGGCGGATGCGTCCTGTAGAACCACCGTTATCGGTGGTGGTCACGATGCCGGTAAGGCGAGAACCTAAAGGAGAGAGTGCCGACATTACCCGGCCTAAACCGTGCCCTCCGCCAAGCGCCACCACATGTTCCAGATCGCTTAAGGTGCGATTACGCATAACATTCCTTTTTGTGAAGCTTATTTTTGCGGCATAAGGTACCCGATTTTGCAACAAAAGGCGAAATCTGAGTGATTTTGCATGACATGGGTCAACATTGACTTATATCAAGCCGTATCATCTGGTTTTTCAGTAAGGTGCTTGCAAATAAATTGAAGAACAAACGTTGTATAAACTATTATATAGCGATTTATAGTTCTGGCAGTAAGCGGAATTACGCATTAATATCTATATATTGCTCTGTTAATCACGCGGTTGTTAGTTACCAACCGGATTAGGGCATACAATGAAATGAAACTCTGAGCTGCTTCGACCTAAGTCAGTCAATGATATGGTGTTGCAGCCGTGGCTTAATGTCACCAGGGTGTATGGTAGAAATGCCTGCGCCTCCCAATATTGGAAAGGTGTTTTATGGTATCGCAATTGACCGATGCTTTTGATCGCAAATTCTATTATTTGCGTTTGTCTATTACCGATGTTTGCAACTTCCGTTGCAACTATTGTTTGCCTGATGGTTATAAACCAAATTCAAACAAGCGGTTCCTAACTCTTGACGAAATTAGACGCGTTGGGCGTGGTTTTGCCGAGCTCGGAACGGAGAAAGTCCGTCTGACCGGTGGTGAACCCACATTGCGCCGTGATTTTGTTGATATCATCGCAGCAATCCGTGAAAACTCAGCCATTAAAACTTTGGCGGTGACCACCAATGGTTACCGGATGGCGAGAGATATCCAGAGCTGGAAAGAGGCCGGATTAACCTCGGTGAACGTTAGCGTCGATAGTCTGGATGCCCGTCAGTTTCACGCTATCACCGGTCAGGACAAGTTTCGTCAGGTGATGGAAGGTATTGATGCCGGTTTTGCTGCCGGATTTAAAAAAATCAAAGTTAATACCGTGCTGATGCGAGATGTTAACGATCGCAGCCTGTCGACGTTCCTCGACTGGATTAAACACCGTCCAATTCAGCTGCGTTTTATCGAGCTGATGGAAACGGGTGAGGGAACCGATCTGTTCCGTAAGCATCATGTTTCTGGCGAGGTTATCCGCCAACAACTGCTGGAAAGAGGCTGGCAACAGGCGATACGTAGTCGCAGCGACGGCCCGGCACAAGTATTCAGTCATCCCGACTATCAGGGCGAAATCGGCCTGATCATGCCTTATGAGAAAGATTTCTGTTTGAGCTGTAACCGTCTGCGGGTTTCT
The DNA here is from genome assembly GCF_003096015.2 of Limnobaculum parvum. Classification (NCBI taxonomy): domain Bacteria; kingdom Pseudomonadati; phylum Pseudomonadota; class Gammaproteobacteria; order Enterobacterales; family Budviciaceae; genus Limnobaculum; species Limnobaculum parvum. The sequence continues at coordinate 2,149,885 of NZ_CP029185.2, read as the reverse complement.
GCGGTAGGTAATTTGCATCTTTGTCTGTTTGGTGAGCACGGTATTTCACTGCGCGACCTGCTGGAAGAAGATAGTCAGCTCGAAGCGTTAAAAGATCGCATTCACGAAAAACTTCAAACCAAAAAACAGACGCACTTCCTGCATCAGGGTAACAGCGGTATCACGCAAAACCTGTCATTTATTGGCGGCTGATAACCCACATCGCTGGGTTATCAACAGACATTATGATTTAAGGAGCCTACATGGGACATGCAGCCAGCGAATTTATTCCAGTATCCATTGCGGTATTAACCGTATCTGATTCCCGCGGGGAAGCAGAGGATACTTCTGGTCATTATCTGGTCGAGGCGGCCAAAGAGGTCGGTCATCAGGTGGTTGAAAAACGTATTATTAAAGATGATATCTATCAGATTCGTGCGGTCATTTCCGGCTGGATAGCGGACGAATCAGTGCAAGCAGTGGTGATTACCGGCGGCACCGGTTTTACCGCCAGAGATAATACGCCGGAGGCCATTTCACCGCTATTTGACCGCGAAGTTGAAGGTTTTGGCGAACTGTTTCGCATGATGTCTTATGAAGACATTGGCACCTCCACGATACAGTCCCGCGCGTTGGCCGGTATTGCTAATCAAACCATCGTGTTTGCGGTTCCCGGTTCTACCAATGCCTGCAAAATGGCATGGGAGCGCATTATTGTTGAACAGCTTGATGCCCGCCATAGACCCTGTAATTTTTTACCTCACTTGAGCAAAAAACAGAGATAAGTCACAACATGTCACAATTAACCCATATTAATGCTTCTGGCGAAGCGCACATGGTGGATGTTTCAGCAAAAAGTGAAACGGTCAGAGAAGCGAGAGCAGAAGCCTTTGTTGAGATGAAAGCGGAAACGCTGGCGATGATTATGCAGGGCAGCCACCATAAAGGTGATGTGTTTGCCACCGCGCGCATTGCCGGTATTCAGGCTGCAAAACGGACTTGGGAACTGATCCCTCTTTGCCATCCGCTTTTGCTGAGTAAGGTGGAAGTTTCCCTTGAAGCATTACCCGAGAGTAATCGGGTTCGTATTGAATCATGCTGTCGTCTGACGGGGAAAACCGGGGTTGAGATGGAAGCATTAACCGCCGCTTCGGTAGCGGCCCTGACGATTTATGATATGTGTAAAGCCGTCCAGAAGGATATGGTGATTGGCCCTGTAAGGCTGTTGGCGAAAAGCGGCGGTAAGTCCGGCGACTTTTTGGCAGAGGATGGGGCGATGGCAAGGGAAGGTAAAACATCATGATTAAAGTGATATTTTTTGCTCAGGTCAGAGAGTTGGTTGGAACCGAACAGTTGGAGCTCGCAGCGGAATACCCAACGGTAGAGGCGCTGCGTCAGGCGCTGTGCACTCGTGGCAATAAATGGCCGCTGGCGTTGGAGCCAGGCAAGTTGCTGATGGCGGTTAATCAGACGTTGGTGACCGCCGATCATCCCATTGTTGATGGTGATGAGGTGGCGTTTTTTCCACCGGTTACCGGAGGGTGATGGTGTGTCAGAGATTAATAACACCCGCATTACCGTAAGCCCGGCTACATTTCAGGTTGGCGATGAGTATCAGTGGTTGTCCCAGTGTGATGACGATGGGGCCGTGGTTACCTTTACGGGTAAAGTCCGCAATCATAATTTAGGTGATAGCGTCAGTGCACTAACCCTTGAGCACTATCCGGGAATGACGGAAAAATCACTGGCTGAGATTGTCGAGCAAGCTCGTGAGCGTTGGCCTTTACAACGCGTTAGCGTTATTCATCGAATTGGCGAACTGTTTCCCGGTGATGAAATTGTGTTTGTCGGCGTAACCAGTGCCCACCGTAGTTCTGCATTTGAAGCTGCCGAATTCATTATGGATTATCTGAAAACCAAAGCGCCATTTTGGAAACGAGAAGCGACTCAGGAAGGTGACCGCTGGGTTGAGTCCCGTAACAGCGACAAGCAAGCGGCTGAGCGCTGGTAATTAATCTGCGATATTCATCATGCTAAAACAAGCAGGGCGAGGTTTGATGCCGAACGGTCACCTTAATCCACATCACAATTTCTGCTGACAATGATATAATTTCTGGGTTATAGAAGCCTGTCTGATGTTCAGGGCAGGCTTTGTTTTTTTGGGTTTCGACGAGGTATTGATGGCACGTATAGCAATGGTGTATCACAGTGGATACGGACATACGGCAAAAGTTGCCGAAGCAGTAGCAAAAGGATCAATGGAAATCAGTGGCACACAGGTTGATATATTGCCCATCGATGCGGAAGGGAATTTATCAGAACAGGCATGGGTTATTCTTTCGATAGCCGACGGCATCATATTTGGTAGCCCGACCTATATGAGTGGACCTTCCTGGCAGTTTAAGAAGTTTGCCGATGCATCTTCTAAGCCTTGGTCTGCACTGTTGTGGAAAGATAAGCTGTTCGCAGGTTTTACCAATTCCGCCAGTATGAATGGTGACAAGCTCAGTACGCTGGACTACATGTTTCACCTTTCCCAGCAGCACGGTGGTATCTGGGCGGGTATGGGAATGCTGCCATCGAATACCAAAGCGGCAACCCGTCAGGATGTCAACTATATTGCCGGTGTTTCCGGGCTGATGACGGTTTCTCCAGCAGATGCCTCGGTAGAAGAAGCGCCGTTGCCGGGTGAATTGGAAACCGCTCGTTTGTTTGGTCAGCGTATTGCCCAGCTAGCGCAGCGTTGGTCAAGAGTGTAAACCAGACTCAGGTGTCGGGTTAAAGAGGCGGGGTTTCTATCTTTACCAGACATTACGAAATTATTTTTGCCATCAGGTGTCATAATATGTGATAACCTTGGGTAAATTTAGTTGTTTTCACCCCTGTTTTTGACTTATGAGATAAGAAGGACAAAATTAATGGATCCACGTCACAACGGTACTATCGTAGAACACGCCAATACCGGTATTCAGGCGTTTATGGCTCAGGTCTACGGATGGATGACCTGCGGTCTGTTATTGACTGCATTTACTGCTTGGTTCGTTACCGGAACTGCGCTTCAGTCATTCATTTTTTCCAGCAATATTACCTTTTACGGTCTGATTATTGTGCAACTGGGCGTCGTGTTTTTCCTGTCCGGTATGCTTAACCGCATTAGCGGCGCTTTAGCCACAACGTTGTTTATGCTCTATTCGGTTCTGACCGGATTGACCTTATCCAGTATCTTTATTGCTTATACCAGCAGCTCAATTGCCAGTACGTTCTTTGTTACTGCCGGTACCTTTGGTGCCATGAGCGTGTACGGATATACCACCAAGCGCGACTTAAGCAAGTTAGGCAGCATGATGGTCATGGGGCTGATTGGTATTATTCTGGCTTCGCTGGTGAATATTTTCCTTAAGAGCTCGGCGCTGACTTGGGCGATCACCTATATAGGTGTGATTGTGTTTGTTGGTTTAACGGCATATGACACGCAAAAACTGAAAGCGATTGGTGAGCATGTTTCTATTGATGATAGAGAAGGTTACCGTAAGTCGTCTATTATGGGCGCTCTGACCCTTTATTTAGACTTCATCAACCTGTTCTTAATGCTGCTGCGTATTTTAGGCGACCGTCGCTAATATTATCGGTAATATAATATTTTATAAGGGCGCGATTTTGCGCCCTTATTGTTTTTAAAAGATTGCTAATGCGTCGTTAATTATGGCTATTTCGAATAATTACACTAACTGATGGAAGTTCTGTTATACTGACAACATCCGGCGTACTTCGGTCTACGCCATATACCTCGCGGTAATGCCTCAACGTCATACCTCGTAATAATAATCTCGTCAGGACCGTAGCAAACGATTATTCCTCTACGGAATGTTTGCCGGGCGAGTCTGGAGTTTTTCCTTATATGTCTTTTAATTCACTCGGCTTAAGTGCCGATATTTTGCGCGCGGTTGAAGAACAGGGTTATCGCGATCCGACGCCTATTCAACAGCAGGCGATTCCTGTTGTTTTATCTGGCCGTGATTTAATGGCCTGCGCGCAAACCGGTACCGGTAAAACCGCGGGTTTTACCCTACCACTATTACAGCGCTTAAGCGCAAGCGGCGAAGCTGTTCGTGGTCGTCGCCCGGTACGGGCACTGATTCTGACGCCAACCCGTGAGCTGGCAGCTCAGGTGGGCGAAAATGTGCGTGACTACAGTCGCCATTTAAATATTCGTTCGATGGTGGTTTTTGGTGGTGTTAGTATTAATCCACAGATGATGAAACTGCGTAGTGGCGTGGATGTGCTGGTGGCAACGCCGGGACGTTTGTTGGATCTGGAGCATCAGAATGCGGTCGATTTATCTAAAGTCGAAATTCTGGTACTGGACGAAGCTGACCGTATGCTGGATATGGGGTTTATTCACGATATTCGTCGTGTGTTAGCTAAACTGCCTGCCAAGCGTCAAAATCTGCTGTTTTCCGCCACCTTCTCTGATGAAATTAAAGGGTTAGCGTCGAAATTATTGCACAACCCTGCTTCTGTAGAAGTGGCAAAACGTAATACGCCATCCGAACTGGTGGACCAGAAAGTTCACTTTGTTGATAAAAAACGTAAACGTGAATTGTTGTCACAAATGATTGGTGAAGGGCAGTGGCAACAAGTGCTGGTGTTTACCCGTACTAAACACGGTGCTAACCATTTGGCGGAACAACTGAATAAAGATGGCATTACCGCTTCAGCCATTCACGGTAATAAAAGCCAAGGTGCTCGCACCCGTGCGTTGGACGAGTTTAAAAATGGTAAGATCCGCGTGCTGGTAGCCACTGATATTGCTGCCCGTGGTCTGGATATTGACCATTTGCCTCACGTAGTTAACTATGAGTTGCCAAACGTACCGGAAGATTATGTTCACCGTATTGGCCGTACCGGCCGTGCAGAATGTACTGGAGAAGCGGTGTCTTTAGTTTGTGTTGATGAACATAAACTGCTGCGCGATATCGAGCGCTTGCTGAAGTTTGAAATTGCGCGTATTGCCTTACCGGGCTATGAGCCAGATCCAACCATTAAAGCTGAGCCGATCGTTAATGGTCGTCAGGGTAGAGGTCAGGGGCAAGGACAAGGGCAAGGTGGACGTCCGAATTCAGGACGCGCTCGCCCGGCGGCTGGCCAATCTGCGGGCCGCAGTGATAATAGCCCGTGGGGCAACAAAACTGAGGGTAGGGGTGACAACAAGCCTCGCAGCCAAAAGCCTCGCTCGGATAAGCCAGCGCAGCAAAAACGCGCTTCATTCGCGGGTGCTCGTCGTTCTGAGTCAGCGGGTAGCTAAATATTGTTGTTGATGTGATTTATGTAGAAAGGCTGTCTGTTGTTGGGATGGCTTTTTAACTTATCTATTTAAAAGGCCACCTTCATATGAGGTGGCCTTTGTTATTTAAGGCCGGTTAATCAGTTATTAATGCCCTGACTACGGAGATAATCATCATAATTACCGCTAAAGTCGGTCACTTTCTCCGGTGTGATTTCAATAATTCGCGTTGCCAGCGAGCTAACGAATTCACGGTCGTGAGAGACGAAAATCAGCGTTCCCTGATAGAGTTCCAGCGCCATATTCAGTGATTCAATCGATTCCATATCTAAGTGGTTGGTTGGCTCATCCATAATCAAAATATTAGGGCGAGTCATCATCAGTTTGCCGAACAGCATGCGGCCTTTTTCACCACCGGATAGTACTTTTATCGATTTCTTAATATCATCTTGAGAGAACAATAAGCGACCCAATACGCTACGCACCGATTGCTCATCATCATTAGGCTGCATCCACAGGCTCATCCAGTCAAATACCGTCATGTCGACTTCAAAATCGGATGCGTGGTCCTGAGCATAATAGCCAATATTGGCGTTTTCAGACCATTTCAGGCGACCGGCTTCTGGCGTCAGTTCACCGATTAAGGTTTTCAGCAGGGTGGTTTTACCCACACCGTTGGTACCTAGTACAGCCACTTTTTCGCCTACTTCCAACATCAGATTGATGTTCTTAAACAGTGGGGTATTACCGTCATAACCTTTTGACAGGTTTTCCACTTCCAGCGCATTACGGAACAGTTTCTTATCTTGTTCAAAACGGATAAATGGATTTTGACGGCTGGAGGCTTTAACTTCTTCCAACTGAATTTTATCAATCTGCCGTGCCCGGGAAGTGGCCTGACGGGATTTAGACGCGTTGGCGCTAAAACGGCTAACGAAAGATTGCAATTCGTTAATTTGTGCCTTTTTCTTGGCATTGTCTGCCAGCAGGCGCTCGCGAGCCTGAGTTGATGCAGTCATATACTCATCATAGTTACCCGGATAGACACGAAGCTCGCCGTAGTCCAAATCGGCCATATGGGTGCATACCATATTCAAGAAGTGACGGTCATGGGAAATGATGATCATGGTACTGTTACGGTCGTTTAGCGTTTGCTCCAACCAGCGGATAGTATCAATATCCAAGTTGTTGGTTGGTTCGTCGAGCAGAAGAATATCTGGATTGGCAAATAGCGCTTGAGCCAGCAATACCCGAAGTTTCCAGCCGGGGGCCACTTCGCTCATTGGGCCATAATGTTGTTCTACCGGAATACCGACACCTAACAGAAGTTCACCGGCGCGGGACTCCGCGGTATATCCATCCATCTCACCGTACTGAACTTCCAGATCGGCGACTTTTAGCCCATCTTCTTCACTCATTTCCGGCAGATTATAGATGCGATCGCGTTCTTCTTTTACTTCCCAAAGTTCAGCGTGGCCCATAATGACGGTATCCAATACGCTGTACTCTTCGTAGGCAAACTGATCCTGTTTCAGTTTACCCAGACGTTCATTAGGATCAAGAAATACGTTGCCGCCAGAAGGGGTTAAATCGCCACCCAGAATCTTCATAAAAGTGGATTTACCACTACCGTTAGCACCAATTAGACCGTAGCGATTACCACCGCCAAATTTGACTGAAATGTTTTCAAACAGCGGCTTGGAGCCAAACTGCATAGTAATATTATTGCTAATTAACAAAACGAATACTCATAGTTGAAAGTGTGATATTAGGCACATTATGCCACAGATCGTGGCGGTTTAGGCATCCTGTGAGCAGACTATTTATTCCGGGTGTTTTGGGGATTATGAGAAATTAAATTCTATAAATAGAAAACGGCATACCAATTAGTTTCATGCTTCACTATTTTATTTTGTTTATCGACAGAAATCATTGTCAGATAGCAGTCTCATCAATATGATGTTGTCAGTTTAGTTGTTATTTTGGGCAGGGAGTGCTGAAATGCCGGTCATTCTGGTCGTTTTTATTCAAATCATGTGTGGTGTTCATGCGGTGAAAACCGGGCAGGAGCGTTATTGGTTATATATTATCATTGGGTTACCGGGTATTGGTTGTGCCGTCTATGCACTGGCAATCTTATTACCAGACCTATTAGGTAGCCGTGATGGTAAACGCCTGATGGGTAAAGCTCAGGATAAAATGGATCCGGAACGTCATGTGCGTATGTTGCGTGATGAATTGGTGATCACCGAAACCAGTCAAAACTATGTACGTTTAGCCGATGAGCTATTACGCATTGGCAGACCGCAGGAAGCGGCAGCTAATTATCAAAAAGCGTTAACCGGTATCTTTGTACAGGATCCTGATATTTTAGTTAAGCTGGCTCAGGCGCAGTTTGACAGCCACGATCCGGTCTCCTGCCAGAAAACGCTGGAAGTATTAATTAGTGCTAATCCTGACTATCGCTCTCAGGATGGTCATTTGCTGTATGCCAGATCGTTGCAGCAAACGGGCGATCTTGATAAGGCCGAAGATGAATTCAGGGTACTGATCGAGTACTACACCGGGCCAGAAGCGCGCTTTCGTTATTATCAACTGCTGAGCGAAAAGGGCGATAAGCAGGAAGCGAAGCAGCAGTTGGAAACCATCGCCGTCATAGCTCGCCGAGCTAAACCGCACTATCGTAAAATGCATAAAGAGTGGCTGACGAAAGTAAATCAGGCGTTGAAGGCGCTGGGGTGATGTTGGGATCTTTTTTACTTCATAAAATAGCTGATATTTACGGCATAAGTGCGCTGACGAATTTGTCGATTTAGCTTTAGCTGCGATGACGCGAAGACAGGCTTCTCCCCACGATTAACTTTTGTATCTATTTTTCATCTATTTTGTATCTATACAGTAGCCCACTATGCGCGCTACTGTATAAACCGTCTCCGCTGCATTCCTTACTTTTTTGTTCCTCATTGTTAGCCACCTCAACATTGTCCATGTCAATTATTTGTTCTTCATAAAGAACCATTGTTCTTTATGTGGGAATTTTGTCGCCCAAATAATGTGCCGTCAACCTCAGAATGGTGAAAGTTGCGTCAGCTCACAGATATTTAACTTTCATAAGTTACCCCATTGACTCTTTTATACAGCGCGACGAATATTGTTCTGTATATTGAATATATGTTCTGTATATAGAACTTAGTTGCGTAACAATGAATAACAAACAACTGATGTACTCGCGTTTTTTTATCATTTAGCGGTTGAACCAAGGAACATAGTAATGAGCACAGATTCAAGTAAACCTATTCCTAAAGGACGCTGGATGCATATCATCCCGGCAACCATTTTGGTCTATATCGTGGCGTATATGGACCGAACCAATATCGCTATCGGTATTGCTGGTGGTATGGATAAAGATTTAGGCATGACAGCATCGTTTGCCGGGCTAGTGGCCGGGATTTTCTTTATCGGTTATATCTTTTTGCAAATACCCGGCGGGCATATTGCAGAGCGCTACAGCGCCAAGAAGTTTATTGCTTGGACGATTATCGCTTGGGGAGGATTTGCGCTGCTAACCGGCTTTGTGCAAAACCCGACTCAGTTATTAATTATCCGCTTCATTCTTGGGGTGGCTGAAGGTGGCGTGTATCCGGCCATTCTGGCATTGATTGGTCACTGGTTTCCTAACGAAGAACGGGCCAGAGCGATTGCCTTTTTCCAGATGAACCTAGCGGTTGCCTCCATTATCACTGGCCCGCTGTCCGGCTGGCTAATCGAACTGCACGGTTGGCGTGAAATGTTCATCATTGAAGGGGTACTGTCACTGGCACTGCTGTTTGTCTGGATGCCGCTAGTCTCTGACCATCCTCATCAGGCGAAATGGCTGGATCCGCGCGAACGTGAGTGGATTGAGAAAAAGCTGGAAGAGGACCGAATGGGCGCTTCCATTGATGATAAAGCCAGTATCAGTACCATTATTCGCAGTCCAAATCTGTGGAAATTGATTGGTATCTATTTCTTTGTTCAGGTTGGGTTCTATGGTTTTGCGCTGTGGATGCCTAATCTGATTAAAAACCTGACCGGTAGCGGTATGACTATGGTAGGGATGTTGACCGCAGCGCCTTATGTGTTGTGTATCTTCGGTCAATACTATATCGCTAAGTGGTGTGACAAGACCATGAACCGTCGCCTGTATACCGCGATTCCACTGGTCGGTTTTGCCATCTGTTTAACCCTTTCGCTGTTGCTGAAAGAGAGTATCTGGCTTTCTTATGGCGTCATGGTGCTGTGTGGATTCTTCTTACAGGCTTACGCCGGTCCGTTCTGGACGCTTCCTCCACTGCTGTTCCCATCCAATGTATTAGGCGGCGTACGTGGAACCATCAACGCATTAGGTAATCTTGGCGGATTTATTGGCCCATATCTGGTTGGTTTGTTAACCATGACCGTTAGCCAGACGGCGGGCATGTTCGTTCTGGTTGCCGCCTTAATGATAGCGGTATTCCTACTGTTTACGCTGCCGGCGATTACCGCCCGTCCACCTAAAAAATAATCCGTAATACCGTGATGAATTTAAATAAAGGAACCACAAAATGAAACAGAAATGTCAGGGCGCTCGTGATTTATGGTCGCAGTTAGATGCACTACGTATGGGGATGAACTACAGCAAAGAAGATACCCAGAAACCTCAGGTTTTGATTGATGACTGCTATGGCGAAAGCCATCCGGGAAGCTTTCATCTCAATGAACTGGGTTATGAAACCATGCTGGGCGTTCATGAAAGCGGTGGGCGTGCGGTTCGCCACCACGTCACTGATATTTGTGACGGCTGGGGGCAGGGGCATGATGGGATGAACTATATTCTGGCCTCGCGGGAAGCGATTGCCAATATGGTGGAAATCCATGCATCCGTCGTGCCGTATGATGGTGCCGTGCTGATTTCCAGTTGCGATAAGTCAGTTCCGGCCCATCTGATTGCGGCCGCGCGTCTGGATATGCCATTGATTCATATTCCCGGTGGCTCTATGCGCCCGGCTCCAAATATGAGTACCTCTGATTTAGGCGGACTGACAGCCAAACTGAAGAAAGGCGAGATTAGCGTGAAGCAGGTGGAAGCGCATCAGCAGTGCGGCTGTCCTACCGCCGGTGCCTGCCAGTTTATGGGAACTGCCAGCACCATGCAGTGTATGTCTGAAGCCTTAGGTATGGCGTTACCGGGTAGCGCTATCATGCCTTCCACTATGTCAGAAATTCGCCGAGTAGCGCGTGCTGCGGGTCATCAGGCCATGTACCTGGCGGAGAAGAATATCACTTCGGCAAAAATACTAACGCCAGCCGCGTTTGAGAATGCGATTAAAGTTCATGCCGCCATTGGCGGTAGCACCAATGCGCTGATCCATTTGCCCGCCATAGCCCATGAACTGGGCTGGGAACTTAAACCGGAAACGTTTGACCGTATTAATCACGACATTCCTTATCTCACCAATATTCAGCCAAGCGGTGAGTATGTAACCGAGTTGTTTTGGTTTGCCGGTGGCGTACCGATGATTCAATGGTTACTGCGCGACAAGCTGGATTTGGACGTCATAACGGTAACCGGACGTTCACTGGGAGATAACCTAGATATGCTACAGCAATCGGGTTTCTTCGAACGTAATCAGGGCTATCTGGCTAACCATAAAGTGAAGCCGGAAGAGGTGATCAGAAAACCAGAGTCAGCCACCAAGAAAGGCTCAATTGCCATTCTTAAGGGCAATATCGCACCCGATGGTGCAGTGATTAAATACGCCGCCTGTCGCGCCGATATGCATCAGCACGTTGGCCCAGCCAAAGTGTTCAATTCAGAAGAAGATGCACAGCAGGCGATTATTCATAACCGGGTAAATCCGGGCGACGTGCTGTTTATTCGCTATGAAGGACCTAAAGGTTCTGGCGCGCCGGAAATGCTAATGACGACGGATGCCATTGTATATGACAACCGTCTGGACGGTCGGGTGGCATTGATTACCGATGGTCGTTTCTCCGGCGCGACCAGCGGCCCGTGCGTTGGTCATGTTTCGCCTGAAGCAGCAGACGGCGGGCCAATAGCGCTGGTGGAAGACGGTGATTTAATCGAAATGGATGTACCCGCGCGTAAGCTGAATATTGTTGGTATTAATGGGGAACATAAAACCCCAGAGCAGATCGAGGTGGTGATGGCCGAGCGTAAAGCGAAGTGGGTTCGTCCAGACTATTCCCATCGTAAAGGCATTTATAAGCAGTTTACTCAGCGTGCCGCTTCGTTAATGGCGGGTGCTTATACCTGTTAAGCCGTTACCAGCACGACGGGGTAAGTAAGGCTTCCGTCACGGTTAAACGTGACGGAAGCAAAGAAATAGTGATGTAATTCATTAGCAACAAGACAGGATAATACAATGACTGACCTGAATAAGTTTAGAGGCGTTTTTCCTCCGGTTCCGACGATATTTCATTCGGATGGACGACTGGATACCGTAGGAATGGGGGCGCTGATTGATAAATTAGTCAATGATGGCGTAGATGGCATGCTGATCCTTGGTAGTGGCGGTGAGTTTTGCCATATGCCGAAAGCGCAGCGCTTTGAAGTGGCTGAGTTTGCGGTGAAACATATTGCCGGTCGGGTACCTGTATTATTAGGCATTAGTAGCCCAAGCACTCAGGAAGTGATTGAGTTTGGTCTGCATGCGGATACGTTAGGGGTGGATGCCGTATTGGTACTGAACCCTTACTATGCATTACTTAATGAAGAGTATATGTATAACCACTTCCGCACCGTAGCAGAAAGCATTCGTTCTCCGGTTATTCTGTATAACTTCCCGGTATTAACCGGTCAGGATATTAGCGTTAAGCTGATTGCCCGCCTGGCAAAAGAGGTAAGCAATATAATCGGAATTAAAGATACCGTGGATAATATCAGCCATGTGCGGGAGATTATGAATCAGGTGCGACCCATGCGCCCGAACTTTGTGGTGTTCTCCGGTTATGACGAATATATGATGGATACGCTGATTATGGGCGGCAATGGTGCGATTCCGGCAACCTGTAACTTTGCCAGCCAGATTACCTGTGGAATTTATCGGGCATTTAAAGCAAAAGATTACGAAACCATGTTTGAATTACAGCGTCAGCTATCCCGCTTATCGACGGTATATAGCTTAGAGACGCCGTTCTTTGGCGTGATTAAGCAAGCGATAAAACTGTGCGGATTGCATATTTCTACTGAAGTTTTAGCGCCGGTACAGATGCTTTCCGAAGAGAAGAAACAGCAGTTAATGACGGTATTAACCTCAGCCGGAATACCGTATCAGGATCGCTAGTTTTAGCCGATATTAAAAAATTGTTGATAAAGCAATCAGACTTTCGTTGACAGATGAAGGTCTGATGCTGTTTTGGAGCTATATTCCGGTTATTTCAACTGTTGAGCCAGTTGCTGTCCGGCCTCCATGACCAACGATGCCAGATATTCTCGCTTATCATCGGGGATCTGAAAGGCCACGCCAGATGTGCTGATAGCCGCAATCGCTTTACCCTGTGGGTTGAGCACGGGTACGGCAATGCAGCGCACCCCCTGACTGTCCTCTTCATTATCATAGGCCCAGCCGCGCACGCGGATTTCGGCCAGTTCAGCTTTCAGTACCTTGATATCAGTAATAGTGGTATCGGTGATACGGGTCAGAACTTTATCTTCAGGCAAAAGTGCATCCACTTCATCATCGCTTAAGTGTGCCATTAGCGCTTTACCTAAACCAGAACTGTAAAGGGACAGGCGCTTGCCTTCCCAACTGCGGATAATAATCGCCTGTGGACTTTCTAACTTGGTCAGATAGATGGGTGAGGAACCTTGTAATACGCCTAAATGGCAGGTTAGGTTAGTTTTGTCGCGTAATGCCGTCAGGACCGGCAGGGCAATTTTTTTGATGTCGTACTGTTCAACGGCTTTGTTACCGAACTCATACAGCCGCAAGCCAAGATAGTATTTATCATTGTCCTGACGCAGCAGACCGTGAGCTACCATTCCGTTAAGTAAAGAAGAGGTGCTGCTTTTTGCAATGCCAACACCCTGATAAATCTGGCTAAAGGTGGCACCATTTTTATCAGATAAAAAGTCACAAATACGAACAACTTTATCCAGCGCAGGAATTTGTGTAGTGATTGTTTTCATCGCGGTACTTATGCAATAGGCCTTGTTAAAGGAGCTGAACAGAATTCAGGGTAGCCTATAGTATAACCAGTAATATTGAATTAATAAAACGGACATGGGAATCAATAGGATATGGATGTTGTTTCCCAGTGATTTACTCAGGAGCGCCAGTGGTAAAACACAGGGCTTAGTCTCAACCAAGCCCTGTGAAAGGCGGTTAACCGATGGTCATCAAACTGGCGTTACCACCCGCGGCGGCGGTGTTAATACTTAGCGCCCGCTCCAACACCAAACGCTCCAGTAAGATGTTGGTGTCCCCGTGAGCAAATCCTTGAACCGATAAAATCGGCCCATCTCGTCGGGCGATCTGCTCGCTGATAAGCTGTAGCTTATCGCTGTCACCGTGGTAAAGCACGCCGTCAAACGCCACTTCGGTATTATGCCAGTCGGTAACAAAACCGATTTGTGACTGGGCCTGTTCCGGCAGTTTTTTGTGTAACGAGCGGGTAAAGTTATGGTCTACCCACAGCACTTTGGAACCGCTGGCTAAAACGGCGGCCAGTTGAATCAAAGCATCATGCTCTTCATGATGTAAGCACAAAATGCGATGGCGCGGTATTATCGCATAGCTATTGCGCTCACCGGTAGGGCCGCTGAGCAGACGAATGGTTCCTGCTAGTGAGTAATTCGCATAGTTGTCACATAAGGCAGCCAACGGACGATTCTCATTCTTCAGCGCCCATTCTTTAAATACATTCAGTGGATGTAATAGCAATTCTTTGGTCCGAGTGTCCACCAGATGTTCCCGATCGCTACGGGACAGCGCTTTCACAAGGGCATCATCCGGACGATGGGATAATAGGCGGTAGAGATAGAGTGGGCCACCGGCTTTGGGTCCGGTACCGGATAAGCCTTCTCCGCCAAATGGCTGAACGCCAACCACCGCACCGACAATATTACGGTTAACGTATAGATTACCGATGGTCGCTCGCTCGGTAATTTGAGCGATGGTCTCGTCGATACGGGTATGAAGGCCCATCGTTAATCCATAGCCTGCCGTATTAATTTGCTCAATCAGTTGAGTGATATTCTCACGCTGATAACGCACCACATGCAGGACGGGACCAAACACCTCCTTGGTTAACTCATCGAAGCTTTCCAATTCAATCAGGGTGGGTTGCACGAATGTGCCTTTTTTCAGTAGCGAAATATCCGAATGGTAGTCAAAGGAAGACTGATAGACTTTACGCCCTTTGGAATGCATGGCCTGGATATGCTGTTCAATATTCTCTTTAGCCTGAATATCAATCACTGGGCCGATATCCGTGGATAAGCAGTCAGGATTGCCCATGCGGTATTCGCTCATTGCGCCTTTCAGCATAGTGATGGTTTTGTCGGCGATTTCTTCCTGAAGGCAGAGAATGCGTAGGGCAGAGCAGCGCTGTCCCGCGCTATCAAAAGCGGAGGCAACCACATCATTAACCACCTGTTCCGTCAGGGCAGAAGAGTCGACAATCATGGCGTTTAAACCGCCGGTTTCGGCAATTAATGGAATTGTATGACCCAGCGTATCCAGTCGGCCTGATATGTTACGTTGTAACGTCATGGCTACTTCGGTTGAACCTGTAAACATCACGCCGCGAATACGCTTATCATTGACCAGTTTGGCACCAATGGTTTCTCCTTTACCGGGCAGTAACTGAACGGCTCCCGCTGGAATACCGGCTTGATGCATCAGGCGAATAGCTTGGGCGGCAACTAATGGCGTTTGTTCTGCCGGTTTAGCTAATACCGTATTACCCGCCGCCAACGCAGCGGCAACCTGACCGGTAAAAATGGCCAGAGGGAAGTTCCACGGGCTAATGCATACCACTGGGCCTAAAGGACGATGGGTTTCGTTGCTAAAGTCATACTGTACCAGCTCGGCGTAATAGCGCAGAAAGTCGATGGCTTCACGTACTTCAGCAATCGCATTACTCACGGTTTTTCCTGCCTCTCTGACCAACAGGCCAATCAGCGGTTGCAACTGATTTTCCATCAGAGAGGCGGTACGCTTTAGTAGTTCTGCTCGTTGTTCTGATGGCGTTGCCGACCAAATGGGTGCAAAGTTAACCGCGCTGTTGATAGCCAGCTCGGTATCCTGTTCCGTTGCCTCTCTGACCCGTCCAACACAGTCGCGATGGTCTGCCGGATTAAAGACGTTTTCAGCCGCCATATCGCAACTGATTTCACCGTCAATCATCGGTTCTGCACACCAAGCGTGAGACGCGCCAGCCAACAATGCAGATGACAGAGAGGCTAAACGTTGTTCATTAGAGAGATCTAACCCATTGGCGTTTAGGCGTGCGTTGCCATACAGGTTGCGCGGTAGTGGAATTTTAGCATGAGGTTTACCCAACTCACCTTCTGCTACGGACTGTGCCTCAATCACTTTAACCGGGTCGGCCACCAGTTCATCAAGGGTGATGTTGTGGTCAGCAATACGATTTACAAAAGAGGTATTGGCACCATTCTCCAGCAGGCGACGAACCAGATAGGCCAGCAGGGTTTCATGGGTACCTACCGGCGCGTAAATACGGCAAGGGCGCTGTAACTTACCGTCACTGTGTTTACCAACCACGTGATAGTAGAGCGGTTCTCCCATACCGTGCAGACACTGGAACTCATATTGATCAGGGTAGTAGTTAGGCCCCGCCAAATGATACACCGCGGCGAGGGTATGGGCATTATGGGTCGCGAACTGTGGATAAATTGCCTCCGGTACCGCCAACAATTTACGGGCGCAGGCCAGATAGGCGATATCGGTATACACTTTGCGGGTATACACCGGATAGCCCTCAAGCCCGTCAATTTGTGCGCGTTTAATTTCACTGTCCCAGTAAGCGCCTTTTACCAGACGGATCATCAGGCGATGCTGGCTGCGGTGAGCCAACTCGATCAGATAGTCAATGACATAAGGACAACGTTTCTGATAGGCCTGAACCACAAAGCCAATACCGTTCCAGTTGGCTAGACGCGGTTCAAAACAGAGCCTTTCCAGTAAGTCTAATGAGATCTCCAGCCGGTCTGCCTCTTCAGCATCAATATTCAGACCGATATCATATTGGTGGGCCAGTAGAGTCAATTCCAACAGGCGGGGGTAGAGTTCGCTCATCACCCGTTCATATTGTGCCCGACTGTAGCGCGGGTGAAGTGCCGACAGCTTAATAGAGATTCCTGGACTTTCGTAAACACCGCGACCATTGGCCGCCTTACCGATGGCATGTATCGCCTGTTGGTAAGAAAAAAGATAGCGCTGGGCATCGGCTTCGGTCAGCGCCGCTTCACCCAGCATGTCGTATGAGTAACGAAACCCTTTATCTTCCTGCTTGTGGGCGTTAGCTAGGGCTTCAGAGATGGTTTCTCCGGTAACAAACTGTTCCCCCATCAGACGCATCGCCATATCCACACCTTTGCGGATAAGTGGCTCGCCACTCTTGCTAATAATTCGATTAAGAGATGAGGAAAGTTGAGACTCATTATGCGTAGAAACCAGCTTCCCGGTTAGCAATAGCCCCCAAGTTGCTGCATTAACAAACAGGGAAGGGCTTTGTCCCAGATGGGAATGCCAGTTACCGTTACTGATTTTGTCACGAATCAGTGCATCACGCGTGGCTTTGTCTGGAATACGCAGCAGCGCCTCTGCTAAGCACATTAGTGCCACGCCTTCAGACGAAGAGAGTGAAAACTCTTGTAATAATCCCTGAACCATACCGGCACGACCTATGGCTGTTTTCTGCCCGCGTAGCTTCTCGGCAAGTTTATAGGCTAGCTGATGAACTGCATTATTTTGCTCATTGTTCAGACGCGCTTGCTCTAGCAGGCGCGGAATAATTTCGGTTTCCGGCGTACGATATGCGGCAGTAATGGCGGCGCGGTTAACGGATTGAGGTTGCACGTTTTCAGCAAACGCAAGGAAAGGCTGACAGGCCTGCGCGGGTTCTGGTTCTGGCAACGAATCGTCATCTTGCGGGTTGTCCTGCTCATTGGCAGACAGCTCGAAGGGCATGTTACCCTGTTCCAACTGCTCTAAATAATTGAAAATAGACTGTTTAATCAACCAGTGAGGAGTGCGATCCAGAGTTTGTGCCGCTTTTTTTATTCGGTCGCGTGTCGCTTCATCAAGTTTGACGCCCATGGTGGTCATTCCCATTTTATTTCCTCTACGCCCGTAATCAACATCAGGTGGTTACTAATATAAGCTTCGCTCGTGCCGCTGAATAATTCAGATCGAAAAAAGCGTCATAACATCGAAAAATAGATAAATGGTTATGTTGCATTGAAAAATTATCGCTCACTGAGAATAGGCAGTAAAACCTTAATGTTGCAACTTTGTTTTAATATGGTTGCACCTATTATGTGATCTCGATCCATGATAGTGAATAATTCTATTTAAATGCTATTTTTTGGAATATCTGGAAGATGCTTGTAATCTATTGATAAGATATGGATAATTTCGAGCTTTTGTACATGACGGTTTGGCAGGACATTGTGTTGCAGACAGAACAATAATTTTATAAATGTGATCTGCTGTAACATAAATGTAATTTAATTGTTAATTATATTGTGAATCTTTTATTTTGTTGACTAGGATTTAAGACGAGCAGAATTACAGGTAATACTTTAAATTCGCGTTTTAATCTATATCCTATACCGCGCTCCGTTCTCTGGCAGTGGTGAGACATCGGGATAACTTCGCTCCCGCTTCTGTTTAATCAGAATCGGTTTAGGGCACCCCGTAACAGCGATGAAAAATGTTAACTGAATATTTTAAAATAATGAAAGTGGAGAGTTGCATGAGCGCCAGCATGCCAATGTTAGTGACCTTTGTGGTCTATATCGTGGGAATGATTATTATTGGATTAGCGGCCTATCGGGCAACTAACAACTTTGGTGATTACATTTTAGGTGGTCGTCGTCTGGGGAGTTTTGTTACCGCATTATCTGCCGGTGCTTCGGACATGAGCGGATGGCTGTTAATGGGCTTGCCGGGTGCTATCTATCTATCAGGTATCTCGGAGAGCTGGATTGCTATTGGTTTAACTATTGGTGCTTACCTGAACTGGCGTATTGTTGCCGGTCGTTTACGGGTTCATACCGAGATTAACCATAATGCTTTAACGCTGCCGGATTATTTCACCACTCGTTTTGAAGATAAAAGTCGTGTTTTACGAATTTTTTCTGCGGTAGTCATTTTAATTTTCTTCACTATTTACTGTGCTTCCGGGGTAGTTGCTGGTGCTCGACTGTTCGAAAGTACCTTCGATATGGACTATAAAACAGCATTATGGGTTGGCGCGGCAGCAACTATAGCCTATACCTTTATAGGAGGGTTTCTTGCTGTTAGCTGGACAGATACCGTTCAGGCATCACTGATGATTTTTGCTTTGATTCTGACGCCCGTGATGGTGATTATCGCGGTGGGAGGTATCGACAGCTCAATGATTGTGATTGCAGCGAAAAATCCGGAATATCTGGATATGTTTAAAGGTTTGAACTTTGTCGCCATTCTCTCTTTGTTGGGCTGGGGTTTAGGTTACTTTGGGCAACCGCATATTTTGGCGCGTTTTATGGCAGCAGATTCTCACCATGTGATTCATAATGCCCGCCGTATCAGTATGACCTGGATGATTTTCTGTTTGGGTGGGGCGGTGGCCGTTGGCTTCTTTGGTATCGCATTCTTCTCTAATAACCCGACGTTAGCGGGAAATGTGAGTGAAAACGGCGAGCGAGTGTTTATTGAGCTGGCTAAACTATTATTTAATCCGTGGATTGCCGGTATTCTTCTGTCGGCTATTCTGGCGGCGGTCATGAGTACTCTGAGCTGCCAACTGTTAGTGTGCTCCAGTGCATTAACGGAAGATTTCTATAAGGCATTTTTGCGTAAAAATGCCAGCCAGAAAGAGCTGGTGTGGGTCGGTCGTCTGATGGTATTGCTGGTTGCGGTGATTGCTATTGTGTTAGCCGCTAATCCTGATAATCGAGTATTGGGCCTAGTGGCTTATGCTTGGGCGGGTTTTGGTGCCGCTTTTGGCCCGGTGATCTTGCTGTCAGTTATCTGGTCAGGTATGACAAGAAATGGTGCTCTGGCCGGTATGGTGGTTGGTGCGGCAACGGTACTGATTTGGAAACAGTATGGGTGGTTTAACCTGTATGAAATTATCCCGGGCTTTATCTTTGCTTGTATCGCCATTGCTATTTTCAGTAAAATTGGCAGTCAGCCAACAGAAAAAATGATTGCTCGCTTTAATGAAGCTGAAAAAGAGTTTCAGAGCGAAAAAGAATAATTCATTGATGTGCTTTATTTCTGGCGCCAGATGGCGCCATTTTTTTATTCAAAATTATTGAATTGCGTAACCGCATGATATCCATTGGGCTTCACGGTTCTCCAGCTATTTACCGGTCACTGGAAAATAGATATCGGTTATCAGTTGTTCTTCTGGCGTTTCCATTGGGTTATTTCGATACACTTCAAACGAAGGTTGGCTGGTTTTTTGGAAATCACTAGTAGGGAGCCAATGGTGATAAAACTCGTTATAAACCGGCTCAAGGGCTGAGTAAGGGCCGATATGGCGATAGGTGGCGTAACATCCACCGGTTATCATAACGGGCCTGACAATTTCGGATAGCTGCTGGTCTGACAACGGATGTTCGAACTGCAAGCAGGCATCGGAACGACACTGTGCCGGGGCTTTAACATTTGGGTTGTCGTGGTAAATGGCAATGGCTGATTTGACCTGCGTAGTGAGATCTTCCGCTAATGCCCAGTCCCAAAGGGCATTAAACGCCTTATAGATTTCAGGATAGGGGCCACAGTGGCTGATACCGTAAACGGTAACAGTTTCCCGATTTTCGATGGTGATATTCATAACGTATTCCTGAGATTATCGATAAATGACAGAGATGCTAACAGCTTTTTACCAGAACAAATTCCATCCAGATCACTGCTCGATAGTGATGTACTGATTATCTTCCGGCACCTTAATTTGTGCCGGAAGATCCGTTGAGTCTGAAGCCGGTAGTTCCAGCGATTTTATTGGATAAGTTATAGTTTCGTAGGCTTAATTTCCCAAATCTCTTCCGCGTACTCCTGAATGGTACGGTCAGAGGAGAAATAGCCCATATTGGCAATATTCAGCGCCGCTTTGCGTGCCCAGAGGTTTGGCTTGCGATAAAGTTTATCCACCTCATCTTGCATATCCACATAAGCACGGTAATCCGCCAGCAGCTGATAGTAATCTCCGAAATTAACCAGCGAATCAAACAGGGCACCGTAGCGGTGAGGATCCTCAGGATTAAACACGCCGGTAGCGATTTGATTTAATACCTGATTCAACTCCATATCCTGTTCGTAGATTTTACGCGGGTCGTAACCACGGGCGCGCAGCATATCAACTTGCTCGGTGGTGTTGCCGAAAATAAAGATATTGTCATCACCCACATGCTCTTTCATTTCCACGTTAGCACCGTCGAGGGTACCAATGGTTAGTGCACCGTTCATGGCGAACTTCATGTTACTGGTGCCGGATGCTTCTGTGCCAGCTAGAGAGATTTGCTCAGACAGGTCGGCAGCCGGAATGATCATCTGCGCCAAGCTCACGCTGTAGTTAGGAATAAATACCACCTTGAGCTTGTTGTTGATGCGCGCATCGTTGTTTATCACTTTCGCCACATCGTTGATCAGATGAATAATCAGCTTTGCGTTAACGTAAGATGAAGCAGCTTTACCGGCAAAAATGACGGCTCTAGGTACCCAGTCAGCATCAGGAGACTGCAAAATGCGGTTGTAGCGGGTGATAACCTGTAGCAAATTAAGGAGTTGGCGCTTGTACTCATGGATCCGCTTAATCTGCACATCAAACAGCGCATTAGGATTGAGGATCACATTGAGGTTTTCTGCCACATACTCCGCCAGTTTTTTCTTGTTCTGCAATTTAGCCTGTTTGATTTGGTCAATAAACGCGGGGAAGTCGATGGCTTCATTCAGATAAGAAAGCTTACTCAGGTCGGTGCGCCAAGTTTTGTCGATGGTTTTATCCAACAGCTCAGAAAGAGGGCGGTTGGCCAGCCCGATCCAACGTCTTGGCGTTACGCCATTGGTTTTATTACAGAAATGGTTAGGGAATATTTTAGCAAAATCGGCAAATAAAGATTTTACCATCAGCTCGGAGTGTAGCGCTGAAACGCCATTGACCTTATGGCCGCCAATAACCGCCAGCCATGCCATCCTTATTCGACGGCCGTTAGATTCATCAATCAGCGACACGCGGCTTAATAAACCAGGATCGTCCGGATACTGCTCTTTAACCACATTCAGGAAGTATTCGTTAATTTCAAAAATGATTTGCAGGTGGCGAGGTAAAATTTTTCCCATCATATCCACCGGCCAGGTCTCCAGTGCTTCGCTCATCAATGTATGGTTGGTATAGGAGAAGATACGAATCGTCATCTCCCAAGCATCTTCCCATTTGAAATGATGATTATCGATAAGCAAGCGCATTAATTCAGGAATGGCTAACACTGGGTGAGTATCATTCAGGTGAATGGCCACCTTTTCTGCTAGGTTGTCGTACGTTTCATAGGCTAGCCAGTGGCCGTGCAAGATATCCTGTAGCGTGGCGGAAACTAAAAAGTACTCTTGGCTCAAGCGCAACTCACGCCCTGATGACGTGGAGTCGTTAGGGTAGAGCACCCGGGATACGTTCTCGGAATTGTTCTTATCCTCTACCGCAGCAAAATAGTCACCTTGATTAAACTTACCCAAGTTAATTTCGTTACTGGCACGCGCTGACCATAACCGCAGAGTATTGGTCGCATCCGTATCATAACCAGGAATAATCTGGTCGTAGGCGCAGGCCAGAATCTCTTCTGTTTCTACCCAGTGGGAGGTTTTACCTTCGGTTTGTACTCGTCCACCAAAGAACACTTTATAACGGATATTATGGCGAGGAAATTCCCAAGCGTTACCGTATTCTAGCCAGTTATCCGGGGATTCCGCCTGCTGTCCGTTAACGATATTCTGTTTAAACATGCCATATTCATAACGAATGCCGTAACCACGGGCCGGTAATCCCAGCGTTGCCAGAGAATCGAGGAAGCAGGCAGCCAGACGACCTAGACCACCGTTGCCCAGCCCCGGATCGTCCTCTTCGTTAATTAACTGCTCCAGATTAAAGCCCATGCTGTCGAGAGCCTGTGCCAGATCGTCATAAATACCGAGGTTTAAAAGTGAGTTAGACAGGGTTCTACCAATCAGAAACTCCATTGATAGGTAAGAGACGCGACGACCCGACTGGGAGAAGTGTGCGCGAGTTGATCTCAGCCAGCGTTCAACCATCAGGTCTCGCACGGAAAACGAGATAGCATTCAACCAATCATGTACTGTTGCCAAAGCAGGTTCTTTACCAATGACAAACTTCAATTTTTCCTGAATGGAATTCTTTAGGTTCCGAATACGTTCTTCTGGTGTTTCAAAATTAAATTGTGAAGACATAGGTTTTGTCCATATTGTGGATGTGTCAGCGTTGAGGGCAAATCCATTTTTTGCCAGAGGCCCTGTAAATTTTAGTCATCAATCATTGGGTTTCATGGTTTGAAACCCAGCTAGGTTTTAAATGGTATATCCATGCGGTCTATATTTAAGTTATCGCTTAATATTTCAGCAATGCAAGGAAAAGCTAACTTAAATGTTGATACATGGTTAAGTATTTCGCAGCGGCAATATCCCAGCTAAAGTCCATCGTCATAGCCTGACGCTGGACTCGACGCCACTTCACTGGCTCAGCCCAAAGGGCAAAGACTCGTCGAATGGCATCGTTTAATTCATTTACCTGACTGTCGCGGAATACAAAGCCGGTGGCTAATTTATCCGCCAGATTTTCCAGTGAGCAATCAATAACGGTATCCGCCAAGCCTCCGGTACATCTGACCAGTGGGAGGGTGCCGTATTTCAGTCCATAAAGCTGAGTCAGCCCACAGGGCTCAAAACGGCTGGGAACCAGAATGACATCTGCTGCGCCAATGATGTTATGGGCCAGTGACTCGTCATAACCGATATGCACGGCTACCTGTTTAGGGTACTGCTTAGCCATATCTAGATAGGCATCCTGTAGGTAAGCGTCACCGCTACCTAACAAGATGAGCTGACCACCTAGCGCGACCAGTTTTGGCAGCGACGCTAACAGCAGATCCAGACCCTTTTGACTGCTTAGGCGACTGACGACACTAAATAACGGCGCGTCCGGGGTGACTGTCAGTCCATGTTGATGTTGCAGCACCGCTTTACATGTCGCTTTCCCCGTCATTTTTCTGGCGTGATAGCTCTCCGGCAGCAGTGAGTCGGTTAATGGGTTCCATATCTGATAATCAACGCCATTAAGAATGCCGGTTAATTTGCCGTGATGCTGACGCTGCTCAAGCAGGTTTTCCATGCCGAAACCGTATTCTGACCGGGTTATTTCTTTGGCGTAAGTTGGGCTGACAGCGGTGATCATATCAGCATAGTAAAGACCTGCTTTGAGATAGGATATTTGCCCATAAAACTCCAGTCCGTCAGGCTGCATAAAGTGAGAGGGAAGCTGAAGTTCATACAAATGTCGGGCAGAAAATTGCCCCTGATAGGCCAGATTATGCACGGTAAATACTGAGCGAGCCGGGTAGCCTCGCGCGGCCAGATAGGCACCCGCCAATCCGGCATGCCAGTCGTGGGCGTGAACAATTTCTGGTTGCCAGTAAAAGTCAATACCGCACGCCAGTTCACAGGCGACCCAACCTAACAACGCGAAGCGTTTATAGTTATCAGCGTACTCATGTTGGGCTCCGTCGTGATAAGGACTACCGGGACGATCGTAAAGATGTGGAGCATCAATCAGATAGATTCCCACGTTATTATAGGTGCCATAACGTAGGGTTATTTTACCGGCAAAGGTCTCCTGTTCGGTGACCAATGACGTTTTACCAACCCCTTTTAGCAGGGCGGGAAAGCCGGGCATCAGCAGGCGAACATCAGCCCCTGTGGCAATCTGAGCCGCGGGAAGGGCACCGAGCACATCAGCCAGACCTCCCGTTTTTAATAGCGGATATAGCTCAGAACATGCGTGTAAAACTCGCATCCTAACTCCTGTCTGAAAATAGAAACACCTCGGTTTGCGATAAGGTGCGTAACCGAGTGAAATATTAAATATAGCGGACAGTCACCCGTTATAATTTCGCCAGCATTTCTCTGTTTATCAAAACAATACCTCCCTCCGAACGGGAGAAACGGCGTTCATCTTCTGCCACATTTTCCCCTACTACTAAGCCTTCAGGTAGATGGCAGCCCCGGTCAATAATACAGCGGCGTAAACGGCAAGAGCGGCCAACGTAGACATCCGGCAGCAAGACGGTGGAGTCGATGGTACAGAAGGAGTTAACTCGAACTCTTGGGAATAGCACCGAATTCACCAGAACCGAGCCAGAAATAATACAGCCGGCGCTGATCAACGAGTTCATGGTCATGCCGTGGCTGCCTGAACGATCCTGTACGAATTTGGCCGGCGGTAGAGGTTCCATATACGTGCGTATTGGCCAAGTTTTGTTGTACATATCCAACTCTGGGGTGACCGATGCTAGATCGAGGTTAGCGCTCCAGTAAGCGTCAATGGTTCCAACGTCGCGCCAATAAGGTTCGGCATTCACGTCAGACGTCACGCAGGAAAGATTAAAGGGATGTGCCCAGGCCACGCCCTGAGAAACGGCTTTTGGGATTAAATCTTTACCAAAGTCATGGTGTGTTTCCATATTCAGACTCTCTTCTTCCAGCAGCTGGTAGAGATACTGTGCGTTGAATACGTAGACCCCCATACTGGCTAAAGACATATCTGGCTGGTCAGGCATGGCCGGTGGATTAGCCGGTTTTTCTAGAAACTGAAGGATGCGTTCATCTTCTGCAATGTCCATGACGCCAAATTCAGAGGCGATTTCTCGCGGCACGGCAATACAGGCCACGGTACACTGGCTGCCTTTTTCTACGTGATCTAGCAGCATGCGAGAATAGTCCATCTTGTAGATATGGTCACCGGCCAGAATAACCACATATTCAGCCTTATAGCGCCGGATAATATCCAGATTCTGGTAAATAGCGTCTGCGGTTCCACGGTACCATTCTTCGTGGTCTTCGCGTTGCTGAGCCGGTAGCAGATCAACAAACTCATTCATTTCTTCATTCAGAAATGACCAGCCGCGTTGGATGTGTTGTACCAGCGAGTGGGAGTGATATTGTGTCAAAACGCCAATACGACGGATCCCTGAGTTCATACAGTTCGACAAAGCAAAGTCGATAATGCGGAATTTTCCGCCAAAGTGTACTGCGGGTTTTGCTCGTTTGGAGGTTAAATCCTTCAGGCGAGAGCCTCGTCCTCCGGCAAGTATCAATGCCACAGACTGCTTAGGTAATTGTCTTGCTAACATTAGTTGATGATTAGTATCGGGTTTAACCGTTCTTCCAGCAGCCATCTTAAAATCCTATGTCATAAATTGAGTCAATAAATACCGGTATCGGTATGGTTAAATTGATTAATTTTTATTGCGTAGCACACTAATACTGCGCGGGGACGCAATACATTTGGTATCGCCCACACCAATATCAGCAGCGGAGAACGGCGGGGCGATGCGCCATTGTCCAGAAGGTAAATTTAAGGTTTGTAGTTGGTCGGTACGATTGATGACAACAAGCCATGCGCCCGACAGTAGAATCTGTAGCGGAGGTACTTCAACGCATTCCCATTCATCCGCTGACATGGGGTGTCCCTGAGCGTTAAGCCATTCCACATCTTTCTTGCCGTTTGAGGCGTCGGCCAAGCCTGTCCACCATGTTCCGGAAGATAAAGCTGGGATTTGCTTACGTAGCGCTATCAGGCCAGAAGTAAACGCCAGTAGTGCTTGATCGGCCTGAATCCAGTTCAGCCAGGTCAGGGGTGAGTCCTGACAGTAGGCATTATTATTACCCTGTTGGCTGTTGCCCAATTCATCACCGGCTAGCAGCATTGGGGTGCCTTGTGATAGCAGCAGGGTAGTCAGAAGTGCGCGAGCGCTAGCGCTGCGGCGTTGTAATGTTGCCTCATCCGCGTCTAGTCCTTCAGTACCGTGGTTGTCACTGTAGTTATTGCTGTTTCCATCACGGTTGTCTTCACCATTTGCCTGATTATGTTTTTGATTAAAACTGACCAGATCCCGTAAGGTGAAGCCATCGTGGGAAGTCATTTTGTTTACAGAGGCGTATGGTAGACGTTGATGGTGCTGGAAAACCGAGCTGGAGGCAGCATAATGGTGGGCAAAAGCCCCCAGAGTGGAAGTCTGCTGTAGCCAGAAATTGCGCATACCATCGCGGAAGCGGTCATTCCACTCGGCCAACGGTGCAGGGAAATGACCTAACTGATAGCCGTTCTGGCCTATATCCCAAGGCTCTGCAATCAGTTTGAGTTTTGACAGCACCGGGTCATGCTGTAATTGCGTCAATAACGGAGAGTCGGCGGAGAAGTTGGGGGTTCTACCCAATACGCTGGCTAAATCAAACCGGAAGCCATCAACATGGCATTCGGTGGCCCAAAAGCGCAGGCAATCCAGTACCCATTGCATTGCTGCGGGTTGAGTGAGATTTAATGTATTACCGCATCCGGTCCAATTCTGATAATCACCTTGCTCATCAAGCCAGTAGTAGCTGGCATTATCGATACCGCGTAGGGATAACACCTGCCCGAGGCGGTCTAGTTCTGCGGTGTGGTTAAATACCACATCTAAAATCACCTCAATCCCCGCCTGATGTAGTATTTTCACCATGTCTCGAAATTCAGACAGTGGGGTAGAGCCGGGGCGTTGAGACCAGTAGCTCGGCTCTACGGCAAAAGGTGCCAGCACGTTATAGCCCCAGTAATTGGTTAAACCAAGCTGTTGCAGACGCGGCTCGTCAATGTGAAGCTGAACCGGCAGCAGTTCTAGCGCGGTAATTCCCAGCCTTTTTAGGTATTGAATCATGACCGGATGGGCAATACCCGCGTAGGTACCTCGCAGAATTGCCGGAATATCTGGATGGGTTTTAGTCAGACCACGTACATGGGCTTCATAAATGATGGTTTCAGACCAGGGCGTTTGGGGGAGCTCATCGTTTTGCCAGTCGTAACTTTCGCAGGTTACTAGGCTTTTTGGCATAACGGTAGCACTGTCGGCACAATCAGGATAATCATGGGCATCGTTCAGCAATGGGCTATTAATGGCTTTACCATCCAAGGCCTGACTATAAGGATCTATTAGCAGCTTGAGTGGATTGAAACGAAATCCCCGTTGTGGATCCCACGGCCCATGTACTCGGTAGCCGTAACGTAATCCGGGAACCCCGGTTGGCAAATAGCCGTGCCAGATATCGCCGGTTCGGGAGGGCAGCATTATACGCTGTTCTTCGCCGTCTTGATTAAACAGACAGAGCTCAACGTTGTCAGCCTGTGTCGAATAGAGTGCAAAATTCACGCCCTGACCATCAAAATGACTGCCAAGAGGATAAGGACTGCCAGCCGTTAAAGTGACCGTCATGCTACTTAGCCTCCCGTTGCAGATAGAGGGTAGAGAGTGGTGGTAACACCAAGCTTAACGAGTAGGCTCGATGATGGGATGGTATCGCTTCACTATCAACGCCCCCAAGATTACCGGCATTACTACCGTGATAATATTCGGAGTCGGTATTCAATATCTCTTTATAGTGCCCCGGTAGATTAATGCCAATGCGGTAGTTTTCTCGCAATACTGGGGTGAAATTACTGATGACAATCACCTCGTTGCCTGATTGATCTCGGCGTATAAAAGCAAAGACAGAATTCTGATGGTCGTCCACCACTAACCATTCAAACCCATTTTCAGCATAGTCCAACTGATACAGCGGAGACTGCTGCTGATAACAATGGTTGAGATCGCGAACTAGATTCTGTACTCCGTTATGCCAGCCGCCGTGAATAGGATCTAACAGGTGCCAGTCAAGACTGCTGTCGTGGTTCCATTCGCGCCCCTGAGCAAATTCCCCCCCCATAAACAGCAGTTTTTTGCCAGGATGAGCCCACATAAAGCCGTAATAGGCGCGTAGGTTAGCGAATTGCTGCCAGGTATCACCGGGCATTCGGCCAAGCAGTGAGCGTTTGCCATGTACTACCTCGTCATGAGAAAGCGGAAGGACGAAGTTCTCCGTGTGGGCGTAATACATGCCAAAGGTCATTAAGTTGTGGTGATATTGGCGATAGACCGGATCCAGCTTCATATAGTCCAGCGTGTCGTGCATCCAACCCAGATTCCACTTGTAGTGAAATCCTAGCCCTCCCGCCTCTGGTGGTAAAGTTACACCGGCAAAATCGGTAGACTCTTCCGCCACGGTGATGGCACCGGGGCACTCAATGCCAATGGTTTTATTGGTATAGCGAATAAATTCGATGGCTTCGAGATTTTCATTACCGCCATACTGGTTTGGTATCCATTCACCGTCTGCTCGGCTGTAGTCCCGATAAACCATGGAGGCAACGGCATCGACTCGCAAACCATCAATGCCAAACCGTTCTATCCAATAGAGGGCGTTGCCAGCTAAATAATTTCTCACTTCATGGCGGCTGTAGTTATAGATCAGGGTATTCCAGTCTTGGTGGTAGCCTTCACGGGGGTCGGAGTACTCAAACTGTGCGGTACCATCAAACTGTGCCAACCCGTGATCGTCATCGGGGAAGTGGGCAGGTACCCAATCCAGCAGGATATTAATGCCGGCCTGATGTGCGGTTTCGATCAGATAACGAAAATCTTCTAAGGTGCCAAAACGGCGGGTTGGGGCATACATGCCGACCGGCTGATACCCCCACGAACCGTCAAACGGATGTTCATTGATGGGTAGGAGTTCAATATGGGTAAACCCCATATATTTGGCATAAGGCACCAGTTGATCGGCCAATTCCCGATAGCTGAGCCAACTATTATCATGCGGGTGACGCCGCCAAGAACCCAAATGAACTTCGTAAACAGACATCGGCGCAGTAAAGTCATTTGCCTGACGGCGTTGTTGGGTCATTGTCACTCGTGCAGGTAGTTGGCTGATTCGGGATGCGGTATCGGGGCGCATCTCAGCAGCAAAAGCGTAAGGGTCGGCTTTCAGACGGGTGATATTATTGCAGTCGATAATTTCATATTTATACAACTGACCTTCATGAATATGGGGAATAAACAGCTCCCAGATACCGCTCTCTCTGCGAAATCGCATCGGATGCCTGCGGCCATCCCAGAAGTTGAAGTCGCCAACCACCGAAACCCGGGTGGCATTGGGGGCCCAAACGGCAAAAGTGACGCCGTTGACGTTATCCATACTGGTGAGGTGTGCCCCAAGTCGTTCATAAGGCCGCAGATGAGTACCTTCAGCCAGCAGCCAAGCATCCAGCGCCTGTAATAGGGGGCCAAAGCGGTAAGGATCTTCAATTATCTGTTGGGCATCGCCCCAATCAATCATGAGCTGGTAGCGATAAGGTGTCTCGCTGGGAGATAGGGTTCCGGAAAAAAATCCGGTCTGGTCAGTTTGCGTCAGCGTGAGCAGTGTCTTTTGTGTGTCTTTATCCAAAACGCTGACCTGAGTGGCATTAGGTGCGAAGGTGCGGATGGCATAGCCGTCTGTGGTTTTATGAATCCCCAAAATCGAGAACGGGTCTGCATAATGACCGGAAGTGAGTTGTTGGATCGTGCCTCTGTCAATGGTGCCGGACATCCATATTCTCCCAATACGTTATTTATCGGCTTAAAATAAAAACTAGCCAATAAAAAATATAATATCGCTAATTCACCGGTGCGATATTAAATAAGTGCCTTGTTTTACCTTACTGAATCATCAGATTAAAACTGTGAGTTAGTTCTTGTAATTCATATAATGGCAGCTATACAGATCTTTCAGCCAAATTGACACCTCTGTTTTTATCACTATAAGGAGTTATGATGGGTGTTAAATAAGATTTCAATCTTAAATTTAATCATTTTTTGGTCATAAGAAACCCATCCATAATAATACTTGAGTTTAATTTAATTTATTAAATTCAATAAAATCAATGCTAAATTACGATTTTGATATGATATGCACCACTTTAGTTATCTGAAGAATTTATTGGCGTCTTAACTGGTTAATAAATTACGCTGGGGTTAAGAATAATCTTTTTATGGATAAATTCTCAGGCTCGATAGTTTAATGAATATATCCATATTCATTATTAGCATAACTGAGTTTTTAGCCTATGCCAGTTTGACATCCTATATTGTCTGAAAAATATAGCCTATTTTATGCCACGCTATTACTTTTAATAATGAGATAATAATCTCTTTTCGAAATCAGTACAGGGTTAAACTAACGGGTCTGGTCAGTATGGTGAAGGCAGCGGATTTGGCTATGAATAGCAGCCAATGCGTTTTGCTAGATACTCTGTGATGGGTAAGGGGCGAAAATCGCCCCTTACCGATAGATGAAGGTTATCACCAGAAATGAGTCCCATACCCCCACATTAATACTGTCATGGCTAATAGCGCTTCCAATATCAATATACCTAAGGCCAGCGTTGAGCTGGAGAAGATAAATCCTTCGCTGTGATCAATATTCAGGAAAGTCGGAATACCTGAGTAGAGTAGGTAGGCACAATAACACAGGCCAATAATGCCGGCCAACAGGCAGAGCCATACAAGCGGATAAAGCGCAACCAAGCCGCTCAGAAACATGGGGGTTGCGGTATAGCCAGCGAAAATGATGCAGCGCTCAAGGCTGGGAGACTGGGTATAGCGACGGGCCATCAGATGAATAATTCTTCCAACAATAGCAACCGCAGCCAGCAACATGCCATAAAAAATAATCGCAATATACGCTGCGGTAAACAGCGATACTTTTACGGTTTGTTCATTACCCATCATCCAGCCAAACTGTGTAGTTCCTATAAATGAACAGACGACAGGAATGGCCGCCAGCACTAGAAGATTACGGGTATAAAGATGAGAAATGGTTTCTTTCTCTTGACTGATTTGTTGGAATTCACGGCCAGGATGGGCCAGAAGTCCCCATACATGATTGAACATCATATGACACCTCCGAGCTTACTGAAAACCCCGTCAGATAAGAGGCATTGCCTGAGCGTTCAGGTTTCTTCTAGGGCCACTAGTTAAGTATATAAACAGGGGGAAGAATGGTTGGCGTATTGTGGAAGAATTGTATTTCAAAACATATCAACCTGCCGGAAGTACGGCAGGTTGATGGAGAAGGATCAGCTTACTTTTTCTGCTGCTTTTTTCGGTTTAAGTTTGCCAAGCAGTGTCACCAACAGTAACACCACCGCGCCAGCGACTACGCCAAATAGCGTACTGAGTATGGTAGGGGTCAGCATATTGAGAATACTGCCAACGGTTGGCAAGGTTAATGCTGAAGCAGATATGCCTTCGATAAGATGGTGAATTGCCGGTAATCCGTGGGTAAGAATACCGCCGCCCACCATAAACATCGCGGCGGTGCCCACAATGGATAAGGTTTTCATCAGATAAGGCGTTACGTTGACTAAACCATTGCCAATTATGCGGGCAATACTGGCTTTTTTCCGGCTCAGATAGAATCCTATATCATCCAGTCTGACAATTCCGGCCACTAAACCATAAACACCGATGGTCATCACAATGGCAATTCCGGACATCACAAGAACCTGCTGTAAAAAGCTGGCATTGGCAACGGTGCCTAGAGTAATGGCAATAATTTCTGCAGACAAAATAAAGTCAGTTCTGATAGCACCTTTAACCTTTTGCTTTTCATAAGCGACAATGTCTTCAGGAGACAAGGCGGTTATCTCCTGATGTTCTCCTTCTGCATTGGATGCTTTAGGGTGTAAAAGCGTATGTGCCAGCTTTTCGACGCCTTCATAACAAAGGAATGCCCCACCCACCATTAACAATGGAGTAACGGCCCAAGGAATAAAGGCACTGATTGCCAGCGCGAGTGGCACTAGAATCAGTTTATTTAGAAATGAACCTTTGGCTACGGCCCATACTACCGGTAGTTCTCGATCTGCCCGAACGCCACTCACTTGTTGAGCATTGAGCGCTAAATCATCACCTAATACACCAGAAGTTTTCTTTGCTGCGACTTTTGTCATCAGCGCAACGTCGTCCAGAACGGCTGCGATATCGTCTAATAATGCGAGTAAACTACTTCCTGCCAATTTAAAAACTCCTGCAAAAGGGGAATAAAAGCGTCCTTACTAATTTTGGAGGCAAAGCTTACCTGATGCGTTGCTGGCTGCCTATAGAAAACTTCTAAACTATTATCTTTGTGTCGTTTCCAGCGACTTTTGCCTTTTGTAATTTTTGCTGCGGCAGGCACTGGTGGCGCCTCTCCCGTCTCCATCCATTTGCGTAAACGGTTAGCATCAGCAAAATGGGTATATTTACCAAAAGCATCCAATACGACTAATGTCACATCTTTATTGGCAATGGTGGTACGCATTGCTAGGCAATGTCCTGCTTTATTCGTAAAACCGGTTTTAGTGAGTTGAATGTCCCAATCGCCTTTTCTGACTAAATAGTTGGTGTTACGAAAACCCAAGGTATAAAGCGGGTTTTGGAAGGTAACGGTTTTTTCTTGCGTGGTGCTTAACTGACTGAGTAGGGGGTAGCGCTGGGTGGCAAAGAGTAACTTAGTCAAATCGCTGGCGGTAGACACATTTTGTTCTGACAGGCCAGTCGGTTCTACATAGTGAGTATGGGTCATGCCTAATGCTTTCGCTTTATCATTCATGGCCTGAATAAAAGCATCATAACCACCAGGGTAGTTATGGGCTAGTGCTGCGGCAGCACGGTTTTCGGAAGACATCAATGCCAGCAGGAGCATCTCTTCACGGGAAATTTCACTGCCCACTTTGACTCTGGAGTAAACACCTTCCAACTCATGGGTTTGATTGATAGTGACTGGAATAACTTCAGATAAGGGTAACTGTTTATCCAATACGACCATCGCTGTCATCAACTTGGTAATTGAAGCAATCGGGACCACTTTATTCGGTGCGACTGAATAGATCACCTGGCGGTTTTTTATATCAATCACTAAAGCACTACCTGAGGCAATTTCAGGTTGAGACAAAACGGCGGGTGCCGTAGGCGATGGCGAATTGGCCAAAGCTTGAGGTAACGAAAGTGTACCTGTGGAGCACAACAGCAGACCTAATAAAGAATAACGAAGTTTTATGCGCATAGTGACCAAACTTATTTCAGAAAGAGGTTAGAAGGATGCTAATTTTGGGGAAGTATAAATGAGGTTATTGTTATTCGCCTATGGGATGATATGTAATTAATTGTATTCACGCCCAATGAAATGGAGACTGGATTGAACAACCAAGCCAGTCTTTAACCATTTTAAGCAATGATATTATCCTTGACGAACTTTTTGTTTTTTAATGCTTTTGCTGGCCTCAGCAACCGGCAGCGATGGCGTTGTCTCCATCCAACTACGCAGTCGGTTAGCATCTGCAAAATGGGTGTACTTGCCATAGGCATCTAACATGACTAAAGCCACCTCCCGATTACCAATCACGGTACGCATCGTCAGGCAGCGCCCCGCTTTATTGGTAAAACCGGTTTTGGTTAACTGAATGTTCCACTCATGATCGTGGATTAGATGGTTAGTATTGTGGAATTCAAGGGTATATCTGGGGTTTTCGAAAGAAACGATTTTCTCTGGAGTGGTACTAAGCTGACTGAGAATTGGATAACTTTTCGTTGCCATAACCAGTTTGCTCAGATCGCGCGCGGTTGACACGTTTTTCTCTGATAATCCCGTCGGTTCGACATAGCGGGTGTGTGTCATTCCTAGCGATTTAGCTTTAGCATTCATTGCTCGAATAAACGCTTTATATCCACCGGGATAATTGTGCGCCAGGCTGGCCGCTGCGCGATTTTCCGATGACATCAACGCCAATAGCAGCATATCTTTGCGGGTAATTTCGCTGCCCACCTTAACTCTAGAGTAAACGCCTTTTAATTCAGGTGTTTGATTGATTTTGACCGAAATAACTTGGGTTAAAGGTTGTTTGGCATCGAGAACCACCATAGCAGTCATTAACTTTGTAATAGAGGCAATAGGTGAGACTTTATCCGGATTTGTGGCATAAATAACCTTGTGGGTGTTTACATCTACAACCAGCGCACTTTGGGACGAAAGACCAATTTTCGGTGATGAGGTCGTTGATGCGGATTTAGTGTTTTTAGCCATAGACTCTGGCATTGCCACAATGCTGGAGGACAAGATAAGCAGGCTCAATAAAGAAAATCGAATCTTTTTTTTCATAGTTTGCTGACTTCCATTGAGTTATCGACATAGAACAGGATGTTCTGCTGCTGAAATTATAATTTATAGTTATGCAATTCGCACGGGCAATTTGTGGCATATTGGTATAACGAGTGGGTGCTTATTTGTAAAAAAATGTATTTTCAATTGTTTTATAAACACAACGGCTGTTTTTTTGAACGTATTCTGGTGGGTGAAATTATAATAATTCAATCGTACTCAATTTTTTTAGCATGATAAAAGTAGCACTGAGAGCTTTACAATTATTATTTTAAGTTTTTTAGCTATTGTAATAGTTATCTACGAATAATATCTGAATGGAATGCTCTATTGATAATCAAATTTAAGATAGTTATTCTTTATTATAAGTAATACGGTGACTTTACTTAGTGAAAAGAGTTTTTTCTCCTTAGTGAAATAATGTTTCTTAGTCATTACTTTTCAATACAAGAGTGGTTATTTTGATGTTTTTATTATATTATTTTTTTATAGCATTGTTTTATATGGATATTTAAATTAATCGAAAAGAGCGCTTTATTTGTGTTAAAAAGTCTAATATTGGATTTTTAATTATATTGACTGAAATGTAACAATCGCATGAGTATAGAGAAGCTTTAGATGGCTTTAAAGATAGGTAGTCTCGATGAATGGAGTCAAACTAAGCGGTTTGTTGTTTGACTGTTTTAAATTTATATAAACGTTATTGAATAAATACACTCTGGAATTTAGATGGTATGAGTTATCATTTTTTATTCTGAACGTAATAATGGATTAGGACATCACTATGAAAGTTCAAATTAACAAAGTATTACTTGCAGCTGCATTATTCACTGCAATTCCATCGACCGTTATGGCTGGAGAAATAACTTTTACCGGTAAAGTTATTGATGCTGGTTGTACCGTTGATGTTGATGGTTCTACTGATAAGACCATTGATATAGGTTCAACACCGAAAAGTGATTTAAGTGGTGCTGGCATGACGGGTGCACCAAAGGCCTTCACCATCAATTTGAAGGGGTGTCCGACAGCGGGAGCCGGTGTGCCAACCACAGCATCGGTCAAATTTAGTGGTACAACTGATGGCAATGAAACTTACTTCAAAAATAGCCTGACTGGCGCAACGGCGGCGGCTAACGTGGCAGTATTGCTGAAAGATAGCAGCGATACAGACATCATTAACAACGATGGTAATCAACCAATTACGTTACCGATTGCGGGTGGTGATATTGCGGCTAACTATACAGCTCGATTAGTTGCTACCGCGACAGGTGTTACATCGGGTGATGTTCAATCTGTGGTTACTTATACGGTTAGTTATAACTAATTAAATAAGTTAACATATACAGTCCTGAACTGGGTTTATCCGGTTCAGAACTGTTTTTCAATTAGTTTCCCTTCAGTTTTGTTAAAAATAAAAGGATTTCACGATGAAGTTATTATGGAAGCCCATACTTTTTTCTCTGTTTATAACGACTGCTTTTCAGGCTAATGCCAGCGTTGTTATTGGCGGAACTCGTGTGATCTTTGATGGCAGTAAGAAAGAAACTTCTGTGTCGTTAGAGAATAAAGATAGTGTCACTAATTTAGTTCAATCTTGGATCACCCCCGCAGATGCAGATACACCAAGCAAAGATGCCATCATTATTACTCCCCCATTATTCCGGTTAGATGCCGGTGACAAAAATGTCTTACGCATTGTTCGTTCAGGTGTGCCAATGCCAGAAGACCGGGAGTCGATGTACTGGTTAAACGTCAAAGGGATTCCGTCTACGACCAAGAACTCTTCAAGTAACACATTGCAAATTGCTGTTAACTCAAGGGTTAAACTCATTTATAGGCCAGTAAACCTGAAAGATGCAGAGCCAGAATCATTAACTCAGCAACTGGCATGGGGTAAAAGTGGTAATAGTATCACCGTGAATAACCCTACGCCGTACTACATGAACTTTGCTCAAATCAAAGTGAATGGCAAAGAGGTGCCCAATGTGACTTATGTGGCTCCCCGTTCTCAGGCTGTTTTCCCACTTCATCAAAATTCAGGCAGTGGAAAAGTGTCGTGGAGAATTCTGAATGACTATGGCATGGCTGGCTCAGAACATTCAGCCACCTTTTAATTTGTACTCTTTTTGTTCTGTTGCGATGTGAGTTAGGTGGTTAATTCACATAATAGTCAAGGATATAGATAGAGACAGCTTAGGGTGTAAGCAAGATGGAAATCTGTAAAAATTCTCGGCGTGAATTGATTATTGCAGCCAGTCTGCTGCCTACGTTATGTGTGCCTTATGCGATATCGCAGGACTATTTTAATCCGGCACTGCTTGAGATGACTAATTCGGTACCCCCTTCTGTTGATTTGTCTTCGTTTGAAACGGGTTCCCAGGCTCCTGGTAGCTATCGCGTTGATGTTTTTATTAACAAACAGCTTGTCGATACTAAAGAGATTGAGTTTAAACAAGTGACCGATAAGCAGGGCAACAGTTCGCTTCAGCCTTGTTTAAGTGTGGAACAGTTGAAAAGTTGGGGTGTTAAAACCGAAAATTATTCCGACCTCAGCGAAGCAAATAGTCAGTGTGCAAATTTATCCGCTATTTCACAGGCTTCTGCCGTATTTAAGTTTAATGAACAGCGCTTGAATCTAAGTATTCCACAGATTGCGGTGATTTCTTTTGCTAGAGGTTATGTACCACCTGAACAGTGGGATGACGGGATTAATGCACTATTGCTTAACTATAGCGTGTCGGCCTCGACTACGATGCCTCGACATGGTTCTGACAGTACGCAAAATAGCCAATACGTTAACTTACGTCCGGGGGTGAATCTTGGCCCTTGGCGTTATCGTAACTACTCTACTTGGAATCATAACGACGACGGACAAAACAATTGGGACTCAGTGTATAACTATGTTTCTCGTGATATTAAATCATTAAAAAGCCAGTTGATATTGGGCGATAGCGTTTCACCTTCAGATGTGTTTGACAGCGTTGCATTTCGCGGCGCTCAGGCCTCTTCTGATGATGATATGTTACCTGATAGCCAGAAAGGTTTTGCACCCGTTATTCGGGGTATTGCACGTAGCAATGCGGAAGTCACGATCGAACAAAATGGCTATACCATCTATAGAACTACCGTCCCGCCGGGAGCATTTGAAATTAACGACATGTACCCTACTGGCGGTTCAGGAGACATGCAGCTTACCATCAAAGAATCGGACGGTAGTGAACAGCATCTGGTGATTCCTTATGCTTCTTTACCGGTATTACAACGCGAAGGTCGTCTTAAATACAGCCTGACCGGGGGAAGAACACGTACTAACGATAGTAACGATCAAAAAACGAATTTTGGCCAGATGACGGCGATATACGGTATACCTTGGGGTATGACCGTTTATGGTGGTACTCAGCAGGCTGAGAATAAATACAGCTCGGTCGCATTGGGTTCAGGCGTCAATATGGGGGACATTGGTGCACTATCGATGGATGTCACCCAAGCGTGGTCAAAAATACATAGTCCAGATGACTCATCAGTCGATCGACAAAATGGTCAATCTCTGCGGGTACGCTACAGCAAGAACATTGTTAAAACGGGTACTAATTTCAGCGTGGCGGGCTATCGCTATTCTACCGGGGGGTATTATACCCTGCAGGATATGCTGGATACCTATAACGACAACTCCAATAACGATAATACCGGACGTCGTCGCAACCGTACCGATGTTTCTTTGTCGCAAGATGTGGTGTTTGGTACGGTGTCCCTCAGCTTAGTTAATGAGAATTATTGGAATAGAAGCCGCATGAGTTCGGTTAGTGTTGGCTATAACAACAGCTGGAAAAGTATCAGCTATGGTTTTAACTATACCTACAGTAAGAACTCCAATAATAGTAACAACTCTAATAATAGTAACAACGATAATCATTACGGTGATTCCAATAATGGAAAGAGCACCGATCAACTGTTCTCCTTCAATGTTAGTATTCCATTAGATAAGTGGTTAGCAGGAAGTAGCGCAAACTATAACCTGAGTAGCTCCAAACATGGGCCCACTTCTCATAACGTTGGTCTCAACGGAACCGCGCTGCAAGACAATAACCTCAATTGGAGCGTGCAAGAGGGGTACGTGACTGATGACAATGCCAATACGGGTAATGCCAATGTTACCTATCAGGGAACCTACTCGAAGCTCAATGCAGGTTATGGTTATGATGATTATGCTGACCGGTTTAACTATGGTATTCAGGGCGGTGTTGTGGTGCATGGTGATGGCGTGACGCTTTCCCAACCGCTGAGTGATACCATTGTGCTAGTCAAAGCCCCCGGTGCAGAAGGGGTGCCAGTCAATAACCAAACTGGTGTGAAGACGGACTTCCGAGGCTATGCGGTAGTACCATATGCCTCACCTTATCGTAGGAGTGATATCACTCTGAACACTGAAGAAATTCCGAACAATAACCTCGAACTGGATGATACCAATAAGAGCGTGGTTCCAACACGCGGAGCTGTGGTACGTGCTGAATATATGACTCAGACCGGATATCGGGCACTGATGACCCTTGAATATGCGGGGGGATGATCCCTTTTGGCGCGGTTGTTAGCAATGTCACGGATACCGAAGCCTTGAGTAAAAGCAGCATTGTTGGAGACGACGGACAGGTGTACGTTGCCGGTTTACAAAACGAAGGGCAGCTTCTGGTGAAATGGGGAAAATCAGCCAATGAGCAATGTACAGTGAATTACCGAATTGCTCCGCAGAAAACCGCGTCTGGAGTACTCGTTCTGCGTGAAAAATGCCTTTAATGACGGGAAACTCAATGATGATGGAAATGGACAGTAAAAAAGTTAAGTGTTGTCATCGGAGTCAGGGGTTATTGATGAAGGGGTATCTGTGCATGGCATTGCTGGGCATTGGTTTTAATGCGGTAGCATATAATGCTTCTGATACGGTGCCAATAAACGTTACTGGGGCGATTTACGCCTCATCCTGTACGGTTACTTTTCCTGGCGATATCGATTTAGGTACCTATTACCGCCAAAACATATCCGTTGCCGGAGCACATACGCCTGAAGTGATGGTCACAGTAAATCTGACGGGTTGTTCACCTTTTATCAGTAAAGCTACTGCCTCGTTTAGTGGAACGCCTTATGCAGAAGATACTGGCTTTGGGGCTTACCTGTATGCCAATAACATTGCGGATGGTGCTCACGACTTGGGATTGCAGTTATTCAATAACGATTTAACGGTCTCTCTGGGTAACAACACCAGTTATATGGTCAACATTGACGGCACAACGCAATCCGCCTCATTGGTTATGGCTGCTCGTCTGTATACCCCGCATGGTACGCCGACAGCGGGCGATTTTAGCGCTACTGTAACTATCAACTTTACTTATAACTAGTCTGAAGCGGTCTCGATTATAGGGTTATGTCTGACTCGACATAAAATGGATATCTTATGAAAAAATATTTATTTCTGGCTTTGGTTCTGCTCGGTATGTCATCTGGGGCTTATGCCAACTGTGCTCGGGCATGGTTGACTAATGCGGCGATAATCAATCTGACGTTACCCTCAAAAATCGTGGTAGATAGCCGAAATTATAGTGGCGGTGAAGTGATTTATACGTCGTCTTGGCCAGGCGCTAATCCTTCGAGTGTACAGATCAATGACTGTGGTAATAATTACGTCGTGGGTTTCTTCTACTCCAATTCGACTCAGTCTGCCGCTACACCAACGGGGGATATGGTTTTCCCTACCGGACTTACCGGACTGGGGGTAAAAGTTTCCACCATGAATCAGGCTGGCCCTTACGATAGTGTCAGGGCTATCGATAACACTTATCAGCCTGGCGATGGGAAAGCGAGCCATAAGTTGAATAACCCCAGCTATAATTTGGAGCTTATTGCCACCGGCGGGCCAATAAGTTCGGGTACGCTTTCTTTTGGTTCACCAATTGCACAGGTTGATTTCCGTGAAAGTCCCGGGAGTTCTAAGGGAGATGTCGCATCCCAATTTACAGTATCTACCAGTGACATTACCGTGAAGGCGATGGGATGTAATGTGACAGGTTCTCCGGTCAATTTACCACTGGGTAATATTCAGTTATCTGATTTTGATTCTAATATCAAAGTAGGAACCGCTTCGGCCGATTTGACCTTAAATTGTGAACCGGGAACCAATATTTCGTTATCGGTTACTGCGCCTCAGGTGACTGCGGGTGATACGGCCAACAATACTGTTATCGCTTTAACCAATGCGGGTTCTCCGGGCATTGCCAGCAATGTCGGTGTACAGCTCGGGCTTCAGTCGAGTCTGTATAATACCTATGACAATGGTCTACCACTAAATACCCCCATTGCACTAGCCACCTCAACGCGTACTAGCGATAACAATGGTACCATCACGGTAACGGGAGGTGCGCCAGCCACAATACCAATGATGATTACGGCTACCTACTATAAAACGGCAAGTCCCGTGGGTCCCGGTCAGGCCAATGCCACTGGTACATTGAATTTTACCTACAACTAATGGGTATCCGAAGAGGGCATAATAGACGCTATGCCCAATGAGGAATTATTCGAATGGAAGAATGGTGTGGGATAATTGCTGTTTATCGGTAATTGTTCTTACTGTGGTAAACAATTCAGAGGCTTCAGCATATTCCTTACGCAAATACCCCAACCACTGTTTAGTCCTTGCAATATTATACAATCCAGTATCATACGGATTTTCAGTCTGAACATATTTCTTAAGCAGTTCCAGTACCTGCTCCCAAGGCATTTTATCCTGCTGATGTTTAACTACCGCTCCCAAATTCGGTACATTCAACGCCCCTCGACCAAGCATGATTCCATCACAACCCGTAATATCTAAACAACGTTGACCATCTTCATAGTTCCAGATTTCACCATTTGCAATCACCGGAATGGATAACCGTTGACGAATATCACCAATGGCCTGCCAGTTGATTCTGTCGGCTTTATAGCCATCTTCTTTGGTCCGTCCGTGAACCACCAGTTCGCTGGCACCACCTTGTTGTGCTGCATCTGCAATTTCAAATCGATGGTCGATAGACTCCCAGCCCAGCCGGATTTTCACCGAGACGGTTTTATCAGCGGCAACGGCCTGACGCATGGCGCGAGTCACCTGATAGATGGTTTCCGGCGATTTCAGTAGGCTGGCACCGCCATCACCACCGACTACGCGCTTGGCAGGGCAGCCGCAGTTAAGATCCACCCCATGAGACCCCAACTCCGTTACCCGAAAAGCATTTTCCGCCATCCACTGGGGTGAGTTACCCAATAGCTGAACGCGCACTGGGGTACCTGACTTGGTTCGTCCGCCATTACGCAGTTCGGGACAAAAACGATAAAAAGCTTTGGGTGAAAGCAGGGTGTTCACCACCCGGACAAATTCGGTGACGCAAAGATCGTAGTCATTAATCTCTGTGAGAAGCTCACGAACAAAGGCATCCAATACACCTTCCATTGGAGCTAGCATTACACGCATGGGATCACCGAATAATATAAAAAAGAAGCGAGTGCATTCTGTCACACCCGCCTCAGAGATATCAATGTTGTCGATTCAGAAAGGGTTATTTTTCTTTGGTAACTTCCTGTCCTTTTTCATCATAGGAGATATCGTTATATTGGGTATAGGTTGCATGGTCAGCATCTTGCTTAGTGCTATAGGATTTTAAACGCTCGCTGAAAGTATGGATAATCTTATTTTCTGGGGTAATTAACAGGACATTGTCATTGGTTTCGACTTTGGCGCTGCCTCCTTGAAAATATTCAGGGCTGGTGTAAATCGTTGGAATAACCAGTTTTCCGGCGATATCAATATAACCATATTTATCATTATCTCCCTGGACGATGGCGAGTCCATTAGAAAAAGGCTTAATGTGTTTATATTGGCTGACGTTTGGCCCGGCATGTTTTCCCGCACGGTCAATAAAATATTGTTTATTATCGGCGTCTGTCACCAACAGTAATCCCGCTTTACCAAAATTTGCATTGCTGTTTAACTTATAATAGGGGGTGTTGTTGAGCTTTTTTCCATCTATATCATAGAGATCATAGTGTTGATATTCGTAATACTTATTATTCACCAAGCTATAATTATCGGGGCTTCCCTTTAAGGGTTCAGTTGTGCGAGTGGTATATCGGGTGGTGAAATTTTCGCCGTCAAAATAAACATCATCAAACTCACCTTTTAGAATAAGTTTATTGTTTTTCAGATTATATATTTCATAGCTTCGATTGTGTTTTTCTTTATTATATTGATAGCCATAATAAAAACCATCCACTACATCAACAGTTCCAAACTTTGAAGGCAGAATAATTTCGTGGGTTGCCAGATTCAGCAGACCTGTATTTGATTCATCCTGATTTTTTCGTGCCTTATCAATAATGGCGAGATAATTTTCTTTATATATCTTACCCACCCCAAATTGAAGCAGGAAAGGTTGAATTTTTAATTGCTTTTTATCCAGTATGAGTTGATAGACAGACATA
This sequence comes from Limnobaculum parvum, assembly GCF_003096015.2. NCBI lineage: Bacteria > Pseudomonadati > Pseudomonadota > Gammaproteobacteria > Enterobacterales > Budviciaceae > Limnobaculum > Limnobaculum parvum. The sequence continues at coordinate 2,106,586 of NZ_CP029185.2, read as the reverse complement.
TTGTTGATATCAGCGTTTGTCCCAGCGGCACGGTAGTAATCGCCTGCAACATGTTCGAGTCGTTTATAGGTGGGCGGAATAATCCATTCTCCCTGTTCAGACATCAAGCCATAATGACCATCATTTTCCTGCTGTGCGATGGACAGTCCATTAAAATAGTGTGAATCATTACTTTTGATATCAAATGAATAGGTTTCTACTTTTGATTCTGGCTGCATAAAAACATTAATGGCTGCAACATCCCCCTCAAATTGGTAATGGGCAATATATTTTTCTGACTGAGTTTTATCTGGTTGTGGCTGTGAAGGGTAATTTTTAATAAAAAACTGTATTAATGCTTCTTTATCCTTGATTTTATTACTATCAACTTGCTCAATAGCCTGCTCAGTAATGGAATACATCTGTTCAACAAAACGAAAGTCACCGGTATAGGCTGATGAGCCTAGTTGCCTCAAAGCTTGGCCGTGACTGTTCAGGCCCTCAACATACAGAATGTTGTTATAGGCGAATTTTGTCATTTCCAGTTCGACTTCCTGTCCGGTTATTTTTGCCAGTTCAATCTGTTCCTGAACCGATTTATCTTTATCGGTAAAGTGCAGCTGTTTGGCTATTTTAGGAACGGTATAACTTATGGTGAGTGAAAGGCTGGTAGCGCGTTTGGTATTTTCAATTGTTGTTTTATCTTCGGGAGAGGACTTAGTTAACGGTATTGAACTACCATCATAAAAATTAACGCGGGTAATATTGATCTCAGGGTCTGGATAACCGTATTTATCATAATAGGGTAATGAATTTAATAATTGATACTTTTGATAATCAGTAGAAAAAGAAGAACTTTTTTCATATATAGACTGCGAAAAAGTTAGGCTATTTAAGTATTGAATAACTTGATGGATCACGACATCGGGGGCTAAAGGCGTGAAGTTATCACTCTTATTTATTTGATTAAATTTAGTTTCTGGCGATGCAACCCTGTATCCCGAAGTGTTTTCCGTATTTTTTTCATCAGGTGGCGCTGATATACGCATAGAGCGTAATAACATAAGTGCCCCTAATTCTTTCTCTTGTTCATGGAGCCTGTCTTTTAACTCAGGAAAAGAATATGCATCAAATGTTTTACGAATTTTTGCCTCTTTATCTGAATCAGACAACGTATCTTCAGCAAATAAAGCTGTACTACAGAGTAAACTTAAACAAACAAGCAGATATCTCAGTGAAGTATAAAAACCATATTTTAGCATACTGATAAATTCCCTCTGTTCAGATAGGTGTTGCTTCAATGATGTTATCGTTTATTGCCGATAATTAATTTAGATTATATCTGAAAGTTTATTGGTAGTGTCGTTATCACGATGGCTATCGATTGATAGAAAAGTATTGTTACCTCCTTTATGCCAAACAAACCTGATAAATCCATTCGCAATCGTTCAATTTGGTACATACTCTTTATATTATTCGTACAATTTTGGCATTCAACAGGAAAGCAACATGGTAAGACAAAATAAGGTATGTAAGCCGCTGTGTCGAATTTACCAACGATTAATCGGTGTTGTGGTTGTCACCCTGATGCTGCTTCCCATCGGGTTGGTTCAGGCCGCAGAAGACGATGGGAGCGTCTCCTTCGCCGGTGATTACCGAATCGTTGATCCTGAAAGTGGAGAGGTTTCACCACCCGTATTACACATCAGTCCATATCAAAAAGGTGAGGAACAGAACCTGACTGAAAGTCAGTTGAAAAAACGCGCTTGGGTTGCTGAGGATATTGAGACGAAAGAAAAGGTATTTTTTGACCGGATGGATGAGCAGGATAGTGAAGTAGCCGCGGGTCTGAAGGCTCACGGTTGGGAGTGTGCGGTTTCTTCGCATTTACTGATGTGTGGCGGTAAGGCCGGTGTAAAACCGTTTGACGGTGAGGATTTTACCAGCCAAACCGGTTGGTTGTTGATTGTATTGCATCAGGGACCGGTAGAGTTAATTAAATGCAATACAGAAAGCTGTGAAGCGCAGTCAGAAGAACAAACGCCAAAAAATGACGATAATATTCTGTAATAACTGAAATTTAGCCGTTTGTTTAATAATCATTATTTTTCTTGAGGCGGACGGGGTTATCCGCCTCAAGAATATTAATCAGGAACGTGGCAAACCGGGCAGTTGGGATCTCGCGGCAATTTCATTTCTCTAAATTGCATGGTCATGGCGTCGAGGGTTAATAACTTACCCGCTAAAGGCGTGCCAAATCCGGTCAGGACTTTGATCGCTTCTGTTGCCTGCATAGCACCAATAATGCCCACGACCGGTGACATAACGCCCGCTTCAACGCAGGTTAGCGCTTCGGTGCCAAATAGTCGACTGAGACAGCGATAGCAGGGCGCATCTTGTTGATAGGTGAAGACGCTGACTTGGCCTTCCATACGAATAGCTGCTCCGGAAACCATCGGTTTCCGCAGAGTAAAGCAGTGCTGGTTAAGACGATTACGGATCTCAACATTATCGGTACAGTCCAGTACGATATCCACTTGAGCTACCAACGCTTCCAGTTGGCTATCATCAAGATTTTCATTGACCGTCTCTAACATCACATGAGGGTTGATACCCGCTAGCGTCATTTTGGCCGATTCTACCTTTGCCATACCAATACGATCGTCACGATGCAAAATCTGACGCTGCAGATTAGATAGCGCAACCGTATCGAAATCCAGCAAGGTCAGAGAACCAATACCGGCTGCACACAGATACTGGGAAGCCGGGCAACCCAACCCCCCCAGACCGACGACCAGTGCTGAGGACGCTTTTAACTTCTCTTGACCGTCAAAATCGAATCCCCGCAGGATAATTTGACGGTTATAGCGCAGCATTTCGGCATCGCTTAATTCCGGCAGCATGAATTAACTCTCCAACAGAGGATTAAATGGCTCAACGGTGACCCATTCACCGGCAGCCACTGAGCCACGTTCTAGCTCCAGTACGATAAAACAGTTTCCCTGACTGAATGAACTAAATACGTGAGAACCCTGATGGCCAGTGGTTCTTACCTCTAGTTCACCCTGAGCGTTACTGGATAAAATACCACGTTGAAAGTCCAGTCTGCCCGGGGATTTTTTCAGCGCCGTTGTGGTTTTTACTTTTATCTGACGCGGTTTTTGCCACTGGCTGTAACCGCTCAGTTTTATTAATAATGGCTGGACTAATTGATAGAAGGTCAGGGCAGCGGAAACGGGATTTCCCGGCAGGCCGCAAAATAACGCATGGCTTAACCGACCAAACGCAAAAGGCTTACCCGGCTTAATGGCTAGCTTCCAGAAGCTGATTTCACCCATTTCCTCCAAGATCTGTTTGGTGTAGTCCGCGTCACCCACGGAAACGCCGCCGCTGGTGATAACAACGTCTGCCAGCGCATCGGCTTTGGCAAACGCATCACGAATCGCTGTCTCATCATCGCGGATAATGCCCAGATCGATAACGTCACAATCCAGTTTTTCCAGCATCAAACGTACGGCAAAGCGATTAGTGTCATAAATTTGACCTTCCTGCAGCGGTTGGCCGATAGTTTGCAACTCATCACCGGTTGAGAATAAGGCGACTTTAAGGCGACGATACACGGTAACCTGAGCAACGCCTAAGGAAGCGAGAAGAGGAAGTTGAGCGACACCCAATTTTGAACCGGCAGGAAGTACTTCCGCGCCCTGACGAATATCTTCACCGGCTAAACGGATGTTTTGCCCCGCCTTTGGCATGGCAGTAAAACGCACGCCGTTTTCCAGCACTTCAGCCTGTTCTTGCATGATAACCGCGTCAGTACCTGTGGGAATCGGGGCTCCGGTCATAATACGTATACAACTGGCCGCAGGCCATTCACCGTGAAACGGCTGACCAGCAAACGCTTTTCCAGCAATCGGTAGCTCGGCGGACTCGGTCACTTCGTTACGGCGTACGGCATAACCGTCCATCGCTGAGTTATCAAACGGCGGCACATTTAGCGGCGAGGTTATTGCTTGTGCGGTAATGCGGTCAGCGGCCTGAGTTAAATCGATTTGTTCGGTTTGGTCAACCGGTTCAACCTGAGAAAGTAATTTATCTAAAGCCTGACTCAGCGTGAGAAGTGAAGAAGAAGTTGAACAACAGTCCATCTGACGGCTCCGTTACAAACCCATAAGGTTTGGGGTGAGGACATGGAAAATATCGGCTTATTATGCCCGAACAACAGCCATCCCACAATTTGTTGAGATATGGGCTTTGCCGGTAACCATTCGTGACGCGGGTTTAAAACCCGAGAGGGCGATCGGGAATCTCTCGAATGTCAATTGTGCACCCAGCTTAAAATATCTTCTCATTTAACAATATTTCTACAGAATGCTGGATAAACCGCGTCGGCTAAATTACAGTGTCAGGCTTAAGGTGTGATCCTTATCAAAGATATTGCCATAGGTTGGAGAGCGACGATGTCATCCCTGAGTAAAGAAGCGATGTTAGTTCATGCAGCATTAGAAGCCAGAGGACTGGAGACCCCACTACGAGGTCAACCTTTGGATGCCAATACGCGCAAACAGAAAATTGAGGAGCATATGACTTCGATTATGCAGTTGCTCAATTTGGATCTGTCCGATGATAGTTTGGCAGAAACCCCCAAGCGTATTGCTAAAATGTATGTGGATGAGATTTTCTCCGGCCTGGATTACGCAAACTTCCCTAAAATCACCTTGATTGAAAACAAAATGAAAGTGGATGAAATGGTAACCGTTCGGGATATCACCCTGACCAGCACCTGCGAACATCATTTTGTGACTATCGACGGTAAAGCAACGGTAGCTTATATCCCTAAAGATTACGTCATTGGCCTGTCAAAAATTAACCGTATTGTTCAGTTCTTCTCTCAGCGCCCTCAGGTGCAGGAGCGATTAACTCAGCAAATTTTGCTAGCGCTACAAACGCTGCTGGGAACCGCTAACGTAGCGGTGTCCATTGATGCTATCCATTATTGTGTGAAATCTCGCGGTGTGTGTGATGCCACCAGCTCCACCAGTACGACATCAATCGGCGGCATTTTTAAAAGTAATCCAAGTACCCGTCAGGAATTTCTCCGGGCAGTACGCCATTCCCCACACCATATGTGATTGTGCTTTTTCCTGTGCAACACAATGAAAACCTGTCAGTACAGAATAACGGGAAGGTATTAATACCTTCCCGTCGTTTTGAACAGTTGGATAGCGCCAGAGGGCTGGCGCTGTTAGGCATTCTGGTGATGAATATAGGCGGGTTTGGCTTACCTAAGTCTGCCTATATGAATCCTGCCTATCTTGGTATGCCTTCTTTCAGTGATGGTCTGGTTTGGTCACTGCTCAGCACTTTTGTGCAGGGTACCTTTCTGGCGATGTTTGCCATGCTGTTTGGTGCGGGCTTGCAATTACTGAGTAAACGTAGCGCAGGGTGGAATACCTCGCGCCTGTTTTGGCTGGCTTTGCTTGGTTTTTGTCATAGCGTTTATCTGTGGGACGGTGACATTCTGCTGACTTATGGTCTGGTCGGTCTTGGCAGCATGGTGATTATTCGTACCACCTCTACATCCCGTAGCCTGATGCGTACCGGCATTCTGCTTTATATTATCGGATTGGCGATCATGCTATGGCTGGGTTTTCAGCCGGGCAGTGGATTTAGTGATGATTGGACACCATCACCTAATACGCTGAATTATGAGACCACATGGAAACTGGATGGGGGCGAACTGGCTCATGCTGTTCGTCTAGAAATGACGTTAATGACCCAGTTCTCTGTGATTTTCCAGTATGGCTGGGAACTGACAGGGCTGATGCTGATTGGCGCTGCATTGCTTCACAACGGCTGGCTACTAGGCAACGCTTCTTTAATCGATTATCGCCGTCAGGGTTGGATTCTGTTCACACTTTCGCTGTTGATTCATATTCCTGCGATGCTGATGCAGTGGTGGACAAAATGGGATTTTATTATTGCCGGATACTATCTTCAAGTTCCCAAAGAGCTTGCCGCTACGCTACAGGGTCTTGCCTATCTGGCGTTATGGTATGGTTATGGTCAGTCGATTAACATGTCAAAAGCCAATGCCGTTTTGTCACGGATAGGGCGGATGACGTTGAGTAATTATCTGTTGCAAACGTTAATCTGTACGACCCTATTTTATCATTATGGTTGGTATCGCCATTTCGACCGCTTGGAATTATTGGCTATGGTGCCGGTTATCTGGTGTGTAAATATTCTATTTTCACTGCTGTGGCTGAAGTATTTCAAACAAGGGCCGATAGAATGGCTATGGCGACGGTTAACGAGTTTAGTGGCTGTTGAGTGATCAATTGAAAAGAATATTTTTTACCAGCAACTGAGAGTCTTCTGACCGTAAAGACAACAATACTTAAATCACGACGGTACCTAGTCGAAAAACCATGCTCTTCCCATTAATGCCCAGAAGCTCTGGCGTTCCTCAATGGTGGCACCGTATTCCAATCTTCCAGTTCAAATAGCTGCTCCGGTGATACGGCCGGGTAGTCTTGCACATCGCCTTCCAGATTATAAGGTGTAGGGATCGGCACCATCGGACCAAGAAACCGAGGTTCACGTTTCAGAATATAGAGATCCGTCAAGGCACCCAGCCGAGCTACCACTTCACGGGCGCGTACCATAAACATATTTTTGGGTGAAGGAACCGCATAGCATTGGGCTTTAATGCCACTATGCAAGGCGATAAACAGGGCGCGTTCACAGTGAAAACGTTGAGTGATGATGGTGAACTCATTGGCACCAAACACTTTGCGCGTGCGAATAATGGAGTCCAAAGTGCGGAACCCTGCATAGTCGAGAACAATATCTGAGGTCGGAACACCGGCTTGGATGAAGTCCTTACGCATGGTGATGGGTTCGTTATAGTTTAACTGAGCATTATCACCACTGAGCAAAAGGTAGCTGATTTTATTACTGTTATACAGGTTAACTGCACCTTGAATACGGAATTTGTAGTACTGATTGATCACGCCCGTCCGTACATATTTGGAGGTGCCAAGCACTACGCCGATATGGCTTGCGGGTAGCTCTTCGATGTTATCGTACACATAAGGGGCAGTTCGCCAACTAATCCAGCGATCGAGCAGCAGAGCGGTGCACAGCATTAATGCCAGCAACACTAACAGGCCATATATCAATCGTTTCAATATCATAGTTGGTTCATAGTTGATGATTTTAAAATGGTGACAGTTCTCAAGGCTACTTTACGGCAAGACCGAAAACAAGATGGCTTAAACTAAAAAATTGCTAAGCAATGAGTAAATTATTCGTAATGGAGAGAAAAACGAGCCTTTTAGAGGCTGTCGTCAATCAATAACGGCCCTAAACCAGAGCCGCCATTGAAAAATAACAACATCAGAACGATGTTCGTTTATACCGGCGATACTGCGGATCCCAGAAATTATTATCGATTTCTCGCTGCAAGGCCTCATCAGAAGTCAAAACCGCAACAGATTCCAATTGTGCCATTTTAGCCACCTTCAGCGCGATATAGCGGGAAACCTGCTGAATATCATCCACTTCAGGTAACAGCGCACCTTCGCCGTGTTTAGCCAGCGGTGAACAGTCTGCCAGTGCGCGGCTGGCCGCCATTAGCATACCGTCAGTAACTCGACTGGCTTTAGAAGCCAGTACACCAAGGCCGATACCTGGGAAAATATACGAGTTATTACACTGGGCGATGGGGTAGACTTTGTCTTTGTATATCACCGGAGAGAAAGGACTGCCGGTGGCAACTAATGCCGCGCCGTCGGTCCAGTTGAGAATATCTTCAGGGCGACCTTCAACCCGAGAGGTCGGGTTAGACAGCGGTAGTACAATCGGTTGGGCACAATGTTTGTGCATTTCTCGAATGATTTCTTCAGTAAACAGGCCTGCCTGACCCGATACGCCAATCAATACCGTTGGTTTTGCGTTACGTACGACTTCCAACAGTGAAATAGCTTCATTTTCGGTATGCCAGTGGTTGAGTAATTCATGTTTTTGTACCAGCTTAGACTGAAACTCAAGCAGGTTTGGCATTTTGTCAGTTAATAAACCAAAGCGGTCGACCATAAATACCCGCTCTCTGGCTTCATTTTCGCTTAGCCCTTCAGTGACCATTTGGGCGATGATCTGTTCTGCTATACCACAACCCGCAGAACCCGCACCGAGGAATACTACGGTCTGATCTTTCATATGGCTATGGGCAGCATGACTGGCCGCAATTAAACTACCCAGCGTAACGGCAGCGGTGCCCTGAATATCATCGTTAAAGCAGCAAAGCTCATTACGATAGCGGTTAAGCAGCGGCGTAGCGGTCTGCTGTGCGAAGTCTTCAAATTGCAGCAGAACGTTTGGCCAGCGGCGTTTTACCGCACGGATAAAGGCATCAACAAACTCAAAATATTCGTCACCGGTAATACGTGGATGACGCCAGCCCATATACAACGGATCGTTCAGGCATTGTTGGTTGTTGGTTCCGACATCCAGAACCACCGGAAGGGTATACGCCGGGCTGATACCACCACAGGCACAATAAAGAGAGAGTTTCCCAATGGGAATCCCCATACCGCCAATGCCCTGATCGCCCAGACCAAGAATACGTTCACCGTCGGTGACCACAATCACTTTGACGTTTTGTTTAGTGGCGTTTTGTAGCATGTCATCAATATTGTCTTTATTCGGATAGGAGATGAACAGGCCACGATGACGACGATAGATGTCAGAGAAGTGCTCACAAGCCTCGCCAACCGTTGGCGTGTAGATCACCGGCATCATTTCGCTCATGTGATCTTCGATCAGGCGATAGAACAGGGTTTCGTTAGTATCCTGAATGTTACGCAAGTAGATATGTTTATCGATATCTGTTTTGAACCCCAAAAATTGCTTATAGGCACGTTCAGTTTGTTCTTCGATGGTTTCAATTGCTTCAGGCAACAGACCGTGGAGGTTAAAGTTACTGCGTTCTTCCTCGGTGAAAGCGCTACCTTTATTCAGCAGTGGGGTTTCAAGTAGGGCAGGACCAGCATAGGGAATATATAGCGGACGTTTACTTTCGTGTTCCAGTTCCATGAAATTAGCTCTTTTAGATCAGGTATAAAGGAGAGTCGGGCAACGATGACCCGTAATCGTTCGCCGATTTTAGGAAACTCAACACAAATGTACAATCAATGTTACTAATATATGGATATTTTGTTGAATATTGAGATCCAAACGACATTAATCACGAATTGGCGATTTAGGGTCTTCAGACGCGAGGTTACCTCAAAAATTTCTGTTTTTTCGTCATGACCGTGAAAAAATTTAGATAAAATAGGGGAATAGCAATTTCCGTTGTTTCTATTGTTTTTAGTCATTAAGGAAAATTATTTTATCAATTAGCCAAACAGTTTTACTAACAGTGGAAAAACAAAAGGTGCCGACAGTGAAGTAATAATACCGCAGATGACTAGGGCTAAAGAGCTATAGGCACCTTCCTGATAATCTTCTTCTGCACAGCGGGCAGTACCGAGGGCGTGAGCGGTTGAACCGATAGCTAATCCTCTGGCGGCCGGCGTTTTTATCTTCAGCAGGTTGAGTATTGGGTGACCCAATACCGCACCAAATATACCCACAAACATAACGCAAATAGCGCTGATGGCTGGAATACCGTGAATAGATTCGGCTGTTGCCATAGCGATTGGTGTGGTGACCGATTTTGGTAATACCGAAGCCGCAATTTCTGGAGAAGCCCCAAGAAATAATGCAGCGGCGGTGCCGGTAATCATGGCAACCAGACTACCAACCAGGCAGATTGTAATGATTGATTTCCAGCGTTGGCGTATTTGATGCAACTGTTCATACAGTGGGAAAGCCAAAGCCACCACGGCGGGCTGTAACAGATTGTTCAGTAGTGAACTGCCTTCAAAGTAGCTGTCGTAGCGAGTATGGGTCAGTAATAAAACAGGAATAATAATAAACAGCGAAATCAACAGTGGATTAAGTAACGGCTGTTTTAACTTAATCGCCAGTTGGCGAGCGCCATAAAATGCAACCAAAGTCAGAGGAATAGCCCACCACATCATAATGTTTCCTTATCAGATTTCATTTGTCTGATGCCGTGCATATAGTGGGAGGCGTAGCCAACGACCAACATGGTTATCAAGCTGCTGACTAAACAGGAAATGACTAAAGGGCCAAATTGGCTCACTAGCTGAGAGTAGTACTTCATTACTCCTACACTAATGGGTACAAACAGCAGAGCCATATGCCGAATAAACAGGTAACAGCCGGGTTTTACCCAGTTGGACGGTAATATTTGAGTGGAGAGCAGAGTAAAAAGTAACAGCATACCAATAATGCTACCCGGAATTTTCAGGGGAAGTAGGGTAGAAATGGCGTTGCCGGCTAACAGACAAAGATATATTAGAATAAAGGCTCGGAGGTATTGCCAGCAGTGTCTCAGGAACGGCAGCATAAAAAGTCCCTCTGCATTAAAATTGGATTTATCATACAATTTAACTGTGTTAATGCGCTATTGATCACACAATAAATGCAATAAATCATCGTTTCAAATCATTTCTATAAAGTATCAAATCGAACATTTCTACGATTAGTATAAAACAAAAGATAGGTCGGTCATTATTTTTCAAATTAATTCATGCTATTTATTGTTTATTAAATAGTTTCTCTGTGCTTTCACTAACAGTGATAAATATTTATTTTGCACCCTTGGCAAGGGGGGGGTTGTGGTGCAAAATGCATCGGATAGTGAATAACCGACGTAAAATGACGTTGGTTATTTTTTTGCATCCGACCAGGGAAAAATGGTTATAAATCTTGAGGATATTAGATTTATAGGGCTTGTTCCGAGGTTAATAAATATTCACTTATACCGCTTAATTCCGGTAACTTATTGAATAAGGAATAAAAATGAAAAACGCCCTGTTTAAACCACCTCTCTGCGTTGGTAATCAATACCGCCGCAACGACTATGGCGCTCGGCAAATCCCACGCCTGACCAACCGATGCTATACCCCCTTAAATTTTAGCCGCTCGCTATGTTATTCCCCTGCGGCCTCTCTGCTTTGTGCGTTGTTGAGTAAAAAAGTTGAGAGCATGGGGGAATATGGCTATGTCTACTAGTCTTTCTGCAACCACTATACCTGTCGCTAACCGCGTTCAACTTAAACGTTCACTAAAACTATGGCAAATCGTTGTCATCGGTTTGGCGTACTTGACGCCAATGACCGTATTCGACTCGTTTGTGATCGTTTCCGGCAAGACAGAAGGCCACGTCCCAAGCGCTTATATTCTGGCATTAGTTGCTGTGCTGTTTACGGCTATCAGCTATGGCAAATTGGTGCGACAGTTTCCGGAAGCGGGCTCGGCATATACTTATTCGCAAAAGGCGATAAATCCGTATGTTGGCTTTATGGTGGGTTGGTTATCATTGATGGACTATATGTTTCTGCCAATGATTAACACGCTGCTGGCAAAAATATATTTGTCGGCACTGTTCCCTGAAGTTGCTTCATGGATATGGGTTGTCGGCTTTGTTTTTATCATGACGGTAATTAACCTGCGTAGCGTTAACTGGGTGGCAAACCTGAATATGATCCTGGTGTTTTTCCAGATTGCTATTCTGATTGCGTTTGTTTATTTGGTTTGGGAAGGATTGCATCTCGGTGATGCGGGCCGATCTCAGGTTGATATCACCAGACCGTTCTTCTCCAGCGAAGCGAAAATGGTGCCAATTATTGCCGGTGCGACGGTACTTTGCTTTTCGTTTCTTGGCTTTGATGCGGTAAGTACGTTGTCAGAAGAGACGCCAGATCCTAAACGCGTAATCCCTAAAGCGATCTTTTTGACGGCGCTGTATGGTGGCATCATTTTTGTTACGGTCTCTTTTTTTATTCAGCTCTATTTTCCAGATTTAGCCGTGTTGAACGATCCGGATAACGCGACGCCAGAAATCGCACTGTACGTTGGCGGCAAGATGTTCCAGTTTATTCTACTGTGCTGTACGGTCGTGGGGGCATTGGCTTCAGGCCTGGCTTCTCATGCCAGTATTGCCCGACTGTTGTATGTGATGGGGCGCGACAATGTGCTGCCAGAAAGAATTTTTGGTTATGTACATCCAAAATGGAAAACGCCAGTAACGAATATCCTACTGGTTGGCGTAGTGGCTCTGGCGGCTTTGTTTCTCGATCTAGAGAGTGCTATTTCGTTGATTAACTTTGGTGCGCTGGTTGCTTTCAGTTTTGTGAATATCTCGGTTATCTGGTTTTTCTTTGTGCGTCAGAAACGTAATAAAAGCGCCAAGGATATTTTCAGTTTCCTGATCCTTCCGCTGATTGGTGCCGTGATGATTGTGATTCTGTGGTTGAATTTGGAAAAAGACTCATTGCGTCTTGGTCTGATTTGGGGCGGACTGGGTCTGTTGTATCTGGTGTATATCACCCGTGGATTCCGCCGTCCGGTGCCGACGCTGGGGGCTAATCGGGGTACCACCACACCGCCATTACTGCCAGATAATGGCGATATCATGACTGAAACTAAATAATCCACAGTGAACATCTGACAGGGCGTCGAAATGTATGGCGCCTTTTTTATTTCTCATCTGCCAGTATCACTACTCCAGATTAGGGTATCGATCGATATTGGTCAGAAAGCCGGTGATTTTTTCATCATTATGTCTAAATAACGAGACGATTTCCCGTACTGCTTTACCCGTGCGTTCATGATGGATCCAGGCCAAAGAGAGCGGTGACGGTTGGCGTTTATTCTCGACCTCTTTGGTTATTAACTGACCATTATCAATATAATGTTGGCACAGATTTTTCGGCAGAAAACCGATACCCATTCCTTGCAAATGGCACTCCAGCTTAGTTTGTAAATCCGGAACTTTAATCTCTTTCTGACCGGGTAGCAGCCAGGCTATTCGTTTGGTGAGCTTGAGTGAGGTGTCTTCAATATTGATGGCCGGGTAGGCGCGCAGCATGTTATCGGTGAGGGCTCCACTTCGGGTAGCTAACGGGTGAGTAGGGGATAGAACAAATACCCAGCTCACTTCGCCAAAAGGCAGCAAACGAATCGTATTGGAGAGCGACTCTGAACCGGTAACCCCGATAGCAAGTTGAAAATCATCATGCAGCATGGCATCCCAGACCCCCATATAAACCTGACGTGAGAGTCGAAACTGAGTAAAAGGAAAACGCTGGTGCAGCCAATTAAGTAGTTTTGCTGCGGTGCTGGCGTTATATAGCAGGTTATTCACCACGAGATTAACTTGGCGCTCTACACCGTCGTTAATTTGATTAAGCTCATCTGGCATGCCATCTATCCAACTTAGCCATTGATGGCAGCGCTCCAATAGGTGATTACCCGCCGGGGTCAGAGAAACGGTACGAGTGGTACGCAAAAATAGCTGAGTGCCTAGATTTTCTTCCAGCATCTTGATCCGATAGCTGATTGCCGCAGGCGTTTTATGCAAATTTTCTGCCGCTTTAGAAAAACTTTTGCTTTCAGCCACCTTAATAAAGGTTCGTAATGTTTCCTGATCGAGCATAGGGCGGATCCTTTTGGAAGTTTAACGTAAGCCAGCAAAGTGCAACGTGCATACCCAGCAGTGTGTCTGCACCTGAAGTATGACCATGCTGTAACACCCTATCTACGACATGTTGTGTCATGAGCGACGAACGGGCTAAACAGTGTAGCAAATGAGTTAGGGATGATGAGTAATGACCGAGTGTAGCATGGTGTAAATAGCACGCGCTGACTTCAGTGGTTAATAAACATAACGCTTTTGTTGAGCCATTAATTAGCGGTACCTGGTGTAAATAGTCGCGTAACGTTGGAATACAGTGCAGGACAGCCATCGCACCAATCAGCATATCGTCCCCACTGGGGGTAAGCCCTGGCCCCAGCCCAATGATTGATTGCCACTGGGGCTGTCGCCCCTCAAACCAATCAGTAAGTTGCCGATGCAAATGGGCAACCAAAGGTGATAGGGTGGATATTGCTTGATTTAGATTGCCCAACAGTCCCGTAGGATGGGAAGCGCCAAGCAATAAGGTAGATAAAGTGGGCCAAACGGCTGGCGATAGAATCGGAAGGCGTAAGGTCATATAACGCTGAGGGGAAATCAGTAGGTTATTTGGCGAATAAAGTCCCTCTTGGTTCATGGTGAGCCGATCACCGATCTTCAACTGTTGATGTAATTGGTCAAAATCAGCGGTGCGTAATAGCCATCCCATAGGGCTAAAGCCATGTCCATAGCGGTGCAACGTTAAGAGTTCACCTTTGGCGTTTTGTAAATTGATAGCCTGATTGAAGCGGCTATGGCAGGTTAATGTATCGGGCTGTAATGGGGAAAAGGCACTGACCGCCAGTGTGACACGAGGCATATCTATTTCTCCCTACAGGGTGCCGTGAGGCACCCGTGAAAGATGATATTGGTGCGGTTATTCAACCTGAATGTTCATCGATTCAGCTAATGCTTCCAGCGCGCGTTCAAAGCAGGGCAGCGGTGCGCGTACCGTACCGGCACCTACCTGACCGACACCCGCTTCTTTATGGGCAATGCCGGTGTTGATTAATGGGGTAATTCCAGTTTCCACCACCCGACGAATGTCCAGACCCACACAAGCCCCCAGAAAGTTCCAAGATGGAATTTGCAGTAACGGGTTATGTTGCAAGTAGATTTCGCTCATTTCTTCCGATGTTTCCTGCGCTGCATCCATGCCGCCAGCACCGACAAAACGGGTGACGCCAGGCGCGGCAATCATTGCGACAGCACCTACACCAAAGGTTTCAGTAATGGCGCTGTCACCGATATCTGGGTTGGCGTCATGTTGACTAAAACCGGTAAAGAACAGTCCCTGAGGGGTATTGACCGGTGCGGTAAACCAGCGATCGCCCAATCCGCTAACGCGGATACCAAAATCTCGACCATTACGTGTCATGGCGGTGACAATAGAGCCTGCTTTGATGTCGGCGGCAGCGTCCATGACCACTTTACAGTAAGCCATTGCCAGATTGAGGAAGAACTGGTCAGTTACGCTAAGAAACTGTAGCACTTCGCCCAAACGCCCTTTATCGCCATCCTGACGAGCAATAGAAGGGGCTAGAATTCGCATCAATAATGCCGATGCGGCAATATTACGTTGGTGAAATTCATCCCCCATAGTAATGGCCTGTGCCATCAGAGCGTTGAGGTCGATACCGTCTTCCATTTCGCTCAATGCCTGCTGTAGCACCGGAGCCAGAGTATCTCGCATCCAGCGTAAGCGCCGTTGTACATCATCACCATAGGCACCGAAACGCATCACTTTGCCAATCCCCTCGTTCAGATTGCAGTATGCGGTATTGCCGTGGATTCTATTTTTGACTTCAACAACTGGCATATTGGCTGAGGTGATCCCCCCATTGGTCCTACCGCATTGACGTGATGGCAAGGGATAAATTTAATTTCCCCCTTATCCAGCAGATTCAGAGCCTGTTGTTCATTTTCCGCCCAGCCCTCAAACAGGCTGGCACCGATACAGGCTCCACGCATTGGCCCAGTCATATCTTGCCATTGAATGGGGGGGCCAGCATGCAACAGCACTTTTCCCTGCGCCAGTTCAGGAATAACATCGCGTGCGGTGCGTACACCAACCCAGTATGGGCGAGCCTCTTTGATACGTTCAATGATGGCTGTATTAGCTTCAGAAATAGATGCATACATGATTTGGAACCCTCTCAATAATTCGATGTTATTAATTTAATTTTTTCAGCAAAGCGGCTAGATACTGATTGCCGCTGGCGATAGGGGCCCATTGATAATGAACAACAGGGCAGCCGGAAGTCTGTAAGTCCTGAGCAAAGCTACGTAGGCCAGCGTTAATCACTTTTACGCCTTGTAGTAGCGGTGGTATTACGCTTTGCTCATGGAATTGGTGACGGGTAATCACATGGTGTGCCAGCAATACTGCTTCTTGCAGGGTATTCATCACCACAATATCGCCATTGATCAGGGCATCAATTTGTTCGGCGCGCGGTTGAGGGTCTTGCTGAGTTCCGGTTACTGTTGCGATCACCACCAATGGATGTTCGCTGCCCCGGGCCGCCCGAACTTGATTGACCGCTTCGACAACCGCAAAAGCTGGATCTTCACAGGCACCATATCCCAATACTACATCTAACAGCAGTACGCCCACCTCAGGTTGATTTGCCAGCTTTTGGATCTCTAATGAACGAGTGGTCGGGTCAATCATGGGATGTGGGCGACCGACGGTGTAAACATCATCACCGAGATCGATCAGCTTATGGCCCTGTGCATCAAGCATAATGCCCTGATAGTGATGTTTATCGGTTTCTGCCCCAATCTGCTCCGCCAGCAGCATTGCCGCTTCTGCGGCTAATGTGCCACCGGCATACAGACCAAGGATTTTTCTTTCTGCCACATTGGGTTGATTAGCGGCTATCTCTTCCACATTAGCCAACATTACAGCGAGCTGTGCTGCTTCTGCCAGTGAACTTGCTAGCCACACATTACCGTCATGGCGTTTTTCCGGTTTAGCGCCTAAAAATAGGGCCACCACCGGTTTAGCGATGGATTTCATGGTTGCCAGTACTTTCAGGCGAACGCTTTCTGCTGGTGGTTTGGACACAAAAGCCAGTACTTTACTCTGGCTATCCATTGCCAGCATCTCAAGGGCGCTCAGTGCGCTGATTCCACCGACTTCAGCACTCAGATCGCGTCCGCCGAGTCCTAATGCATGAGTTACTCCCTGACGTAGCAGAGCAATTTGGGAGGTGAGTTCTTGAATGCCGGTGCCTGAAGCGCCAATCACACCAATACTGCCTTTGGGCAGCACATTGGCAAAAGCCAGAGGTGCTCCGGCAATCATGGCTGTTCCGCAGTCGGGCCCCATCACTAATAGTCCTTTCGCTCGGGCATTTTGTTTCAGTGCAATTTCTTGCTCAAGGGAAACGTTATCGGAAAACAGCATGACATTTTTACCATCATCTAACCCTTGCTGTGCCAGCTCTGCGGCATATTCACCGGCAATGGAGATAAGTAGCAGGTTAGCGTCAGGCAACTTTTGCTGTGAGCTTTCCCAACGGCGCGCTTTTTGTAGATGCTGACCTCCGCGCTGGCCTTGAGCAATGGTGTTCAACTCGTTTTCCAGTGAAGTACGGATGACATCAATAATATCGGTCATCTCTTCATGAGTACGAATCGCCGCACAGATATCGTTCGGGGTTGCGGTAGCGAAATCTGAATGCCAGAAGCCGGTCGCCTCTAAGAGCGCTTTATTCGCGGGGGTGCCCATCATAACGGAAACCTCATCCACTCCCTGAGAAGCGCTCAATTTTCGGGAGATGAGCATTAGGCTGACCGAGTCCTGAAAACTCCCTTTTTTTACAAAAGCGTAAATCATTGTGTGACCTCCAGATTATTTCTTTTCTTTTAAGAACAACATACCAACCAAACCAATGACCAATAGGATGGCGGAGAGATAGAAGCCGGAGGCCAGACTACCGGTGATATCGCGGGCCGCACCGGTGATGATAGGCGCCAGAATGGAGGAGCTCATTCCGATAAAGTTGAACAGGCCAAATGCGGTACTGTAGTTGTTTTCATCAACACTATCGGCAACCAGTGCGACTAGCACCGGATCGAGGGCTAGCTTTCCGACCAGACCATAAATACACAGAGCGATAACGACACCGGTCATGCTTGGCATCCAGACAATGGATAACAGGCTCAGAGTGGCAAGAGGAACCAGAATCAGAATTAACGGTTTGCGTTTACCTAAACGGTCGGAAATGGAAGAGAAGATTAAGGCTCCAGGAATAGAAATCCAGGCGACTAATGAAGAGATAAAGCCTGTCTCGTTACCAGGAATGCCCCGCTCACTTTGTAGATAATAGGGAAGCCAGGTCAGAATGACGAAGAATCCAAACAGGCTGCAAAATACCATCAAGTAGACGCGCAACAAATTACGGTTTTTCAACAGATCGCCGAGCTTACCTTTTTTAATCGGTGCGCCATCGGCACTGGTTTGTGTTTTCTTTTTCTCTTTAATAAAGAACCAGATAGCTAAACCAGTCAAAATGCTGGGGATCGCCATAACGTAAAATGGCATACGCCAGCTGTGACCCTGATCGTAAACTAACCAACTGGATGACATCAGACCGAGCGCAATACCAAACGCCATACCGCTGTTAATAATGGCACTGCCAAGAGATCGGTATTTTTTCGGAATTTGTTCAGATGAGAGGCCATATTGAGGGCCATAATAAGTGCCTTCCCCGGCACCGGTTACCACGCGGGCGAATAATAGCGTTGTCCAGCTTTTGGCCCAGCCGGTGACGGCGGTAAATACGCCAAACAGTAAGAACCCCGGAATCAATACTTTTTTCTTACCGATTTTATCCCCTAGGACACCGGCGGGAACTTGTAATAAAGCATAAGAAAAATAAAATACTGAATTTAAAACGCCGAGTTGAGTTCCGGTTAAACTAAACTCTTTTTCTAATTCACCCATAACAGGATTTAATATTGTTCGGTCAGCATACATAAATATCCAACCTAACCAGAATAAGAAAATAGTTACCCACCATGCGGGTATTCCTGTTCTTTGTGGTGTTGCCACGTCATTAACTGAGTCTGACATATATACTCCATGTTTTAATATTATTTAATCTGTTTAATTACGATCTCTATCTTGTCTACTAATCAATAATTGGGGATGTGAAAAACAGGTTATGTCAGTGAAATTATATGAATTAGTGATGTTTTCAGGTGAGGTGTATCACATTTATTTTATTGTGATGTAATTTTATTTATTCTTGTTTTTATTATTAAAAAATTTTTAAAAGTATTTTATTAAATAAATTTAAATAAAGAGGTTAATGTTATTTTTAATTGTATAATATTTTTTATATATTAATTAATTCCCATCTAGATCACATTTTGTTTTCATATTAAATATATTTTCTCTGTCTGAATTTATTTCTATTCATGTCATGAGGCGAAAATGAAAAAGACATTAGTGATTGCATTAGGTGGTAATGCATTATTACAACGAGGCGAAGTATTATCTGCTCAGAATCAATATAAAAATATTGAACAGGTTGCCAGTGTTGTCGCGGCATTGGCCCCAGAATATCGGTTAGTGATTGTACATGGTAATGGTCCGCAGGTTGGTTTATTGGCGCTGCAAAATCAGGCCTGCGACCTGACTCCGCCTTACCCATTAGATATTTTGGTGGCGGAAACTCAGGGAATGCTGGGTTATATGATCGCTCAGACGCTGGGACAGAGGCCGAGAATGCCAATGATTAGCTGCTTATTGACGCGCATTGAGGTTGATCCTGCGGATATCGCGTTTAACGAGCCCAGCAAATTTATTGGCCCGATTTATCAACCTTCGCAAGAACAGGAGATGGTCGCTAACTATGGTTATCAGATGAAGCGCGACGGACAATATTTACGTCGCGTCGTTGCTTCTCCCCGGCCACTACGCGTATTGGAAATTGATGTCATTCGCCATTTGTTATTTCAGGGAAATGTGGTTATCTGTGGCGGTGGTGGTGGCATACCGGTAGCTCCCAATGAACAGGGTTTTGTTGGCGTAGAAGCGGTGATTGATAAAGATCTGGCGGCGGCCTTACTGGCAAAAGAGTTAAATGCAGAATATCTGATGATATTGACGGATGCTGATGCAGTATATCAAGACTGGGGAACACCACAGGCTCGGGCTTTACGTAACGTAACGGTAGAAACGCTACGTCCATTTTCCGCGCCTGACGGCTCTATGGGGCCTAAAGCACAGGCTGTGATTGAGTTTGTTGAACAGACGGGAAAAACAGCATTTATTGGTGCTTTAAAAGATGCCGCTGAAATTTTAAAGGGAAATAAAGGAACAAAGGTGGTCGGCACTCAGGAAGCGCTGGTGAGTTAGCCAATTATCCCTGTCGCATTATGCTTATAGAAAGGCGATGGATAATGCGGCAGGGAAGTACTCTGCCCTGAACCACAGAATCTATGCGCCTTCTTTGCAGATGGCGCAGCACAATGGGAGAGACTAGCCAACCAGTTGTTCAGCGTAGCGGAATAGCGCCTTAAGCTGGGAGACTTTATCTGTATTATCGCTGTGTAACTGAGCTAATTGCTCAATTTTGGCGATGTATTTCTCCAGACGTTCCGGACTTAACATCTCCTGACGATGCGCTAGCCAGCGTCGTTGTTCTGCATCATCCAGCGTTTTGGGATAGTTACGGGCGCGGTAGCGGAACAATAGGGTTTCGAGTCGGTTATCGCTAAAGGCCAAACTTAATGCCGGCAGATTTTCTGGTTTAGTGCGCTGAATTATGCCAATTGCTGCGCGATCCGCATCGCTGAAAAAACCATCATACAATCGGCCATCTACATCAGTTGGCGGCGTAAACGGCGTTGCTTCACTGAAGATAGCCATCACTTTTTCGCGGAGGTCCGGGCTTTGACGCAGTAATTGAAGATTGGCCAGACAGCGCTGACGGTCAATACCTAAGCGATCTGCATTTTCCGGCAACAGTGTTTTGGCTGGGGCTAAGATCGGGCACTTATTAGTATGAACCAGCTTTAACGGAACAGGCGATTCTCCTTCGTTAAGCTCATCACGACGAGTGTAGAGGCGTGTCCGCAGGGTATCGGCATCCAACTCCAGCAACGGGGTCATATCCCCGGCTAAGTCGCAGACAATGACCGCATTACTGTTATCTGGATGCCAGGCCAGTGGCGCAATCCAGCTTGTGTTACCCCGCAATGCACCAAACATACCGGAGACGTGAACCAGCGGGGTCATTTCAGCGATATCAATGAGGTTAGCAACTTTTCGTTTGTTTCTTAATTGGTACAAATAATCGAACAGTTTTGGTTGAGCCTGCTTAACCAGCTTCGCCATAGCGATAGTGGCGTAAACATCAGACATCGCGTCATGAGCGTGGGTATGTTCTACACCGTTGGCTTTGGTGAGGTGCTCCAGCTTAAAGCTGGGTAAGCCTTCATCGTTAAGCGGCCACTGAATGCCATCGGGTCGCAGGGCATAACAGGCTCGCATCACATCCAACAGATCCCAGCGAGAATTACCATTTTGCCAGCTATAAGCGTAAGGATCGTAGAAGTTACGGTAAAAAATATTACGGCTAACTTCATCATCAAAGCGAATATTGTTGTAGCCTAAAATACAGGTATTTGGCGTGCTGAAACTATCGTGAATCTGACGGGCAAACTCGGCTTCGACGAGACCTTTACTCAGTGCTTCCTGAGGTGTGATACCGGTAATCATGACTGCATCAGGATCTGGCAGGTAGTCATTGGTAGGCTTACAATAAATGACTAATGGCTCAGCGATGATATTGAAATCACTGTCGGTACGGATGCCAGCAAACTGAGCAGGGCGATCGTAGGATGGACTAATACCGAAAGTCTCATAATCATGCACGTAAAAAGTTGGCTGGTCTGCTGGTTTTTTCATCTTACGATTAATCTTTAGTTGTCTGCTGGTTATCTGATTTTAAGCCAATAAGGATAACATCAAATATTGAATCAATCGGCAGATTTTATAGCGGGTGATTCAAGGTATCGAGAAGTGCGAAGCCGGTTGGAATTAACAGGCTATTTTCTTAATGAAAAATTATTGGTGTTTATATCATTACAATGAGTAATTAAATGATATAACTAACCGTATTGTTCCTTTTAATTCCATCATCATGGTTAATGCATTTTATGTCTGAAACTGCACATTCTTATTATCAGACTAAACGCCGGATTTATCTGCTGTGCTTTAGTATCAAAACCCCGATGGGAAAAACTATTTCCCTGCTCTGGGGTGGGGTTGCATTACTTAGCGTGCTGATTGAGTTTATGCGTATGGGGGGCTGGGATTTAGTTATAGCAACCCGGCGTTTTACCATCAGATGGATATCATCTTTGTTTTGTTATTTTCCTTTGAATATCTTATGCGGCTTTGGGTGACTCCTAAGTTCGTGGGTTATCCGACGTCAGTCATGGGAGCGATTGATTTAGTTACCACACTTAGCCTTTATTTTATTTTGTTACTTCCTGATCTACTGCCGCATTATGAGAACCTGTTGAGACTGGGGCGTATTCTCTGCATTTTGCGCCTGTTTAAGCTGTTGGGGGTGATGGATGATGTGGCGTTTTTCCGTCGTTGTATTTTGAAGGCCAGAAGTAAGTTATTTCTGTTTTTATTCAGCATTGCGATAGTGGCAATGATGAGTGGTGGCATTATGTTTGTGATAGAAGGCCCCAAAAATGGATTTACCAATTTGGGCGCTTCAATCTATTGGGCGGTGGTGACGCTGGCTACCGTTGGTTATGGAGATATTACTCCTCATACCTCGATTGGTCGGGTTATCACCTCCATGCTGATTATATTGGGCTACCTTTCACTGGCGATACCTACCAGTATTCTTTCTGCTTATGTCATAGCGGAAAGAGATCGTAAATTTTCTTTTAGCTGTCCGTCATGTAAACACACGGGACACGAACGGGATGCTCGATATTGTAAATGTTGTGGCGGAAAGTTGAGCCTCAATGATTGAAATGAAGAAAAGCCCTTTAGGGTGACTAAAGGGCTTCAGCATTAAGTTAGTACAGTGATTAATAAATAGCGCGATACAACGCTTTAATTTCTTCTACGTTTGTATCCCGCGGGTTACCACCGGTACATACATCGTCAAAGGCAGCCTGAGCCAACGCATCAATATCACTCTCTTTCACGCCAACATCACGCAGTTTGGTTGGGATACCCACATCTTTACTCAGTTGCTTAACCGCATCAATTGCGGCTTCACGCACCTCTGCCAGCGGTAGATTGGCTGCGTTTTTAACCCCCATTGCCACTGCGATAGCGCGGAACTTATCACCAGTGAAATCAGCGTTGTAAGCCATGATATGCGGTAGCAGAATGGCGTTAGCCACGCCGTGAGGCGTATCATAAAAGGCGCCTAATGGGTGCGCCATCCCGTGGACTAAGCCCAAACCTACGTTAGAGAAGCCCATACCGGCAATATATTGGCCCAACGCCATATCTTCTACGCCAGCGGCATCACCTTTTACCGATGCGCGCAGAGAGCGGGCGATAATCTCAATCGCCTTCAGATGCATCATATCCGTTAATTCCCAAGCGCCTTTGGTGGTATAACCTTCGATGGCATGGGTCAGGGCATCAATCCCGGTAGCGGCTTTTAGCGAGGCAGGCATGCTGGCCATCATTTCTGAATCGATAATGGCAATAACTGGAATATCATGAGGGTCAACGCAGACAAACTTGCGGCGCTTTTCTTCGTCGGTAATCACATAGTTAATGGTAACTTCAGCGGCGGTACCTGCGGTGGTAGGAATAGCTATCATTGGGATGCTGGCTTTCTTGGTCGGAGCTACACCTTCAAGGCTTCTTACGTCAGCATACTCAGGGTTATTGATGATAATACCAATGGCTTTACAGGTATCCTGTGGGGAGCCACCACCAACGGCGATCAGGTAGTCAGCTCCTGACTGTTTAAACTTGGTTACGCCTTTTTGCACCACGGTAATGGTTGGGTTAGGGATAACATCATCAAATATTTCGTAAGGCAGTTTAGCCTCATCCAGCAGTTTGCTAACTTTCGTTGCCACACCGAACTTAATCAGATCTTTATCGGTCACCAGCAGCGCTTTTTTGAATCCGCGTTTTTTCACTTCATCCACAATATGGGAAATGGCTCCAGCACCAAAGTAGGAGGTTTCATTGAGGATCATTCTATTTGCCATGTTATAGCTCCATAAGATTGTTATATTTAAAAGCGATTAAAAATGAATCAATTCTTGAGGTCGTCAAAATTGGCCGTTAATCCGGTTGTCCAGCCAGTTGAACCGAACTCTATGTCTATGAACTTAGAGTAATTAACTTTCTCGCCAGAAAATTGATATAGGTTAGGAAAGGAGGGGAACAGTTTTTTTTCGTTATTATTTTCAGAAAAAAAGAATAAACATGAATGTCAGGCTGTAAAACAAAATATCTGACTATAGCCCAATGGAATGGCTAGCAATAAGGTGGCTATTCGGTATGTTTTATTGGTTTTCTGATTTCTACTATCGAAAATATTCAGGCGCGTGCGAGCGATGACTGCGGTGGAGGATCAGCGTTAGGATTTGAAGTCGGTAGTGCGGGATAAACCAGAAAGAATAAATGAAAAAGCCAGCGAAGCGCTGGCTTTTGAGATAGCAGGGTATTATTTGATTATCAGAAGCTATATTTAACGGCTAATATCGCTTGAGTATCGCTATATGAATGTGTACCAAGTTGTTGAGCGACATTGCCCCATAAGGTCAAATTATTATTGATCTTGCCTTCCACACCCAGCTTAATTTCGCCGATGTTTTTAGCGCCATCCTGAACATTACGGTTGTCATTCATTTTCACCGCAAAGTCATTAACATTATGGATCCAGTTAGCTTCAACAAATGGTTGGAAAGTACGATCTTTACCATCATCAACTGGATGATGACCGTTTTCATAGAGCTTAACACCTAACCGAGTCATGATATTATTGGCATCATCTTGAACAACGTAAGTTCCGTTACTCTCATGGTGGCCATTTGCATCAACGCCCATCCACACGACTTGTGCTTTAGGCTGTAGCCAGTAGCTGGCATGCTCATTCTCACCGAGTTTGAAACTGTATCCACTTTCGATTGAAGCCGTAATACCGCTGGATTTATATTTCTCAGTAGCCAGCTCTTCGCCTTTTACTTCGTTATTAAACCAGTTGTAAAGAACCCACGTGTCAGTATAGGCTCCACTCTTATCTTCGTTATTGGCATACCAAGTTCCGTACATACCGGCACTGTAACCATCAATACTACCCTTTGATGAATAAGAATCGATACGAGAGCGGGTGCTATTTTGGCTATTCGCATAACCAGCCATAACGCCAAGATGCCAGCGGTCTAAATCATTATTGCTCCATTGAGCTACATCACCACCTAGTTGCACGACATAACGGTTTCCAGTGGTTTTCAGTTGGTCATCACCACTTTTGAACTGGTTATGACCACCAATATTGCGCAGCCACATACTTGTAACTTTGCTTTCATTGGTCAGAACGTCGGTATATTGAGTTTCACCTAAGCGGTCATGCAATCGGGACATGAATAATGTATTTGCTGCGACGAGGTTAGCCAAATAACTTCCTGATTCTGGACGATATACGTTATTATTAATCGCTGGAGTCACTGGGTCTGACGCCGGTTCTACAGGTACAACGGGCTCAGGAGTAGGTTCTGGCGTTGGCTCAGGAATAGGTTCAGGATCTGGTTGCTTGTAATCAGAAACTAAATACCAGTTATTTGCATTTGCACCATTTAAGGTTGCACCTGAACGCACGAAATATTCATAAGCACCAGCAACAATACGACCACCATTACGGAAAGAACCGGCAGAATTACCGTTAACCTCAACGATTTCTATTCCTGTATTGGTTAATGCACCATTTCCACCAATATTATTAATAACAACATCTGTGCTGCCAGAGGTATTACCTTTGACGATTAGTTTATCAGTCGCTGAAGCATCATCAGCCAATACAGTATTAAGAACCAAGGTACCGTTATTACTGTTGTAGTCGCCGTTAACAATCAGTGTTTTTGGGGTGAAAGACGCATTATCTGATGGTTTTTCATATCGTAACGTTGATCCATTCAGCGTTAAGTTGCTCAGGGATGAGTTATTGATCATATCCCAGGAGCTACCGTTACCATTCAGATTTAAATTCAACACACCATTATTCGTGGTGGATGTGGTGCCCCATATATAAGATTGGTCTGCGGTTGAAATATCAATATTACCACCAGAAGAGACCATTCTTCCGTACGCGGTAAGTTTTCCACCGTTGGTATTGATTGATGAACCAGTGGAAGAGTACATTGACCAATATGTTGGATTTTTAGAATATTCACTACCCAAGCTAGCATCACCATTTAATGTGATATTGCTGGTTCCTGTTGAATAAACATAGGCCACAGTATTGGTTGGTAGAATTAATGAATCTGCTGAAAAATCAGCTTTAAAATTACCATCTACAGTAATGGAAGATGATTGAGTAGCAGCAATCGTTGTTAAACCATAAAATGAATTCTTTTCAGTCGACTTATTGTTAAAATTAACCGACATATTATTCAACTTAAGGTCGCTTCTTATTGCAGTAGCACCATAGTATTTTGTATTTTTTGACAGTGGTTCCGCGTTAATATTAACATTAACATCACCACCCAGATCGATAGTATAAACAGACGTATTATATTTATTTTTATCTTCGCCTAACACACTATAAATATATGAATCACTGCTATTTCCTGTTACAGAGACATCTGTTTTACCATCTGACTTCAGATATCCAGTTAAAGAATATAAACCGATAGCCGTAGATGCATTATTCTTTGTTGATACATTAACAGTGGCATCATTATAAGTAATGGCTGCACCTTCAGCATCAATACCTCGAGCACTGCTACCACCAACAGATGTTATATCCAGACGGTCAGCTTTGATTTGGTATCCGGTATCATTACAGGCATCGCTTCCCCCAGAGAGAGCACCCGGGTAGCACTGGGCCAAAAGCGCTGAAGCTTTGCCTAATTCATTAGAGACATTAATGGTCGTCTTTCCGCTAAGGTCAATCAGACTGTTGTCTGCAGCCAACCATATGTCATTCACAATACCTAATGTGAAGAAACTACTGTTCTTATATGTAGATGAAACACTTAAATTATCAGCGATAACGCTGTTGTTATTACCTCTGGCATAAATTCCATAAGCGTAATTATTTTGGCCAGGGGAGGTTGATATCACTGTGGAATTTGAACCTAAATTAAGAGAACCATCATTCCATGCATATATTGGCGCCGGGGAGCCATTACCTATGCCATTGTCATTAACGATGATGGAACCATTATTTGCAACAGATACGGTATTTCCTGAAAATATGATTCCATCAATGGTGGAACCATCACTAATAACTGTACTATTTGTGATAACTTGAGCGTGTAGATAATTGCTTGCACAAGCACTGGTAAGAATAACGAGTGCTTTTAATGGAAATTTACGCATGTAACCCCTGAGAACTAAACTTTTTTACCAATCTGGTTAAATACCTACGGATTGCTTTTTAGCTAATCAAATCTCAAAACTACCTAATAACAGGTATTTCGATTAATCTAATAAGTTTCATATCCAGATTGTTTTCATCCATAAAGATTAAAAAATCTTCCCTTTGCAACTTTAGAACTAGTTGGCGAACTTAATCTATTTTAAATAAAAACTTATAGCAACTGATTTTTTTTGTTTTACTTGGGTTATCTATTTTTTCTTATAAATCATGTAGATTCTATTTTTTGATGGTGTGTTTTTTAATTAATTAAATTTAATATTTTAAATATTCTTTAAAATCAATTGGTAATGTATTTTTTTTGAGTTTTTTGTTAAAAGCAAAGGCGGGGGGTGTTGTTCATTATCTGTTGTTTTATAATGATATTAATTTATTTTTACATCATATTACATTTGGATTAGATGATTATATTGAAACGTAAGATTGCTGAAAGTATGTTTTTACAATCACGGAATTATTTCAGATATATAGTTGTCACATTATTTGGATTTTTAAATCCATCTATCCATATAAATATAAAGGGAATTGTTTTATGTCGCCTGTATTAGTCATCTTGTCGTTGCGGCTACATTTAAAACGTCTTTTCGCGTGTAAAAATTAGGTGATGAAAAATATAAATTTTTCTGGCGATGAGGATAAAAGGAAAGGATAGATAATCTTCTAGATACTGAATAACTGATTGAAGAGAAAAGCAATATCCGGCCAGCATCCTTTCTGGCCAGACGATGGACTACTTATGTCTTTCCCGCAGCCGGTTAATAACTGAACTCAAATTCAAATCCTGATCCTGCAGCAGAACCAGCAAGTGATAAATCAAATCGGACGCTTCATTGGTCAATTCTTCACGGTCGTTGACCGTTGCTGCGAGGGCCGTTTCAACGCCTTCTTCACCTACTTTCTGAGCAATGCGTTTAGTTCCACTGGCATACAGTTTGGCGGTATATGAGGTCGCTGGGTCAGCGTGTTTACGGGAAGCCAGCAACTGTTCTAACTGATATAGAAATGTCCACTCGGTTTCTGCGGGAGCAAAACAACTGCGGGTACCGTTATGGCAGGTGGGGCCAACCGGACTCGCTAGAATCAGCAGGCTATCGTTATCACAGTCTGGCGTTATGCTAACAACATCTAGGAAGTTGCCGGAGCTTTCTCCTTTAGTCCATAAGCGTTGTTTAGTGCGGGAGAAAAATGTGACTTTACCGCTCTGTTCGGTGGCATGTAAGGCTTCCAGATTCATATAACCTAACATCAGAACTTCACCGGAAACCGCATGCTGGACAATCGCTGGCAGCATGCCGTCGACTTTTTCCCAATCCAACTGGTTGTGTTGCTGTTGCGTTAACATGTTCTGATCTCCACTTGGTTATCGGCAAGATAACGTTTTAAATCGCCGATATTAATAATTTGCTTATGGAACACGGATGCGGCTAAAGCGCCATCAACGTTGGCGACGTTAAAGGCATCAAGGAAATGCTCCATTGTTCCCGCTCCGCCAGAGGCGATAAGCGGAACCTTACAGACGTGACGTACCAGTTTCAGCTGTTTTAGATCATAGCCGTTACGAACACCGTCCTGATTCATCATATTTAGCACAATTTCACCGGCTCCGCGCTTTTGTACTTCCTGTACCCAATCCAGCGTGTTCCAGGCGGTAGCTTTGGTGCGGGTTTCATCGCCGGTAAATTGATAAACCTGATAGCTTTCCTGCTCGGCGTTATACCAAGTATCAATACCTACCACGATGCACTGTACGCCAAAGCGATCCGCGAGTTGAGAGATCAAGGATGGATTCGCTAATGCTGGCGAGTTAATGGAGATCTTGTCCGCGCCAAACGACAGGATTTGACCTGCATCCTCAATACTTTTAATGCCTCCGGCAACACAGAAGGGGATATCGATCACTTCTGCGACTTTCGAAACCCAGCTTTTGTCTACGACGCGACCATCGGAAGAGGCGGTAATATCATAGAACACCAGCTCGTCTGCACCTTCTTCAGCATAGCGTTTAGCCAGTGGCACAATGTCACCAATAATCTCATGGTTGCGAAACTGTACCCCTTTAACCACCTGACCATCACGAACGTCCAGACAGGGTATTATCCGTTTTGCCAACATGAAATGGCCTCCTCTACGTTAAATTTACCGTCCAGCAGGGCGCGGCCTACAATGACACCTTTTACTCCGCTGGTACGTAAGGCCGCAATATCATTTAGGCTGCCAATACCGCCGGATGCCTGAAATGCAATGTCTGGATAACGCTGGCTAATTTCACAATACAAGTTGACATTGGAACCTGACAACGTGCCGTCACGAGAAATATCGGTACAGAGTACGTGCTTTAAGCCATAAGGCAGATAGCGCTCCACCACCTGTTCCAGCGTTTGGCTGGAGTTTTCCTGCCAGCCGCTAATGGCAACATTTTTATTACCGTTATCATCAATTCGTACATCGAGTGCCAGCACCAACGCATCGGCACCAAACCGCGTAAACCATTGTTCTACCGTTTCTGGCTGGCGCACGGCGGTGGAGCCGATGACGACTCGGCTGGCACCGGCATTGATTAAATCGGTGACGTCTTGTTCTGTGCGAATACCGCCGCCAATCTGAACCGGAACGGAGACGCCTGCTAACAGTTTACGCAATAAAGGTAGCTGACGCGCTTTTGGATCTTTCGCACCGGTTAGATCAACCAGATGCAACACCTGAGCACCTTGTTGCTGATATTGCTGTAAACGCGGCAGCGGTTCGTTGCCGTAGTCGCGCTGTTGTCCATAGTCCCCCTGATGCAGGCGTACGACGCTGCCGTCAATCAGGTCTAATGCGGGAATAATCATCGCTGTTACATCTCCAGAAAGTTTTTCAGCAGTTGTGCGCCAGCCTGACCAGAACGTTCTGGATGAAACTGTACACCGAAGAAGTTGTCTTGCTGTACCGCGGCGGTAAAGGGTTCGCCGTAGGTAGTGTGCGCGATAGTCGCTGAACATACGGGCATAGCGTATCCATGTACGAAATAGAAGTAAGCGCCATCCTCGATGCCGCGAAACAGATGATGGCCTGCCAGTGGGCTAACATTATTCCATCCCATGTGAGGGAGCGGCAGGTCGTGCGCTTTCATCTGCTTGATCGGCGCGTCAATAATGCCCAGCGTATCTATTGAGCCTTCTTCACTGTTTTTAGCCAGAAGCTGCATACCGAGGCAAATTCCCAAAACCGGTTGAGTACAGGCTTTGATTAATGGGATTAACTTACGCTCATTAAGTATCTTCATGGCCGCTGAGGCGGAACCGACACCGGGAAGAAATAGTTTATCCGAGCGCAATACAATATCAGGATCGCGGCTCACCACGGGGTCATAACCCAGACGCTTAACGGCATAAGCCACGGAGGCCAAATTGGCACAACCGGTATCTAAAATCACCACTTCCATTAAAGCACTCCTTTTGAACTGGGCAGGGTATTACCCTCCACGCGGATTGCTTGACGCAGGGTACGACCAAAGACTTTAAACAGGCTTTCTACTCGGTGGTGATCGTTTTTACCTTTGGTTTTGAGATGTAACGTGACCGCCATGGAATAAGCGAGTGAGTGGAAAAAGTGTTCCACCATCTCCGTGCTCATGTCGCCCACGCGTTGATGGGTAAATTCGGCTTTGTACTCAAGAAAAGGGCGACCGGAAATATCCAGTGCACAGCGCGCCAGGCACTCATCCATTGGCAGTGTAAAACCGAAGCGGTCAATACCGCGTTTATTACCCAGCGCCTTTTTAAGTGCTTCACCCAGAGCCAGACCGGTATCTTCAATAGTGTGGTGATCGTCAATAAACAGATCGCCTTTCACATTGATATTCATGCGAAAACCGCCGTGGGTAACAATCTGGTCCAGCATATGGTCAAAGAAACCAATGCCGGTATGAATTTTGCTGCCGCCTTCGCGGTCCAGCCACACCTCTACATCAATGGCGGTTTCTTTAGTGGTACGAATAACATGAGCGTGGCGGTCTGACTGGGTTAGCTGTTCAACGATCTGGTTCCAACCCAAGGTATCGCGTTGGTAACGAATACCTTGAATGCCCATATTTTTAGCCAACTGAATGTCGGTTTCCCGATCGCCAATGACCCAAGAGTTGTCATAATCCATCACCGCTTTATGCATATAGGCCGCGACCATTTTAGTTTTAGGTTTGCGGCAGTCGCACTTGTCTGCGGGCATGTGTGGGCAGATGAGGGTTTCTTTAAAGCAGATACCTTGAGAGGTGAGGATCTGCATCATCAGGTTATGTGGCGGATCGAAATCTTCTTGCGGAAAACGGCTGGTTCCCAGTCCATCTTGATTGGTGATCATCACCAGTTCATAACCCGCATTCTGCAACTTCAGTAGGGCGGAGATGACCTGTGGCTCTAGTGCCAGTTTATCTAACCTATCTACTTGAAAATCTTCAGGTGGTTCAGCGATGATAGTACCGTCGCGGTCAATAAACAGATATTTTTGGCTCATGGCGGCTGTTTTCCTTAAAAGTTTTTCAACGCGTCGGTGACGGCATCGCATTCACGCTGGGTACCAATAGAGATGCGTAGGCATCCTTTCAGTCCGGGCTGTTTGTTTTGGTCTCTGAGTATAATTCCTTTATCCCAAAGTGCTTTAAATGCCTTGTCTGAATCCGTCAGGTTAAAGAGCAGATAGTTGGTTTCACTAGGATAAACTTGAGTTACGCAGGCGCATTTCGCTAGCGTTAGTGCCAATTGACTGCGGCGGGCG